>NZ_JBHUSE010000018.1:0-105654 GCF_042674585.1 Arthrobacter sp. NPDC057013
CCCCTGGTCCGCTCCTCCTACCGCGCCGGCCGGCTCTGGGCCACCGCCATGCGCAAAAAAGGACGCGACATCCCCGCCGAACTCGCCCACATCGCCGACGGCATCCAGGACTCCGGAACCACCCGCCAGGAAGCCAGCTCCCTGCTCGCGGCGCACCAGTAGCAGCACGTATTTCCCGTGGCCAGGGGCCGGACGCCGGAACTTTTCGGCGTCCGGCCCTTTGTCGTGCATCACGTAGAATTAAGGCACTATGGCGAAATCCCCTGACTCCAGCAACAACACTCCTGCAGCCGCTGATGGCTCCAAGCGCGGTCTTTTTGGGCGCAAGCCGAAGGCCGTGAAGGAAAAGAAGCCCAGCCGGCTCAAGCAGATCCGCGAAGTCTTTAACATGACCCGCCGCCACGACCCCATGGTGCCGTGGCTCATGCTGCTGGCGTTCCTGGGCGTTGTGGCCGTCAGCCTCATTGTTGGCCTGTTGCTGAATAACTGGATTACAGGCCTGATCATCGGCATCCCGCTGGGTTTCCTGGCGGCTACCTTCATCCTGTCGCGCCGCGCCGAGCGGGCGGCCTTCGCCCAGATCGAAAACCAGCCGGGTGCGTCCGGGGCTGCCCTCAGCACGCTGAAGCGCGGCTGGATCACCGAGGAGCAGCCGGTGGCTGTGAACCCGCGTACCCAGGACGCCGTGTTCCGCGCAGTCGGGCGTCCCGGCGTCGTGCTGGTTGCCGAAGGCCCCACGCACCGCGTGCGCCCGCTGATCGAAGGCGAGCGGAAGAAGCTGGCCCGCATCCTTCCCAATGTCACCATCCACGTCATCGAAACCGGGCGCGGCGACGGCCAGGTCCCCATCAGCCAGGTGGCGAAAAAGATGAACAAGCTCAACAACGAGCTCACGAAAACCGAGGTCAGCGCCGTGTCCAAGCGCATCTCGTCGCTGGGCACCCGACTTCCGATCCCCAAGGGCGTGGACCCCTACAAGGCCCGCCCCCAGCGCGGACGCTAATCCGCTCGAAACGCCCCGGCGGCCGCCGCACTTGCGCCGGCCCCGGGGCTTTTTCGTTTTGAACGGCATTTTCGTTTGAACGGCATATTCGTTTGACCGGCGCTGTTCGTTTGAACGGCGATGCCCGTTTGAACGGCATTTACAACCCAGCCAGACCCAGCCCCTACAGAAGCCGGAGCCTCCTGTGAAACTCCCGTCCGCCGTCGTCCGTGCCTTCCGCCTGCTGGCGGTGGCCGAAGCCTGCAGCTGGGCCGCGCTCCTGGCCGGGATGTATTTCAAGTGGATCGCAGGGACCACCGAACTCGGTGTGGAGATTGCCGGCCCGGTGCACGGCGCACTGTTCATCGGCTACGGAGTGGCAGCCCTTGCGCTGTGGCGGCTGCAGCGCTGGCCGTTCAGGGTTGCCCTGTTCGCAGGGCTCTCGGCGGTCTTCCCCTTCGCCACCGTCCTGTTTGAGCGGTGGGCGCTCCGCCGGGGGCACCTCTCCCCCGCGCGGCCTCCTGCCGACAGCCAGCCACACGCGGAAAGCCGCCTACCTGCGGATGAGGACCGTGTTCATGGCCTTGTCATGGAGTCCGCGATGGTCGGGGTCGAAGATGACCGCGGGGATCACCAGGCACAGCAGGACAGTGCGGACCAGGGCGGCCAGAGGGCCGGCCGCTGACCCGTCCGGCCTCACCACGTGGATGCCCATCACACGGTGGCCGATGCTGTAGCCCAAGGTTCCAATCAGCAGGATCTGCTCCGCCGCAAAGACACCCAGCGTGGCCATGGAATTGCCGCCGAGGAACACGTTGCTGATCAGCAGCGCGATGGTCCAGTCGATGGTGATCGCCAGAATCCGCCGGCCGGCACGGGCCATGGACCCCGGGCCCGACTCGGGAAAGCCCAGGCGTTCCCCCGGGTACTTGGAAATGCCGGAAGTGTCCGGCCCGCTGAGCCACGAACCGATGTCTTTGCGATCTACCACCCACCAAGTTTACCGAGCCGCCCGCGGCCCCGCCGACGTTCACACTCTGGATAGGCATGGACCACAGTGTGGACACCGTATAGCGTTTACATATCAGTAGGTTCTGTAACCTGCCGGAAACAAAGCGGACACGGACGGGAAATCCCGAATCCCTAGGGTGGTAACAGTTGCTAGCGAGCCTGGAGCGGGGCACTTTTGTGCTACCGCCCATTGGATTGCGCTGGACCACTTGGCTTTCTAGCCAGTTATTACATATGCGTAAGGAGCATAGATGTTCAAGACTGCGGACGAAGTCCTCAAGTTCATCAAAGATGAAGATATTCGGTTTATCGATATCCGCTTCACCGACCTCCCCGGCGTTCAGCAGCACTTCAACGTGCCGGCCAAGAGCGTGGACGCAGACTTCTTCGTCAACGGCCAGCTGTTCGATGGTTCCTCCATCCGCGGCTTCCAGGGCATCGCCGAGTCTGACATGCAGCTCATTCCGGACGTCACCACCGCGTTCCTGGACACGTTCCGCATGGAGAAGACCCTTGCGCTGAACTTCTCCATCGTGAACCCCCGTACGGGCGACCCGTACCACCGCGACCCCCGTGGCGTGGCAGAGAAGGCTGAAGCCTACCTCGCCTCCACCGGCATCGCCGACACCGCGTTCTTCGCTCCCGAGGCAGAGTTCTTCGTGTTCGACAACGTCCAGTACAAGTCCTCCCCCGAGGGCAGCTTCTACAAGATCGACTCCGAAGAAGCCCACTGGAACACCGGCCGCGAAGAAGAAGGCGGAAACCTCGGTTACAAGACCCCCGTCAAGGGCGGTTACTTCCCGGTTTCCCCGACCGACAAGCAGGCCGACCTGCGTGACGCCATGTGTGTCGCACTGGACGAGGCCGGCCTCGAGGTCGAGCGCAGCCACCACGAAGTTGGTTCGGCCGGCCAGGCCGAGATCAACTACAAGTTCACCACGCTGACCCACGCGGCCGATGACCTGCAGAAATTCAAGTACGTCATCAAGAACACCGCCGACGCCTGGGGCAAGTCCGTCACCTTCATGCCGAAGCCGGTCTTCGGTGACAACGGTTCGGGCATGCACTGCCACCAGTCGCTGTGGAGCAACGGCGAGCCGCTGTTCTACGACGAGAAGGGCTACGCCGGCCTGTCCGACACTGCCCGCTGGTACATCGGCGGCCTGCTGAAGCACGCCGACGCTGTCCTCGCCTTCACCAACCCGACGGTTAACTCCTACCGCCGCCTGGTCAAGGGCTTCGAAGCCCCGGTCAACATGGTCTACTCGCAGGGCAACCGCTCCGCCGGTATCCGTATCCCGATCACAGGCTCCAACCCGAAGGCCAAGCGCATCGAATTCCGCGCTCCGGACCCCTCCTCCAACCCGTACCTGGCCTTCGCCGCCCAGCTGATGGCCGGCATCGACGGCATCCGCAACCGCATCGAGCCCCCGGCTCCGATCGACAAGGACCTCTACGAGCTCCCCGCCGAAGAAGCCAAGGATATCCCCAAGGCTCCGGGCACCCTCGAGGAAGCACTGCAGGCACTGGCTGAGGACAACGAGTTCCTGCAGGCCGGCGGCGTGTTCACCCAGGACCTGATCGATACCTGGATCGAGTACAAGTACGAGAACGAGATCCGCCCGCTGTCCCTGCGCCCGAACCCCTACGAGTTCGAGCTCTACTACGGCGTCTAGTCTGACCCCGGGAGATCCTCCTGACACCGCCAAGGGCGGCCACCGGTTACTGACCGGTGGCCGCCCTTGGCCGTTTCCCGGGCATGCCCGTTCCCGGCTAGGTGCCCGTTGCCGGGACATCCCGGTTGTCCCGTTAGGTTCCCCGGCAGGGTTCCTGCGCGTACCGTCCCCAGAGGGAATCCGGACCGGCGCCGCCGAAGGCTTCCTCATCATCGCGCAGCGCGCGGCACAGAATGAGGGAGTCGGCGAAGCTCCGCCGCATGTAGGCCTCCCAGTCCGCCCGTTCGGAGGTGAAGGCCTGGGTTCCCATCTGGTACCTGAGGTGGGCGAAGTGATCCAGGATGCGGTGGGCCGTCGCTTCCGCCCGGCCCGCCAGCTGCTCCGCCTCCAGTTTGGCCGCAGGGTCCCGGATGGCCGACGCGTCAGGCAGTTCACGGCGGTGCCAGAAATACGGCTGCAGGTCGACGTTGTCCACGAAGATCCTGTCGATCTCCTGCTGCTGGGCGTAGAGGGAGGACGCGGTGCTGCTTTCCAGCGTGCTCCTGATTCCGGCATACTGGTACGCTGCCGCGAGGAGAGTGGCCGCGACGCCCGCCCCGATCAGCAGCAGCTCGGCCCTTCGGAGCCTTCGGGCACGGCCGCTTTTCACCTGCGCGCGGGCATGGTCCGCATCCTCGCGTGCCGCATCGTGGCGCAGTTGGCGCTCCGGAAGCTGGCTCCCGACGTGCTGAGACCGGGAGCCAGCCTGTTCCGGCGAGTGCCTCCGAGACGAAGACCTTTTCAAGCCTTCCCCCCAACAAGGTTTGAAGTGCACTGCCAACACACAGAGTAGGCATGCCCCCACGCGGGCGCAACGGTTTGGCGCTGATTCTGCGACGGCTCAGCATTCAGAAGGGGGCGTACATGGTCCGCTGCGGTCCGCCCTCGCCGCCCAGATAGACGCCTCTGTCCGCAAAACCCGCCTTCAGGTAAGCACCCTGTCCGGCCGGATTGCGCTCGTTGACTGAAAGCACGACGCCGGCCTGGCCGCCTCCCAGCCTTGCCGTCAGTTTGGCGGCCGCGGCCACTGCCGCCGAGGCGGCCGCCTGGCCCAGGCCCCGGCCCTGGCGCCGCCTGTCGATCAGGAACCCGCGAAGCAGCCAGGCGGAGTCGTCGTCGGGCCAGCCGGCGAGCCGGGCTGCCCCCGACTGGAGCGTCAGCACCCCGGCTGCCCTGCCGCCCGCCTCGATGACATAGGGCCTGCGGGAACCGTCCTCGAGTCCTGCCAGCATCATGCGCAGCGGGTCGCCCACAAACTCCCGCTGGCCCGGGGCAAGTTCCAGTTCCGCCACCGCGCCCAGTTGGATGGCGCGGGCATCGGCATCCAGGTCCCGCAACGGAATGAGCCATACGTGCGGACTCATGATCCGTCAGGAGGCATGGTCCGCCCCGTCGGCGGGCGGACCTGCCGGGTCCATCCACATGACCTCCCACAGGTGCCCGTCCGGATCCTGGAAGCTGTGGCTGTACATGAACCCGTAATCCTGCACGGGCTGCGATTCGGTTCCGCCGGCCGCCAGGGCCTTGCTCACCATCTGGTCCACGGCGTCCCGGCTGTCCACGGAGAAGGCCGTGATGGCTTCGGTGGCCGAGGTCGCGTCCACGATTTCCTTGGCGGTGAACGTCTTGAAGAACTTCTCCACGAGGAGCATCACGAAGGCGTCGTCGTTGATCACCATGCAGGTGGCGTTCTCGTCCGTGTAATCCTGGTTGAACGTAAAGCCCAACGCAGTGAAGAACTGCACGGATCTGTCGAGGTCCCGGACGGGCAGGTTCATGAAGATTTGGGTAGCCATGCGCCCAAACCTAGCACCGGTTCAGTGGCCGTAGAAGACCTTCTCAAACACCGCGCGGGCCCGTCTGCTCACCCTCAGGTACTCCTCCTCGAAGGCCGTGGCCATCCCTTCCTCAAAGCCGCACCACCGTGCCACCGCCTCGAGGTCGCGCCGCGAGGAGGGCAGCAGGTCGGAAGCCCGGCCGGTCCAGATCACGTTCGCCGAACGGATCCGGCTGGCAAGCCGCCACGCGTCGGCAAGCAGGCGGGCGTCCTCGTCCTCCAGCAGCCCCAGGGTCGACGCCGCGTGAAGGGCCTTCAGGGTGGACGTTGTGCGCAGTTCGGGATGGTTTCCTGCGTGCTGGAGCTGCAGCAGCTGCACCAGCCACTCCACATCGCTCAGGCCGCCGCGTCCCAGCTTGAGGTGTCTGGCGGGATCGGCACCGCGGGGCAGCCGCTCGGATTCCACCCGCGCCTTGATCCGGCGGATCTCCCGGATGTCGGCGTCGGAGACGGCCTCCGGGTAGCGGATGGGATCGATCAGCTTCACGAAGTCCGCCGCGAGCCCGTCGTCACCGGCGATCGGCCGGGCACGGAGCAGCGCCTGCGCCTCCCAGATGAGCGACCAGCGGCGGTAGTACTCGCCGTAGGACTCCAGCGACCGCACCATGGCCCCGCTCTTCCCCTCCGGGCGGAGGTCCGCGTCCACGGCAAGGACCCGCTCAGCCATGATCGCCGGTTTGAGCGGCTGCGTCAGCAGGCTGGAAAGATGGCCTACGATCTTTGCGGCCTGCTGCTGGGCCTCGTCGTCCGACGCTCCGGGCAGGGCGCGGTGGACGTACAGAACGTCGGCGTCGGATCCGTAGCCGATTTCCTGTCCGCCCTGCCTCCCCATGGCCACCACCAGCACCGACGTCTTCAGGGGGCCGGTGGCGGAGACTATGTTTTCCGCCACGCGCAGCGCGCCCAGGATGGCGGCACGGTCCGTCTCGGCCAGCGCCGCCCCCACCTGGTCCTGGCGGAGCAGGCCGGCGCTGTCCGCAATGGCGATCCGCAGGATTTCGCGGCGGCGGATGAGCCTGATGAGGCGCATGGCGCTTTCCGGGTCCGCGTGCCGGGACATTTTCGAGGTGATCTCCTGCCACTGCGCCTCAAAGCTGAGCGGCGCGAGTTCCTTGTCCGTGCCGAGCCAGGACACCGATTCCGGCGAAACCTCGAGGAGGTCGGCGATGAGCCGGGAGTTGGACAGCACATGGCACAGCCGCTCGGCTGCCGCCGCAGAATCACGGAGCATGCCAAGGTACCAGTGCGTGGTGCCGAGGGCCTCGCTGATCCTGCGGAAGGCGAGCAGACCGGCGTCGGGGTCTACGCCCTCCGCCAGCCAGCCGAGAAGGATGGGCAGCAGTTGCCGCTGCAGGGCGGCCCGCCGGCTGACACCGGCGGTCAGTGCCTCGATGTGGCGGAGTGCGCCCTGCGGGTCCCGGTAACCGAGCGCAGCGAGCCGGCCCTGCGCGGCTTCGGGCGTCAGGCGTGCGTCCTCGCTGCTGAGCTTGGCGGCAGTGTTCAGCAGCGGACGGTAGAAGATCCGGTCATGGAGTTCACGCACGGAGCGTTTTGTCTTTTGCCACGCGGCCAGGAGTGCGTCCGGGTGCGGCCGGTCCGTTGAGAAGGGGCCCAGCACTGCCTTGGCCAGGGTGCGGAGAGGTTCCTCCTTGACCGGCATGAGGTGGGTGCGGCGCAGCTGGAACAGCTGGATGCGGTGTTCCAGCAGGCGCAGGTAACGGTACGCATGGTCGAACGCGGCCGCATCCGCCCGGCCGATGTATCCGCCGGTGGACAGGGCGGCAATGGCCGACGTCGTGTCGCGGCGGCGGAGGGATTCGTCCGATTTGCCATGTACGAGCTGGAGGAGCTGAACGGTGAATTCGACGTCGCGCAACCCGCCTCGGCCCAGCTTGATCTGCCGCTGTTCCTCGGCGGGCGGGATGTGCTCGGTCACGCGGCGGCGCATCGCCTGCACGGATTCAACGAACCCGTCGCGGTTCGCCGAGGTCCACACCAGCGGCGATACGGCCTCCTCGTAGCGGGCGCCCAGCTCTGCATCGCCCGCGATGGTCCGCGCCTTCAGGAGCGCCTGGAACTCCCAGCTTTCCGCCCAGCGGGCGTAGTAGCTCTGGTGCGAAGCCAGGGTCCGGACCAGTGGGCCGGACTTTCCTTCCGGGCGGAGGTTGGCGTCAACCTCCCACAGGCCGGGCTCACGCGCCGGGGAGGAAATGGCCCGTGAGATCCCGGAGGCAAGCGCCGTGCCGATGGTGTTGGCCCGGGCGTCGTCCAGCCCGCCCGCCTCCACCACATAGATGACATCGACGTCGGAAATGTAGTTCAGTTCGCGGGCACCGCACTTGCCCATCCCGATCACTGACAGTGCGACGTCGGCCACTTCCCCGGCGTCGAACTGTCCTGCCGCTTCGGCACGGGAGACGGCAAGGGCGGCCTCAATGGCCGCGCCGGCCAGGTCCGCGAGTTCGGCCCCGACGGCGGGCATGAAGTCCAGGGGGTCAGCCGCGCAGAGGTCCTTGACGGCCAGATCCACCACGCCCCGGCGGTAGGCCGTACGGAGCGCCTCGTAGGCCTCGGGGCCCGAGACGCCGGCCACGGGCCGGGCTGCGGTGGGGTCTGCGCGCACCGACCTGAGCAGCTGGGCCCGCAGCTCGGCCGGATCGGACTGGAGCGGTTCCGGGCTGGCGGTCACGCTGAACGCGTCGAGGTGCTCGGGGTGCCGGATCAGGAATTCACCCAGTGCCTCGCTGGCGCCCAGGACCCGGTAAAGCGGTTCGCTCACCTCGGTGTCCGCCGCAGCCAGCTTCCGCAGGTCCGGGTGCTTTTCGATCAGCCGGACAAGGGACTGCAGCGCGGCATCCGGGTTCGCCGCCATCTGCAGGCCGGCAAACAGGATGTCCTGGTCGATTCCCTCCAGTTCGGGTGCGGCGAGGAACCGTTCGCCCTTTTCGAGGTCGCTGAAGCCGGCGGTGATGAGCCGGCGGGCCAAGCTCACCCCGGCCGCCTAAAGGATGGCGAGGTTGCGCTGCAGCTCATAGGGGGTCACCTGCAAACGGTAGTCCTGCCACTCCGCCCGCTTGTTGCGCAGGAAATGTTCGAAGACCTGCTCGCCCAGGATCTGCGGCATCAGTTCCGATTCCTCCATGGCACGGATGGCGTCATGCAGGCTGGCGGGAAGGGGGTCGTGGCCCATGGCGCGGCGCTCCGCGGAGCTCAGCGACCAGATGTCGTCCTCGGCCGCTGCGGGCAGCTCGTAGCCCTCCTCGATGCCCTTCAGCCCGGCGCCCAGGAGCACGGCGTAGGCAAGGTACGGGTTGGCGGCCGAGTCGATGCCGCGGTATTCGATCCGGGCTGACTGTCCCTTGCCCGGCTTGTACAGCGGGACCCGGACCAGGGCGGAACGGTTGTTGTGACCCCAGCTCAGGTAGCTGGGTGCCTCTCCCCCGCCCCAGAGGCGCTTGTAGGAGTTGACGAACTGGTTGGTGACAGCCGTGAATTCGGGAGCGTGCTTGAGGATACCGGCGATGAACTGGCGCGCCGTCTTGGAGAGCTGGAACTCCGCGCCGGCCTCAAAGAACGCGTTGGTGTCACCCTCGAAGAGCGAGAAGTGCGTGTGCATGCCCGAACCCGGATGGGCCGTGAAGGGCTTGGGCATGAAGGTGGCGTATGTGCCCTGCTGCAGCGCCACCTCCTTGATGACGGTGCGGAAGGTCATGATGTTGTCCGCGGTCTGCAGGGCATCCGCGTAGCGCAGGTCGATTTCGTTCTGGCCCGGGCCGGCCTCGTGGTGGCTGAACTCCACGGAGATGCCCACGGATTCCAGCATGGTCACGGCGGTGCGGCGGAAGTCCTGGGCCACGCCGCCCGGGACGTGGTCAAAGTAGCCGCCCTCGTCCACCGGAACGGGTGAACCGTCGGGGCCGGGCTCCTGCGACTTCAGCAGGTAGAACTCGATCTCGGGGTGCGTGTAGCAGGTGAACCCCATGTCGGCGGCCTTGGCCAGCGTGCGCTTGAGGACGTTGCGGGGATCAGCCGCCGAGGGCTCGCCGTCGGGTGTCAGGATGTCGCAGAACATGCGGGACGTCTGCTCTGTCTCGCCGCGCCAGGGCAGGATCTGGAACGTGGACGGGTCCGGCTGGGCCAGCATGTCCGACTCGAAGACGCGGGCCAGTCCTTCGATCGCCGAGCCGTCGAAGCCGAGGCCCTCGTCGAAGGCGCCTTCGACCTCCGCCGGCGCCAGCGCCACCGACTTGAGCGAGCCCACGACGTCGGTGAACCACAAACGCACAAAACGTACGTCGCGCTCTTCGATCGTGCGCAGGACAAACTCTTGCTGGCGGTCCATGAAGGCCTCTTCTCCGGTCTACGTTCATGCCCCGGTCCGTCCACGACGAACAGGGCAGCTCACGCATCACTTTACTAAGCATTTAGGCGTGGTGCTGGCGCGGCTGCGGCGCGTAACACAGCGTTAACACTCAACCGGAGACCGGGCCGCCTTGTCCGGGCAAACCCGCTATGACGCGAATCACCCGGCTTCGCGTGGCGGCCGGTGGCTAGCACGGCGGGTCCCGGACTACGCTCTTGCCATGGCCTCAACCAGCAGTCCCGATCCAAGCACGTCCGCTGAAGTACCTGCACCCTACGGGAACGGCCCTTCGGCAGCTGCGGTGCCGCCGTCGGAATCGGCACGGAAGCCGGTCTCCCGGATCCGCACGCACCACCTGCAGCAGGCGAAGACCAGCGGCGAACATTTCGCCATGCTCACGGCCTATGACCAGTACACGGCGGAGATCTTCGACCAGGCCGGCACCGAAGTCCTGCTGGTGGGCGACTCCGCGTCCAACAATGTGTTTGGCAACGAAACCAGCATTCCCGTCACCGTAGACGAGCTGCTGCCGCTGTGCCGGGCGGTCGCACGCTCCGCGAAGCGCGCTCTCGTCGTGGCGGACCTCCCCTTCGGCAGCTACGAGGTTTCGCCGCAGCAGGCTGTGGCCACCGGCGTGCGGTTCCTCAAGGAGGGCCTGGCGCACGCAGTGAAGCTCGAGGGCGGCAAGTTCTACGCCGACACGGTCAGAGCGATGGTCCAGGCCGGCATTCCGGTCATGGGCCACATCGGCTTTACGCCCCAGAGTGAGCATTCCCTGGGCGGCTACCGCGTGCAGGGCCGGGGCGACGACGCCGCCCGGCTCGTCGAGGATGCCGCCGCGCTGGCCGACGCCGGCGCGTTCTGCGTGCTCATGGAAATGGTTCCCGCGGAAACGGCTAAGGCAGTGGACGCTGCCGTTTCGGTGCCCACCATTGGCATCGGCGCGGGCAATGCCACCACGGGGCAGGTCCTGGTCTGGCAGGACATGGCAGGCCTCCGCGGGGGCAGGATGGCCAGGTTCGTCAAGCAGTACGCGGACCTCCGGACCGTCCTGAGCGACGCCGCCAAGGCCTACGGCGACGACGTCCGGTCGGGTCAGTTCCCCGGACCGGAGCACTCGTTCTAGGGCCGGGAACCGGGTCCCTGGTCAGTCGTCGTCGCCCTTTTCCCAGGATTCATTGCGCGCCTTGACCTTCTCGAGGGCGTGCTCCGCCTCTTCGCGAGTCTTGTAGGGGCCGATCAGCTGGGTCCAGTCCGACATCGCGTCTTCCTCCACCATGTGGGTCTTGACGTTGTACCAGTACTCGGGCATCGGTGTTCCTCGCTTTCCGGTTAGCGGCACACTGCCGCCGTGATCCACGTAACGTAACCCGCAACGGTGGCCGCCGGGCGCATTAATTTACATGGCGTTCTGTGCTGCCTTATATGATCAATCTATGCCTTCCTTAGCCTCGACCGCACCCACCGGCACGCTTACTCCGGGAATCGTCAGCCCGCAGCGGCCCGTTCCCGCGTCGATCCCGCGGCCGGAGTATGTTGGCAAGCCGGGCCCGGCCAAATTCACCGGGTCAGAGGTCAAGTCACCGGAAACCATCGAGAAGATCAGGGTGGCCAGCAGGATCGCCGCTCAGGCGATCGTGGAGGTGGGCAAGCACATCCGGCCCGGCATCACCACCGACGAACTGGACCGCATCGGCCACGAGTTCCTGCTGGACCATGACGCCTACCCGTCCACGCTGGGGTACCGCGGCTTTCCCAAGTCCCTGTGCTCATCGCTGAATGAAGTCATCTGCCACGGCATTCCGGACAGCACGGTGGTGCAGGACGGCGATATCCTCAACCTCGACATCACTGCCTTCATTGGCGGGGTCCACGGTGACACCAACTACACCTTCCTGGTGGGTGACGTGGACGAGGAATCACGGCTGCTGGTTGAGCGGACCCAGGAGTCCCTGAACCGCGCCATCAAGGCCGTCGCCCCCGGACGCCAGATCAACGTGATCGGCCGCGCCATCGAGTCCTACGCCAGGCGCTTCGGCTACGGTGTGGTCCGCGATTTCACCGGACACGGGGTGGGCGAGGCCTTCCACACCGGGCTGATCATCCCGCACTACGACGCCGCGCCCGCCTACAACACCGTGATCGAGCCGGGCATGGTGTTCACCATCGAGCCCATGCTCACCCTCGGCACCATCGAATGGGACATGTGGGCCGACGACTGGACAGTGGTCACCAGGGACCACAAGCGCACCGCGCAGTTCGAACACACGCTCCTCGTCACCGAATCCGGCGCCGAAATCCTGACCCTTCCCTGACGCCAGGCAACCGCCCGCGTCATTCCGGCAAGTCACCCTTGCCCAGCCCGAGCCCCTACCCTGCCACGAACGGAATCCCATTGGCCAAGAAGGACGAAAAGACCCGCAAGAACGCCCCGCTGATCGGCATCGACATCGGCGGAACCGGAATCAAGGGCGGCATCGTCGACCTGAAGAAGGGCAAACTGATCGGCGACCGTTTCCGCCTGGCGACCCCGCAGCCGGCCACGCCGGAAGCGGTGGTCGAGGTGGTGGCCAAGGTCGTCGAGGAACTCTCGGCACGTCCGGACGCACCCGAGACTGACAGCCCCGTCGGCGTGACGTTCCCCGGCATCATCCAGCACGGTGTGGTCCACTCTGCCGCCAACGTGGACAAGAGCTGGCTCAACACGGACATTGACGCACTGCTCACGGCGCGCCTGGGCCGCCCGGTGGAGGTCATCAACGACGCCGACGCGGCCGGCCTTGCTGAAGCCCGCTACGGCGCCGGCGCCGGCATCGACGGAACGGTCCTGGTCATCACGCTCGGTACCGGCATCGGGTCCGCGTTCATCTTCAACGGCCGGCTTGTTCCCAACGCCGAACTCGGGCACCTGGAGATTGACGGGTTCGACGCCGAAAGCAAGGCGTCCGCCGTTGCCCGCGAACGTGACGGCCTCAGCTGGGAGGAATACAGCGTCCTGCTGCAGCGCTACTTCTCCCACGTGGAGTTCCTGTTCTCCCCCGAGCTCTTCATCGTGGGCGGCGGCATCTCCAAGCGCGCTGATGAGTACCTGCCGCACTTGAAGCTACGCACCCCGATCGTTCCCGCCGAGCTGAAGAATGAGGCCGGCATCGTGGGCGCTGCCCTCGAGATCGCCGTCAAGCACGAACTGGCCAAGTAAACCGGGCGGGCCGCGGTGGCGCGGCCCGCAGAACCGCTGAAGGCGGCAGACACGAGGTCTGCCGCCTTCAGCGTTTGTGACTGCACTGGAGCCGGTGGCGGCTGCGGCTTCCCCTCCGCTGCCGCCACCGGAGACTTTAGAGCGTGCTCTTCGCGGTGCTCTTTTCCGCGGAGTTCTTTTCCGTGGTGTTCTGTTCCCGCGGGCTCCTGGCCTCGGAGCCCTTGCCTTCGGGACTTCTGTCTTTTGAACTCTTGTCCTCAGCGGATTCGTGCCGGAGCAGCTCGATGGCGGATTCGAAGTCCTCGAGTGATTCAAAGGCCTGGTAGACGCTGGCGAAACGGAGGTACGCCACCTTGTCCAGCTTCTGCAGCGGGCCGAGGATGATCAGGCCAACCTCGTGGGCGTCGATTTCCGCCGCACCGGAGGCCCGGATGTTCTCCTCGACTTCCTGCGCCAGCATGGCGAGGTCGTCCTCGCTGACGGGCCGGCCCTGGCAGGCCTTGCGGACGCCGTTGATGACCTTGCTGCGGCTGAAGGGCTCGCCCACGCCGGACCGCTTGATCACGGACAGGCTGGTGGTTTCCACGGTGGTGAAGCGGCGACCGCACTCGGGGCACTGCCGGCGGCGGCGGATGGCGGAGCCATCGTCGGCCATACGGCTGTCCACCACGCGCGAGTCAGGGTTGCGGCAAAACGGACAATACACGTTTCTCCTGCCCTTCAGTCGCTGCCCGGGTCGAAGCCTGATAGCGACGCCCTATACCGAAGCCCCATGCCGAAGCCTCGTTCGACACCAGTTTACGGCCAGATCTGGCTGAATAACAAGCCTGTAATTACTACATGTAGTGGCGGACGACTACATGTAGTGGTCAGCGGGCCGCCTGGAACCTGACCGTCACCGCATCACCGTGCGCCGGGAGGTCCTCCGCGCCTGAGAGGCTGACGATGTGGCCGCTGACCTGCACCAGCGCCGCCTCCGAGTAGTTGATGACCTGGATGGCGCGCAGGAACGTGGTCACGTTCAGCCCGGACGAGAACGCCGCCGTGCCGCTCGTGGGAAGCACGTGGTTGGAGCCGGCGCAGTAGTCGCCGAGGCTCACCGGGCTGTAGTCGCCGACGAAAATCGCGCCGGCGTTTCGGATTCGCGCCGCCACCGCTGGGGCGTCCGCGGTCATAATCTCCAGGTGTTCGGCCGCGTAGGCATCGCACGCCGCGATCCCCTGATCGAGGCCATCAACGAGCACCACGCCGGACTGCGGGCCGGACAGGGCCTCGCAGACACGCTGGCTGTGCTTGGTGGAGGCAGCCTGCAGTTCCAGCTCCTCCCGGACCTCCGCCGCAAGCCGGGCGGAATCCGTGATCAGGACGGAGGCGGCCTTCGGATCGTGCTCGGCCTGGCTGATCAGGTCGGCGGCAACGAATGCCGGGCGGGCCGTGGAGTCCGCGAGGATGGCAATTTCCGTGGTGCCGGCCTCGGAGTCGATCCCCACTACGCCCTTGACGAGGCGCTTGGCCGTGGCGACGAAGATGTTCCCGGGACCGGTCACGACGTCGACCGGCTCCAGCGCTGGGGTTCCCGCTTTGCCCGGTACGCCGTAGGCGAAGGCGGCGATGGCCTGGGCTCCGCCGATGGCGTAGACCTCGTCGATGCCCAGCAGTGCCGCGGCGGCAAGGATGGTGGGGTGCGGCAGGCCGCCAAAGTCCTTCTGCGGCGGCGAGGCGAGGGCGATCGACTCCACCCCTGCGGCCAGCGCCGGCACCACGTTCATGATCACCGAGGACGGGTACACAGCCAGGCCGCCGGGGACGTACAGGCCCACGCGTGCCACGGGCACCCACTTCTGGCTGACCACTGCGCCGTCACCCAGGGAGATGTCGACGTCGGCCGGGCGTTGCCCGTCCGCAAACCGGCGGGCGCGGCTGATGGACTCTTCAAGCGCGGAGCGCACGGCAGGGTCCAGGCCGTCCAGGGCTGACTGCAGCGCCTCGGCCGGTACGCGCGGATGGGCCTGCTCCACGCCGTCGAACGTCCTGGCGAACTCTGTAAGGGCGGCGAAGCCGCGCTGGCGGACGGCCGTGATGATGTCGGTGACCTTCTGCTCGGCGTCTGCCAACGTCTGCTGCCTCGCCCGCGGCACCGCCGCGCGGAGTTCGGCCAGGCTGAGGCTGCGGCCGCGCAGGTCAACCGTGCGGAAGTCTACGCCGGCAGTGCTCGGTCGCGCCTGGCTGTTTGCGTTTGTGGGGCTGTCCGGAGAAGTGGTCACCCGTACATTTTACGCGCCGCCGTCCTGCTCCTGGTCCACGGAGGCCCGCAGGAGACCGATAATGCGCAGCACGAAGAAGCCTGCGGCGACGGCGGCAGGCCACAGAACAAGGACGGTGAGGGACCGCAGCGAGAAGGCGACGCTTGCGTTGGCCGACGTGTCCTGCGGCCCTGCCAGCAGGCGGCCCGCCAGCATGCCGGTCTGCCACGCCAGTACGGCCGCCGCCGCGCTTGCCGCGACGGACAGCAGCAGCAGCCGCCGCGTCCCGCCATCGCGGCGGCCGGACAACAGCACAGCCACCAGGCAGCCCGCAAACACAAACACTCCCGCCAGCACCAGATCCCGGGGCAGCCAGCCCTCGGTGTTGGTGCCGGAGGACAGTGCCGGGTTTCCCGAAATGAGGTTTTGCCCGCCCGGAGCCAGGAGCCACCAGAGGAACCCGGCCGGGATGCCGGCACCGGTAATCCCGGCCGCCCACGCCCAACCCCTGCCAGGCCGGGCATCGCCGGGCCCACCCTTGCCGGGCCGCCGCCGGGCGCCCGGGGCCTCGTCAGAGGAGCGGACGGGAGGGACGGGTGCAGGCTGGGTCATGAAGAAACGTTAACAAATGTGGCCGTCAAATGTTGCCCGGCATTCCGCGCCGTCTGCCTCGCCGCCCGGAGAATGTCCCATCCGCCCGGAAGCCCCATAGTCTTGTACTAGAGACTCAATCGGCACGGCTGCAGTAGGGAGATAGGTTCCAGTGACATCAGAAGATGGCGCCTTCGAGGGCACGTTCAAAGAGATGTTCCGCCGGCATGCAGCGGGCGTGGCAATCATCACCGTGAACTACGACGGAGTCCCCTACGGCTTTACGGCAACCTCCGTTGCGTCACTGTCCGCCAAACCGCCGCGCTTCACCTTCAACATGGCACGCAGTTCCAGCTCATGGCCGGCGGTGGCCAACACCGCGTACATCGGCGTGCACATGCTGGGGCTTGAGAACCAGGAGCTGGCGGACCGCTTCGCCCGCACCAAGGAGCGCTTTGCCGGCGACCACTGGGCCCACGGCCCGTATGACGTGCCGGTCCTCAAGGACGTCTCCGGCTGGCTGATCGGCAAGATCCAGATGCGCCTGTCCTTCGAAAACAATGCCGTCGTGGTGGTCGAAGTGGTGGAAGGGCAGGTTGGCGAGGACGGTTCGCCGCTGCTGTACCACTCCGGCACCTACGGACAGCCCGTTCCGCTGGACTACGAAATCTAGGGCCCTCGAAGCCTAGGCGTCCAGGCAGGCCGGGCCCAGCAGCACCTTGAGGTCCCCGAACAGTGACGGGTTCGGGTTCACCCGCAGGTGCACGGGAAGCGCCATGACCTCGATGCGGCTGTCGCCCTGCAGGTTCACCCGAACCTCGGAGTTGCCCCGGTGGTTGCGCAGCACGTCCCCCAGTTCCGTGACCACGGCCTCCGTGGCCTTGTGTGTGGGCATGGTGATCACCAGCGGTCCGTTGGTGCCCTGGCTGAGGTCCGGGACGGAGAGCTCCATGCAGTTCAGGGTTACGGCACCGTCGTCGCGCCGCTGCAGCCGGCCCTTGACCACCACGATCAGGTCCTCGGCGAGAACCGAGGCAATCGGCCCGTAGACCTGGCCGAAGAACATGACCTCCATGGAACCGCCGAGGTCCTCGATCTCCGCCCGGGCATAGGCGTTGCCGCTCGCCTTCGCGATCCGGCGGCTCAGCGAGGTGATCATGCCCGCGATGGTGACGATGGCGCCGTCGTGCGGCCCGTCCTCCGCGATGATCGAGGTGATGGACTGGTCCGCGTGCTGGCTCAGGATTCCTTCCAGGCCCTGCAGCGGGTGGTCCGAGACGTAGAGGCCCAGCATGTCCCGCTCGAAGGCGAGCTTGTCCTTCTTCTCCCATTCCGGCAGGTCGGGGATCTCGATGCTGAGCGAGGACTCGGACTCGGCCTCGTCGAAGCCGGCAAAGAGATCGAACTGGCCGATGGCCTCGTTGCGCTTGAGGGTGATGACGGAGTCGATGGCCTCTTCGTGGACCATGGCCAGCGCGCGGCGGTGGTGGCCCAGCGAGTCAAAGGCCCCGGCCTTGATCAGGGATTCAATGGTGCGCTTGTTGCACACCACGGCCGGCACCTTCATGAGGTAATCCTTGAAGGAAGTGTAGGCTCCTTCTTTTTCACGCGCAGCCACCATGGCCTCTACGACGTTGACGCCGACGTTCCGAATGGCCCCCATGCCGAAGCGGATGTCCTCCCCCACCGGGGTGAAGTTCAGGGCCGATTCGTTGACGTCCGGCGGCAGCACGGTGATGCCCATGCGGCGGCATTCGTTAAGGTAGATCGCGGACTTGTCCTTGTCGTCGCCCACCGAGGTCAGCAGCGCGGCCATGTACTCCGGCGCGTAGTGTGCCTTCAGGTACGCCGTCCAGTACGAGATCACGCCGTACGCGGCCGAGTGCGCCTTGTTGAAGGCGTAGTCGGAGAAGGGCAGCAGGATGTCCCACAGGGTCTTGACGGCCTCCATGGAGTAGCCGTTGTCCTGCATGCCCTGGGAGAAGCCGGCAAACTGCTTGTCCAGTTCGGACTTCTTCTTCTTACCCATGGCGCGGCGCAGAATGTCTGCCTGGCCCAGGGAGTAGCCGGCGAGCTTCTGCGCCACGGCCATGACCTGCTCCTGGTACACGATCAGGCCGAACGTCCCGCCCAGGATCTCCTTGAGCGGTTCCTCGAGTTCCGGGTGGATCGGGATGACATCCTGGATCTTGTTCTTGCGCAGCGCGTAGTCGGTGTGCGCGTTGGCGCCCATGGGACCCGGCCGGTACAACGCCAGCACGGCGGAAATGTCTTCGAAGTTGTCAGGCTTCATGAGCTTGAGGAGGGACCGCATGGGGCCGCCGTCGAGCTGGAAAACGCCCAGGGTGTCACCGCGGGCCAGCAGCTCATAGGACGCAGCGTCGTCCAGCTCCAGAGTTTCGAGGTCAAGGTCGATGCCGCGGTTCATTTTGATGTTTTCCAGGGCATCGGAAATGATCGTCAGGTTGCGCAGCCCGAGGAAGTCCATCTTGATCAGGCCGAGGCCTTCGGACGTCGGGTAGTCGAACTGGGTGATGACCTGGCCGTCCTGGAAGCGGCGCATGATGGGAATGACATCGATGATGGGGTCCGAGGACATGATCACGCCGGCCGCGTGCACACCCCATTGGCGTTTCAGGCCCTCAATGCCGAGCGCGGTCTCGAACACCTTGGCGGCCTCGGGGTCCGTGCTAATCAGCTGCCGGAAATCCGCCGCCTCGCTGTACCGCTTGGCGTCCTTGTTCTGGATGTCGGCAAGCGGAATATCCTTCGCCATCACGGCGGGCGGCAGCGCCTTGGTCAGCTGTTCACCCATGCTGAACGGGTAGCCGAGCACGCGGGAGGAGTCCTTCAGCGCCTGCTTGGTCTTGATGGTGCCGTAGGTGACGATCATGGCCACGCGCTCGTCGCCGTACTTGCGGGTCACGTAGTCAATGACCTCGGGACGGCGGCGGTCATCGAAGTCGACGTCGAAGTCGGGCATGGAGACACGGTCGGGGTTCAGGAAGCGTTCGAAGATCAGGCCGTGCCGCAGCGGGTCGAGGTCGGTGATTCGCATGGCGTAGGCCACCATAGAGCCTGCACCGGAGCCACGGCCCGGGCCCACGCGGATGCCGTTGTTCTTGGCCCAGTTGATGAAGTCTGCAACCACGAGGAAGTATCCGGGAAACCCCATCGAGGTGATGACGCCAAGCTCGTAGTCTGCCTGTTTGCGGACCTCGTCCGGTATCCCCGCGGGATAGCGGTACTGGAGTCCCTTGTCGACTTCCTTGACCAGCCAGGACGTTTCGTCCTCCCCCTCGGGGCAGGGGAACCGGGGCATGTAGTTGGCACCGGTGTTGAAGGACACCTCGCACCGCTCGGCGATCAGCAGCGTGTTGTCGCACGCGTCCGGGTGGTCGCGGAAGAGCTCCCGCATTTCCCGCGGCGACTTCAGGTAGTAGCCGCTGCCCGAGAACGCGAAGCGGGAGCCGCCGTTGTCGTAGGTGGGTTCGAGCAGGGTCGAGCCGGACTGGATGGCCAGCAGGGCTTCGTGCGCCTTGGCATCATGCTCGTGGGTGTAGTGCAGGTCGTTGGTGGCAACGAGCGGCAGGTTCAGTTCCTTGGCCAGCCGCAGGAGGTCGCCGGTGACGCGGCGTTCAATGTCCAGGCCGTGGTCCATGAGTTCGCAGAAGTAATTCTCGGCACCGAAGATGTCCCGGAACTCCGCCGCCGCCTCCAGCGCTTCGCGGTACTGGCCGAGCCGCAACCGGGTCTGGACCTCGCCTGAGGGGCAGCCGGTGGTGGCGATGAGCCCTTCCGAGTAGGTGTTCAGCAGCTCGCGGTCCAGCCGGGGCCACTTGCCGAAGACCGAGTCCAGCGAGGCGATCGAGGAGGCACGGAACAGATTCCGCATGCCCACGTTGTTGTAGCTCAGCAGGGTCATGTGGGTGTACGAGCCACCGCCGGAGACGTCGTCCTTGCGCTGGCTCTCGTCGCCCCAGCGGACGCGGCTCTTATCGCCGCGCGCGGTCCCGGGAGTCACATAGGCTTCGACACCGATGATGGGCTTGATGCCCTTGTCGGTGGCCTTCCGCCAGAAGTCGAAGGCACCGAACAGGTAGCCGTGGTCGGTGGTCGCCAGGGCGGGCATCCCCAGCCGCTCGGTTTCGTCGAACAGCTCGCCGAGCCTGGCGGCGCCGTCCAGCATCGAGTACTCGGTGTGGGTGTGGAGGTGTACGAACGAGTCATTGCTGGAAGTCACCGGACCATTCTAGTGCCGACCCTCAGACAATTAACGTCGGCGTGCCGGAGGCTCAAGCCTTGCCGGTGCCCAGGACCTCCAGTGCGTAGGCGAGGTCCTCGGGGTATTCGCTGGTAACGGTAACGCGTTCCCCGGTGCGCGGGTGGTCAAAGCCGAGTTCCCGCGCGTGCAGCCATTGCCGGGTGAGCCCAAGGGTTGCGGCCAGCCGCGGGTCGGCCCCATAGGTGAGGTCGCCGACGCACGGATGGCGGAGCGCTGCGAAGTGGACCCGGATCTGGTGCGTCCTCCCGGTCTCCAGGTGCACCTCCACCAGGGTGGCTTTCCCGAAGGCCTCGAGGACCTCGTAGTGCGTGACCGACGGTCGGCCGTCCTCAATCACGGCGAAGCGCCAGTCGTGGCCGGGGTGGCGGCCGATCGGGGCGTCGATGGTGCCCTGCAGGGGATCCGGCAGGCCCTGGACCACGGCGTGATAGACCTTGTCCACGGTGCGTTCCTTGAACGCCCGCTTGAGGGCTGTGTAGGCGGGTTCCGTCTTGGCCACCACCATGACTCCGGAGGTCCCGACGTCGAGCCGGTGCACGATGCCTGCACGTTCCGTGGCGCCGGACGTGGAGATGCGGTAGCCGGCACCAGCGAGGCCGCCGACAACGGTGGGCCCCACCCAGCCCGGAGACGGGTGCGCCGCGACTCCCACCGGCTTGTCGACCACCACGAAGTCGTCGTCATCCAGCAGGATCTTCAGGCCTTCCACAACTTCCTCCACGACTTCAAGGGGATCCCGGCGCTCGGGGACGGTCACGTGCAGCACGGTGCCGGAGGCGAGCTTGGCGGACTTGCCCACCGGTTTGCCGCCGCTGACGACGTTGCCTTCGGCGATCAGCGTTGCGGCGGACGAACGGGACATGCCCATCAGCTTGGCAAGACCGGCATCCACGCGGGCCCCGTCCAGCTCCTCGGGCACCACCACCCGCTCAGACATCGTCGCCGCCCTTGCGCTTTTCGACGGCGTGGTGCGATCCGTCCAGGGCGATCCCCCGCAGGGTCACCAGGCAGATGATCACCACGGAGGATACGACGGCGGAGTCGGCGATGTTGAAGATTGCGAAGTTGGGCAGCTGGATGAAGTCCACCACGTGCCCCATTCCGAAGGACGGTTCCCGGAACAGCCGGTCCGTCAGGTTTCCCAGGGCGCCGCCGAACAGCAGACCCAGCGCCAGTGCCCACCACGCGGACCCGAGCTTGCGCAGCTGGAACACGATGGCAGCGGCCACCACCACCATGATGATCGTGAACACCCAGGTCACGTTCTCGCCGATGGAGAAGGCAGCGCCGGAGTTGCGGATGTAGTACCAGTGGAGCAGCGGGGGCAGCACGGGAATCCGTTCGCCCTCCACCATGGTGCTGGTGACCCACAGCTTGGTGAGCTGGTCGAAGACGTAGGCGAAGACTGCCAGCCCGGCAAACAGGGACAGCAGGACGGCGCGCCGTGGCCGAGGTGATGATGAAGCTGGGTGCGCTGCGTCAGCGGCAAGGTCGTCAGTCATGGTGCTTTCATTCGGGAACCGTCGTTAATGGCAAAAGCCGGTGGCCGAGGAATCCTCAGCCACCGGCTTTCAGAATACGTGCTAAACGGCGGCGCTGCTGCTTTCGCCAACCTCCGGGGCGGCAACGGAACCACGGGCGTCCAGGTCGCGCAGCTGGCCCTCGATGTAGGCCTTCAGGCGTGAGCGGTAGTCGCGTTCGAAGCCGCGGAGCTGCTCTACCTTGCGCTCGAGCACGGAACGCTGCTGCTCCAGTGCACCGAGGATCTTGCGGGACTTTTCCTGCGCATCGTTGACCAGGCTGCTGGCTTCGATCTGCGCTTCAGCGATGATCTTGTCGCGCTGCTGCTGGCCCTCGGCCACGTGGCGGTCGTGCATCTGCTGGGCCATGGCCAACAGGCCGGCGGCAGACTCGGAGACGTTGCTGCTGGTGACGGCGGGCGCCTGGGCTGCAACGGGAGCTGCCTGCTCGGCTTCCTTCTTCTTGGCAGCTTCGGCGGCCTTGGCCTCTGCTTCGGCCTTCGCGCGTGCCTCGTCCTTCTCGGACTTGGACGGTGCGGGGACCTTCTCGACAACAGGGGCGACGGCGGAGGTGGCAGCCGGCGATCCGGAGCCGACTTCGGCGAGCTTCTTGCGAAGCTCCTCGTTCTCCTGGTTCAGGCGCCGCAGTTCGACGACGATCTCGTCCAGGAAGTCGTCAACTTCGTCCTGGTCATAGCCTTCGCGGAACTTGGTCGGCTGAAAGCGCTTGTTGACAACGTCTTCTGGCGTCAAAGCCATCTGGTCACCTCGTTGGTCTAGTTCGTCAGGAGGCCTTCCGGCCGTCAAAACTACGGTACCTAAATTTGGTCTGGTTCCTCTAATTCAACACCGTGGCGTCAAACAAAAGGTCTTCTGCGCCCGGGGATCCCTGCGGATCGGCCCCGGCACGGCAAGCTGATATGGAGTGCGGCAGGCTGATATGAAGTTATGCAAATGACTTGGTGACCGCCATGGCAATGCTCAGGCCGATAAACAGCACCAGGAAACCGAGGTCGAGCGAGACACCGCCCAGCCGCAGCGGCGGGATGAGGCGCCGCAGGACCTTCAGCGGCGGATCGGTCACCGAGTAGACTGCATGAGCCGCCACCAATGCTACCCCGCGAGGGCGCCATTCCCGCGCGAACATCTGAACCCAGTCGTAGACGAGGCGGACAATCAGAGCGACGAAAATGAACAGCAGGACGATATAGACGAGCCCGAATAGTATTCCCATGAGCTAACCCATTGTCTCCATGTTCATCGCGGGCACTCCTGCGCCCTGGGATTCCTGCCAGTTTTTGCTGCTCCCCTATTTCAGCACGGATGCCAGGCAGGTGCGTCCCTGCCTGGCATCCGGAGAGCCACTTTTTAGCTTTGGTTGAAGAAACTGGCGGTAGCGTCGCTTACTTTTTTGTCATCTCCGATGACTTCGACGTACGACGGCGACAGCAGGAAAACCTTATTGGTCACCCTCTCGATGCTTCCGCGCAGGCCAAAGACCAAGCCGGCGGAAAAGTCGACGAGCCGCTTGGCGTCCGCCTCCCCCATGTCCGTCACGTTCATGATGACGGGGATACCGTCACGGAAGCTTTCGCCGATGAGCTTGGCGTCGTTGTAGGAACGGGGATGGATCGTGGTGATCTGCCGCAGTCCGGTGGTCTCTTCGCGGCTTGATGCCGCACGCTTGATGGGTGTCACGGGTGCGCGGTATTCCTCTTCGGCAGCTGGTGGCGCTTCACGGGTGACCTCTCGGAGCGGCGCCGGCGCGCGGCGCTCTTCACGGTCATGCTCCATTGAGTTGTCCTCGTCCTTTTGCTGGGTGGAAAGCTCAGACTCGTAGTGTTCATCGCCGTCGGCGAGCCCAAGATAGATCATTGTCTTGCGCAGAGCGCCAGCCATGGTCGACTCCTAATCGTGTCCGGAAGCGGGCCGCCCAAAGGTCAAGACAGCATTGGAATCCCCGCCATTCACTTCCAATACGACAGACGCTACCGCACGGCCGGGCGCGAACCGAGAATATCTGAACCAATTCGGAGGTGTGTCGCACCGAATCGGACAGCCGATTCCAGGTCCTGGCTCATGCCGGCGGAAATCCCTGTGGCACCGGGGAAATCCCGCTGCAGGCCAGTCGAGATGTCCAGCAGTTTTTCAAAGGCCCGGTCGGGATCGGCCCCGAGCGGAGCTACCGCCATGACGCCCGCCAGGCGAAGGCCGTTCGCGGCTTCGAGCTGTTCCGCCAGTTGCGGCACCTCCTCAGGTGCTGCCCCGCCGCGGTGCCCTCCGGCGTCGTCATCCAGGCCTACCTGGATGAAACAGTCCAGATCGGCACGGCCATTCAGCTCCTGCTGGGCGGCCATGGCCCGGTGCAGTGCCGTCACCAGTTGGGAGCGGTCCACCGAGTGCACGGCAGTTGCGTACCGGACCACGGTCTTGGACTTCTTGCTCTGGAGCTGGCCCACGAAATGCCAGGCCAGGTCGAGGGCTTCCAGTTCCTCGGCTTTCGCGGACGCTTCCTGGTCCCGGTTCTCTCCGAAGTCCCTGACGCCAAGCACTGCCAGCCGGCGGACGTCTGCGGCAGGGTGGAACTTGCTGACGACTATCAGGCGCGGCGGGTTCTCTTCGCGGCCGGCCGCCGCGGCGGCACGGGCGATGCGCTGCCGGACGGCGTCCAGGCGCTCCCGCAGCTGCAGTGTCCGCGCGTCCCCGGCTGCGGAACTGTCAGTCATGAGTCCACACCAGACCGGCGAACCTGCCGGACCGGGAGTCGCGGCGGTAGGAAAACAAGGACTCGTTCTCAAGCGTGCAGGGTCCCCGGTACTCGATGGGAACCCCGAGGGCGTTGAGCTGGCTGGCCGCACCGGCGGGCAGGTCGAGCGCCGGCGTTCCCCATGACGTGGTTGACCTGGTGGAAGGCAGGACGGCGGCGACCTCGTCTCGGAGTTCCGCGGGCACCTCGTAGCAGCTGCCGCACACGGAGGGGCCGAGCCAGGCCCGGACGTCCGTGGCGCCGGAGGACCGCATTTCTTCCACCGCCGCCGGAATAACGCCGGAGAAGAGGCCAGGACGCCCGGCATGAACGGCCGCCAGCACCGGACCGGAAGCCCCGGAACCCACCAGGACCAGCGGAATGCAGTCCGCCACCATCACCGCAAGCGGCTGGCCGAGGGACACCAGCGCATCCGCCGTCGGTGCCAGCGGCGCAGGTTCGACAACGAGGGACACTTCGTTGCCATGGACCTGGTTCATGTACTGGAACCGCCGCGGCGCAACGCCGGCGGCGTGCTCCAGCCGGGCCCTGCGGCGATGTACCGCACTGGCGTCGTCGCCCACGTGCAGGGCGAGGTTGCCGGCATTCGTGTCGGTGAACGCCACGGACACGCCGGGCTGCACTTCAGCACGCCATAAAAACAATCAGAACTCCGGCACTCAGGGTCAGGAAACGGGGGTGGTAGCGGCCGGGCGGTTTGTCCGCCCGGCGGCCTCCTGCTTCAGGAAATCGGGCTACTTCAGGAAATCGGGGACGTCCAGGTCGTCGGACCGGCTGCCGGTGAGGTCAGGCTCGACCACCGACGGAAGGTCGACGTCGAAACCCGAGTCAGCGGGGACAGCGGTGGGGCGCTGCTGCCCCCAGCTGCTGAGGCCCGCGGCGCCGACGCCGGCGTGTACGGGCTGGACATGGACCTGCTGGCTGCCTGCGGACGGCTGGCTCTGCGGGGCGGCCGGCACGGCGGGACGCTGCGGTGCTGCGGCCGGCTGAGACTGGTCCATGGACGGCGAGGTGGCCTTGACGTCGTCGAAGCCGGCCGCGATGACGGTGACGCGGGCTTCATCGCCAAGGGCGTCATCGATGACCGCACCGAAGATGATGTTGGCCTCGGGGTGGGCGACTTCCTGCACCAGGCGCGCGGCTTCGTTGATCTCGAACAGGCCGAGGTCGGAGCCGCCCTGGATGGACAGCAGGACACCGTGGGCGCCGTCGATGCTGGCTTCCAGCAGCGGGGAGGCGATGGCGAGCTCGGCTGCCTTGACCGCGCGGTCCTCGCCGCGGGCTGAGCCGATGCCCATCAGGGCCGACCCTGCGCCCTGCATGACGGACTTGACGTCGGCGAAGTCGAGGTTGATCAGGCCCGGCGTGGTGATGAGGTCCGTGATGCCCTGGACACCGGACAGCAGGACCTGGTCAGCGGAGCGGAAGGCGTCCAGGACGGAGACGTTCCGGTCGCTGATGGACAGGAGGCGGTCGTTGGGGATCACGATCAGGGTGTCCACCTCGTCGCGGAGGGCGTCGATGCCCGCCTCGGCGGAGCCTGCACGGCGCCGTCCCTCGAACGTGAACGGACGCGTGACAACACCGATGGTCAGGGCACCAAGGGAGCGCGCAATGCGGGCAACGACCGGGGCGCCACCGGTTCCGGTGCCACCGCCTTCGCCTGCGGTCACGAAGACCATGTCGGCACCGCGAAGGACTTCCTCGATTTCGTCGGCGTGGTCCTCGGCAGCCTGCTTGCCGACCTCCGGATTGGCCCCGGCACCAAGCCCGCGCGTCAGCTCGCGTCCGACGTCGAGCTTGACGTCGGCATCACTCATCAGCAGCGCCTGGGCATCGGTATTAATAGCTATGAATTCGACACCGCGGAGACCCACCTCGATCATGCGGTTGACTGCGTTCACGCCACCGCCGCCGATGCCGACGACCTTGATGACGGCCAAGTAATTCTGCGGAGCTGCCACGTTACGTGTCCCTTGTTAGTGTCCTATTGCGAAAACTGATGGAGTCGAGCTTGAAGCCCTGAACCTTAACCTTCCAGTTGAAGGTTATAGTTATGTCAAGTAACTCACGTCTGTGACGCTATTTCCTATGCTGGCTACATTCAATAACCGCCCCCGCGTGTCGTCCTAATCCCCGCGAAATACAGCGGCTCACCGCGTCACCGGATGACGCGGCACGCTCACGTCGTAGGTGTTGACCGGGTTCGCGGGATCGGCGGGCATCTTGAGGAGCGCCTCCAGCACCCGTGCCTTGAGCTCCTTCTCCCCCGCGTTGCCCCAGACCACGGTCTGGCCGTCCAGCAGCTTCAGTTCCACGGCGTCTACGGACTTGGCCGAGGCATTGGAGAGCTTGGCAAGCACGTTGGCCGGCAGGGCGCCGAGGACCTCGGCCGTGGCCCGGAACAGGTCCTTGCCGATGGTGCCCGCGCCGCCGTCAATCAGCGGCAGCTTCACGGAGGTGGGGTCTGCGGTGGTACCGAGCTTCACGCCGTCGACGTCCACCAGCATGTACTCGTTGCCCCGCTTGACGAGGGCAACGGGGACGCGTTCCTGGACGTGCACCACCAGGACAGACGGAGGGTGGGCCTGGGTGGTGACCGATTTGATCTGGACCAATGGCTTCAGCAGCGAGTCGACCTCGGAGCCGCTGACCTGCGGCAGCGGCGTGCCCAGCAGAGGCTTGAGTGCCGCCTGCACCTGGGCAGGCTTGAGGAGCTTCGTGCCGGTGACGCTGACGCTTTGCACAGCCAGCACCGGGGAATAGACGGCGGCGGCGATGAGGCCGGCCACAAGGGCAGCCGTGACACACACCGCAACGATGATGTTGCGCCTGATCCGTCGGCCGCGGGGCTCGGGAAAGGCCAGCACGTTGTCCGGCGATGTTCTGTCCGGCTTGTCCTGCGGCGTGGCCTTCGGTGCCGTTCCCGTCGATGTCCTGAGCTTAGGTGGCGTTGCCTTCGGCGGGCTGCCGTGCTTCTCCTGGGAAGCACTCTCCGGCACGCCCTTCGAGGCGGTGATCACGGTCGGCTTGCCGCCGTCGGATCCTGCACCGGGGCCCCGGGCAGCGCCGCCCCCGCCAGCGCCGCCCGCGGCAGCACCAGCATCCCGGGCAGCACCGGAATCCCGGACAGCAGGCTTTGCCGGGCGGTAGGTGGGGCGCCGGGTGCTAGCCACCGAGGGACTCCACAATCAGCGGCCCGTAAGCGGTGACGTCCCCGGCGCCGGCGGTGAGGATGATGTCCCCCGGCTGCGCGGCGGCGGCCAGGGCGGCCACGGCTTCGCCACCGGCCCCGACCAGGCGGCCGCCAGAACCGAGGTGTTCGGTGATGAGCGCGCTGGTGACGCCCGGGATAGGATCCTCGCGGGCCGGGTAGATGTCAAGCACCAGGGCAGTATCCGCGGCGTTGAGCGCGTCGGCGAATTCTGCGGCAAACTCCCGGGTCCGGGAGAACAGGTGCGGCTGGAACAGGACGTGCACCTTGTGGTCGCCGGCCACGGACCGGGCCGCCGCCAGGGCTGCCCGCACTTCCGTGGGGTGGTGGGCGTAGTCGTCATAGACGCGAACGCCCCGGCCCTCCCCCTTGTATTCGAACCGCCGGGACGCACCCGAGAAGCCCGCCAGGGCGGAGGCCGCGGCCTGGGCGTCCACGCCGAGTTCCAGCGCCACCGCCATCGCGGCGGCAGCGTTCAGCGCGTTGTGCCGTCCAGGGACCTGCAGTGCCAGCGGGAACCGGCCGCCCGCCGTCGTGATGGCCACCCTGCCCGGTCCGCCGTCGTCCAGCCGGACGTCGGCGGCCTCGGAGGTGCCGTACAGGACAACGCGGGCGTTGCCCCGTTCTCGGGTACGCAGCGCCAGCGCGTGAGCCCCGGCGTCGTCCGCGCAGGCCACCAGCACGCCGTCCGCGGGCAGCAGTGCCGTGAACCGGTCGAAGGACTCGTACACGGCTTCGGCCGTGCCGTAGTGGTCGAGGTGGTCCGGTTCCACGTTGGTGACGACGGCGATCTGCGGCCGGTAATTCAGGAACGATCCGTCGGATTCATCGGCCTCGGCGACGAACACCTGGGAGCTGCCGTTTGCCGCGTTGACGCCAAGCGCCGGAACATTGGCCCCGATCGCGAAGGACGGGTCCAGGCCCGCGCCCTGCAGCAGCACGGTGATCATGGAGGTAGTGGTGGACTTCCCGTGGGTTCCGGCCACGGTCACCACGAGGTCGTCGCCCATCGTGGCGGCAAGGGCTTCGGAGCGGTGCAGCACTGGCAGGCCTGCTGCACGTGCTGCCTCGAGTTCCGGGTTGTCGGCGCGAATGGCCGATCCCGCCACGACGGTCTGGGCGTCCCCGAGGTTGCCGGACTCGTAGCCCACGCAGATCCGGGCACCGGCTGCGGCGAGCTCCGCCATGACCGGGAGGTCCTTCGCATCCGTTCCGCTGACGGGGATCCCGCGTGCCACCATGATCCTGGCGACGGCGGACATGCCCACGCCGCCGATTCCGATGAAGTGCACGCGGCCCAGTGCTTGCTGGCTGGGTGCTGCGTTGGTGGTCATTTGGATACCGCTTCCAGTACGAGATCGGCCATGAGCTGGTCGGCATTCCGGATGCCAAGGTTCTCCGCGTTCGCCGCCATCGCGTCGAGGCGCGACCGGTCGGTCAGCAGCGGGATAAGGCTGGTGCGGACCCAGTCAGGGGTGAAGTCCCGGTCTGCCACCAGCAGGGCACCGCCCGCATCCACCAGTCCGCGCGCATTCAGCGCCTGCTCGCCGTTGCCGATCGGCAGCGGGACGAAGACCGCGGGAACACCGACGGCGGCCACCTCGCTCACGGTGGCCGCACCGGAACGGGCGAGCAGCAGGTCAGCCGCGGCGTAGACGGTCTCCATGCCGTCCACGTACTCGAGCTGTCGGTAGCCGTCGGCGCTGAGCACATTGCCGTCGGCGTCCGCCACGGTCTTGCCGCGGCCGGTGATGTGGATGGTCTGGACGCCCGCCCGGGACAACGCCTCGAGCGAAGCGGCCACGGTGCGGTTGATGCTTTGCGCCCCGGACGAGCCCCCGGTGACGATGAGCACCGGCTTTTCAGGCTGCAGGTCCAGGCTGCGCAGCGCGCCGTCCCGGGCCGTCGCCCTGACCATGGCCGAGACTTCCCGGCGCATGGGCATGCCCACGTGCCGGGCGTTGCGCAGCGGGGTGCCCGCAAAGGCCACGGCCACGTGCCGGCTCAGCCGCGCCCCGACCCGGTTGGCCAGACCCGGCCGGGTGTTGGCTTCGTGGATGACGATGGGGATTTTCCGCCGCCAGGCTGCGATGTACATGGGAGTGCAGACGTAGCCGCCCACGCCCACGAGGACGTCCGCGCCGGCGTCGTCGAGGATCCGTCCGGCCTGCCGCACGGCGCCGGCAAGGCGTCCGGGAAGGCGCAGCAGGTCCGCGGAGGGCTTGCGCGGGAAGGGGACCCGGTCGATGGTGGCCAGTTCCAGCCCGGCGGCCGGGACCAGCCTGGTTTCCATGCCGGCGGCGGTTCCGACGGCGAGCAGACGGGCGTCGGGGCGGGCATCGCGGATGGCCGCGGCAATGGCCAGCAGCGGGTTGATATGGCCTGCTGTTCCGCCGCCGGCGAGGACCACGGACAATGACTCGGTTTTCATCAGGTGCTGGTTACGCTTTCGTACGGGATTTCTTGCGCCCGGGCAGCCGCCACGGGCCGAGCAGTTTACGGGGCCGGATGTTGGGCGCCATCTGTTCGCGGGCCAGTGACAACACTACGCCGATCGCGCAGAGCGACATCAGCAGCGCCGAGCCGCCGTAGGAGATGAACGGCAGCGGAACACCGATCACAGGCATCAGGCCGGTGACTACGGCCATGTTGACCGTGGCCTGCCCCAGCAGCCACACCATGATGGTTCCGGCGAGTACCCGGTGGAACAGGTCCTCCTGCGCAACCACCACGCGGTAGATGGCGGCGCCCAGGATGGCGAACAGGACCAGCACGACGACGGTCCCCACCAGCCCGAGTTCCTCACCGATGATGGCGAAGATGAAGTCGTTGTGGGCTTCCGGGATCCAGCTATACTTTTGCCGGCTCTGCCCGAGCCCGACACCGAACCAGCCGCCCGATGCCAGCCCGTAGAGTCCGTTGGTGGACTGGTAGTTGGCATCGATGCCGTCGCCGCAGCTCTGGCCGGTCCACCAGGACGTGATGCGGCAGACCCTGTTGGAGCTGGTCATGGCCATGAACGCAATGACGGCGCCCAGGCCCACGGCCGCGAACCCGAACAGGTAAAGGCGGACGCCGGCGAAGAAGAGGGCGGCGGCCGTGATGAGCATGATGAGCATGCCGGTGCCGAGGTCGTTCCCGACCAGGACGAGTCCGATGATCCCGCCGGCTATTGGCACGACGGGCACCACGGCGTGTCCCCAGTGGTGCAGCAGTGACGCCTTCTTGGCCAGCACCGTGGCCATCCACAGGGCCAGTGCAAGCTTGGCCGCCTCGGACGGCTGCAGGGTGAAGAACCCGCCGATGTCGATCCAGTTCTTGTTGCCGTTCACGCTGGTACCGATGACCAGCACGAGCCCCAGCAGGGCATAGGCAATGATGATGCCCGGCCACGCGAGCCTTTTCAGCCACACGACATTGATCCGGGACAGCATGAACATGCCAAAGATGCCGATTCCGGCGAACAGTCCCTGCTTGAGCGCGGCAGTGTAGGGCGACTCGCCCTGAGCAATGGCCTCCACGCTGGACGCGGAGAGGACCATCATGATGCCGATGGCGGTCAGGGCCAGCGTGGTGCCGAGGATGAGGTAGTAGGTTGAGCCGTTGCGCGACTTGCCGTTTCCCTCCAGGGCGGACCAGAAGCGCCGGTACCACCGGAGCAGCCGGCTCCCCGCGGGAATTCTGGCGGCGGGAATCCTGGCAACGGGAGTCTTGGATGCAGCACCCGGTTTAGGGTTCTCCCCCGCCCGCTGCCGGGCGGCCGCGGGACGTGTGGGCGTGCTGACCATACTTACTCCTTGCCGGTCCGGGCCTCCCCTTCCACGAGCTCGCGGACCGCTGCAATGAAGGCGTCGCCACGGTGAGCATAGGAAGAGAACTGATCCATGGATGCAGCAGCCGGGGCCATCAGCACAGTGTCACCCGAGGCGGCGAGCTGTGCCGCCGATGCGACGGCCCGTGCCATCACTGCCTCCCCGGTTTCGGCTGAATCCGGTGCGGCGTCATGTCCGGTTCCGGCTGACTGCACAATTTCAGTGTGGCCTGCCGCCTGCCTGATGACGGGGACATCCGGCGCGTGTCGCTGCAGGGACTCTTCCAGTGATGCAGTGTCCTTGCCGATGAGCACCACGGCTTTGAGGCGGCGTGCATGGTCACGGACCAGGTCGTCGTAGCTGACGCCCTTGGACAGGCCGCCGGCAATCCACACCACCGGGTCAAAGGCTGCCAGGGAGGCCGAGGCGGCGTGCGGGTTGGTGGCTTTGGAGTCGTTGATCCAGAGAACGCCGTTCCGTTTGGCGACCGGCTGGATGCGGTGGCTTCCGGGGATGTAGGCCCGCAGTCCTTCGCGCACGTGCTCGGGGCTGACGCCGTAGGCCCGCACCAGGCCCGCCGCGGCCAGGGCGTTGGCCACCATGTGGCGCGGAGCCACGGGGCCGAGGTCGGACATGGACGCCAGTTCGACGGCGCTGTCCTTCCGTTCGGGAATGAAGGCACGGTCCACGAGCAGGCCCTCCACCACGCCGAGCATGCTGATGGCCGGTGTGAGGGTGGTGAAGGCCACCGCGCGGCATCCCTCCACCACGTCAGCGTCCTCCACCATGCGCTCGGTTTCGATCTGCTCGTCGTTGTAGATGCAGGCCTTCTGCGTGTTTTCGTAGATCTTGGCCTTGTCGGCGAGGTAGGACTCGTACGAGCCGTGCCAGTCCACGTGGTCCTCGGCGACGTTGAGGCACACGCTGGCGACGGCGGAGACGGAGTCCGACCAATGCAGCTGGAAGCTGGAGAGCTCCACGGCGAACACGTCATACTCCACCGGGTCGCGGAGGGCATCGAGGATGGGCGTGCCGACGTTGCCGACCGCGATGGCCTTCAGCCCGGCGGCCCGCAGCATGGACTCGGTCAGGCCGACCGTCGTCGTCTTGCCGTTCGTGCCGGTGATGGTGAGCCAGTCGGCAGTTTTGCGGCCCTCCCGGACGCGCAAACGCCAGGCAAGTTCGACGTCGCCCCAGACCGGGATGTGGGCGCGGGCGGCAGCCGCCAGCAGGGCCTGGTCGGGACGCCAGCCGGGTGAGGTGACCACGAGGTCCGGCTTCACGCCGTCGATCTTGGGCAGCGTGCGGACGGCATCCTCCCCAAGGAGGACGTCGGCCGCGCCCACGATCCGCAGCGTGTCCGCCTTGGCCTGGGCGGTTTCCGAGGTGGCGCCGTCGACCACCACGACGCGGGCGCCGAGTTCGATCAGCGTGTCCGCGGCCGCGAAGCCCGAGACGCCGATCCCTGTGACCACGACGCGCAGCCCGGCCCAGTCGGAGTCCCAGCTGACCAGGTCTTTGAGCCTGGCCGGGCCGGTTGCTGCGGTGATTGTTGCTTCGTTCTGCGATTCGGAGCCGTTCACAGCAGGACCACCCATTCGGCGTAGAAGATGCCAAGACCCGCGGCCACGAACAGGCCGGCGAGGATCCAGAACCGGACAACCACGGTGACTTCCGCCCAGCCCTTGAGCTCGAAGTGGTGCTGCAGCGGCGCCATCTTGAAGAAGCGCTTGCCCTTGGTCACCTTGAAGTAGCCCACCTGGATGATGACGGAGAGCGTGATGAGGACGAACAGGCCACCGATGAAGGCGAGCAGCAGTTCGGTGCGGGAGAGGATGGCGAACCCTGCGATGGCGCCGCCGATCGCCAGGGAGCCCGTGTCGCCCATGAAGATCTTGGCCGGTGAGGTGTTCCACCACAGGAAGCCCACCAGTGCGGCGCTCATGATGGCGGCGAGGAGCGCCAGGTCCAGGGGATCCCGGACCTGGTAACAGCCGCCGCCGGCCTGACGGGGCGAGCCGCAGGCCTGGTTGCTCTGCCAGATGCCCATCAGCGTGTAGGCACCAAAGACCATGATGGCCGCGCCGGCGGCCAGCCCGTCCAGGCCGTCGGTGAGATTGACGCCGTTGGTGGCCGCGGTGACGATCAGGTTTGACCACACCACAAAGAGAATCGCGCCGAGCACGGTGCCGCCGAATGCGAGGTCCAGCCACGGGATATCGCGGACCAGCGAGATCTTGGTGGACGCCGGAGTGAGACCGTCAGCGTCCGGGAAGTAGAGGGCCATGACGGCGAAGATGATGCCCACCGCCGCCTGGAGGATCAGCTTGGCCTTGGCGTTCAGGCCAAGGCTGCGCTGCCGGGAAATCTTGATGAAGTCGTCGAGGAAGCCCACCAGGCCCATGCCCACCATCAGGAACAGCAGGAGAAGCGCCGAGGCCGACGGGCCGGCCGACCGGGGGTTCATCAGCCACATGATGAGGTGTGTCAGGCCATAGCTCAGCAGGACGGCGCCCACCACCACGGTGCCGCCCATGGTGGGCGTCCCGCGCTTGGTGTGGTGCGAGGTCGGTCCGTCATCGCGGATGAACTGGCCATAGCTCTTGTGGACCAGCAAGCGGATGAACAGCGGGGTGCCCACCAGAGCCAGCAGCAGGGCCAGGCCAGCGCCGATCAGAAGTGCAATCACAGCAGCTCGCTCCCTTCATTGGCAGCCGTGGGGGTGGCATTCGGGGGTAATGCTATCCGATCGCCCAAATGGCGCAGTCCCACGCTGTTCGAGGACTTGAAGAGCACCAGGTCACCGGGTTCGAGCTGCTCCTGGAGCAGCTCGTAGGCCTCGTCAACGGTCTCGGCGAAGATGCACTCATCCCCCCAAGACCCTTCCTGCACGGCGGAAACGTACAGCGAACGCGCTTCCCGGCCCACCACCAGGAGGCGGGAGATGTTCAGCCGCACCACCTGCGTGCCGACTGCGGTGTGCTCGCGGATGGAATCGTCGCCGAGTTCCAGCATGGCCCCGAGCACGGCCCAGGTGCGGCGGCCGCGGCCGAGGTCGGCCAGCGTGCGCAGGGCAGCCCGCATGGATTCCGGGTTGGCGTTGTACGCGTCGTTGATGACCGTGACGCCGTCGGGCCGTTCGGTCCGCTCCATGCGCCAGCGGCTGGCCGCCGACTGGGAGCTCAGTGAGGCGCCGATCCGGTCGGCCGGAATGCCGGCCGCGTGCGCGGCCGCTGCGGCGGCGAGGAGGTTCGCCACATGGTGTCCGCCGATCAGTTTGCTCGTGACCCTCACCGTGGGCTCCCCCGGCACTTCGAGGTCGAACTCCGGATTGCCTGAGGCGTTCGTGTCCAGGTTGGCGGCGCGGACTGCAGGAGCGTCCGGCTCGGCGTCCTGCGAGGAGAAGCCCAGCACAGCGGCCTGGGTCCGCGCGGCCATCGGGGCTACACGGAAGTCGTCAAGGTTCAGCACGGCAGTGCCGTCTGCGGGCAGCGCCTCGGCGAGTTCGCCCTTGGCCGCCGCGATGTTTTCCACGCCGCCGAATTCGCCGGCATGGGCTGTTCCCACGCCAAGCACCACACCAATCTCGGGACGGACCATGTCGGCCAGGTAGCGGATGTGTCCGATGCCGGTGGCGCCCATTTCGATGACCAGGAACCGGGTGTCAAAGCCGGCTTGGAACACGGTGAGGGGCACGCCGACCTCACCGTTGTAGGAGCCCTGGGGGGCAACCGTGGGGGCTTCAGCCGAGAGGATGCCCGCGAGCAGGTCCTTCGTCGTGGTCTTACCGGCCGAACCGGTGATGCCGATGACCGTCAGCTCCCCGCCGGCAGCCTCGCGGTGGTGGCGGATCCGCCGCACGGCCTCTGCCGCCAGGGCGCCCATGGCGAGCACCGCGTCCTCGACGACGATCGACGGATAGGTCCGGCCGGCGTCGTCCTTGATTTCGCGTTCGGTGAGGGCCAGCACCGCGCCGCGGCTAAAGGCCGCACCCACGAAGCTGTGCCCGTCCGCGCTCTCGCCCGGTTTGGCGACGTAGAGGGAGCCGGCAACGGCCTCGCGCGAGTCCGTTACGACGGATCCCGGGGTGACGTCGGGGTCGGCAAGCAGCCGGCCGTTGGTGATTTCGGCGATTTCCGCCGCAGTTAGTTCAATCATGTCGGTCTAGGACTCTATCCCGTCGTCTTGGAGAACGGTGAATCCTCGTGCCGTCAAGGCGTTCCGTAGTTCCACCCTGTCGTCGAGGGCAAGGTTCACTCCCTTGACCTCCTGCCATACTTCGTGTCCGCGTCCCGCAACCAGGATGGTGTCCTCCGGGGCCGCCAGGTTGACGGCCTCACGGATGGCGGCATCGCGCGGGAAAACTTCCATGATCCTGCAGTCCAGCTGCTCGGCTTCCTTGGCGTCCGTGGCGCCTACCAGCACCTCGGCGCGGATCGCCGCGGCGTCCTCATCGTGGGGGTCGTCATCGCTGACGATCACCACGTCGGCAAGCCGCGCGGCGGTGGCGCCCATGGCAGGACGCTTGCCCTGGTCGCGCTGGCCGGTGGCACCGAAAACGACGATCACCCTGGACGCGGACTCCCGGGACCGGACGGCTTCCAGGGCGCGTGCCAGGGCATCGGTGTTGTGCGCGAAGTCGACGACGGCGGCTGGCCGGGTGGAGACCAGCTGCATGCGGCCGGGGACTGCCACCGTGAAGGGATCGCTGGCATCGAGCGCCGCCTGCACATCGGCCGGGTCGGCACCGCCGGCGAGCACCATTGTCAGGGCCAGCGCCGCGTTGGAAACATTGAACGCCCCGGGCAGCCCTGTGTGCACGCGGAGTTCCGTGCCGTTCCTGCCGCGGAGGGTGAATTCCGTGCCGAGACCCCGGGGCTTGGGGTCGGTGACCGTCCAGTCAGCGGTTGCCGGGTCCGCGTCCGGCCCGCTGCCGGGCTGGAGGGTTGCCAGCGTGGTGACCGGAAGCTCCGTCCGGGCGGCAAGCTGCCGTCCCCATTCGTCGTCGACCGTCACGACAGCGGCCCGGGCGTGTTCGGCGGTGAACAGCTCCGCTTTGGTCCGGAAGTACTCGTCCATGGTGCCGTGCAGGTCCAGGTGGTCCTGGGTGAGGTTGGTGAACCCGACGACGTCGAACACCACGCCGTCCACCCGGCGGAACGACACTGCGTGCGAGGAGACTTCCATGGATGCGGCGTCGAGCCCGCGCTCCCGCATGAGTGCCAGCAGGGCGTGGACATCGGTGGACTCCGGCGTGGTCAGGAGGCTGGGGATCGGGTCGCCGCCGGCCAGGATCTCGATGGTGCCGATCAGTCCGGTCTTCTTGCCCATCGCCTGCAGGAGGGCGTTGATGAAGTACGTGGTGGTGGTTTTTCCGTTCGTGCCCGTGACGCCGAACATCGAGGGGCCCGGGAGGTCGGCGTCCTGGCTGCGGTAGATCAGCCTGGACAGGCGGCCCACCACGCTGCGGGGCTCCGACACCACCAGCACCGGCACGGCAATGTCGGACCCGAGCGCCAGGAGCTTCGCGCCGGCGTCGTCCGTCAGCACCGCCACCGCACCGGACCTGATCGCCGTCGTCGCGAAATCCGCGCCGTGGCGCGCCGCGCCCGGCAGTGCAACGTACAGGTCCCCGCGCTCCACGGACCGGGAGTCGAGCGAGATGCCGGTGACCGGAACGGACTCGGAAGCCCCGGGCACCGCTACGCCCACTGACTGGCCTATGACACCCAGTTCGACGGCAGCAACGGCGGTGGGCCGGAAGCCGCTCTTGGATGCCTGCCCCTCCGGGGCCTCGGCAGTGCCGGGGTCATGGTGCTGTGACAACTGAATCTCCGTTGGTGCTAGTGGACCAACGGACACGACAGAACTGTCTGTTCAGGTGTACCGCGGTCTTTCTTGGCGGGCGTTACGTGGCGTACTGCGTCATGTGGCGGCCCATTGCGTGGCGAACCCCATCACATCGCGTACTCCGTTACTTGGCGTACTGCGGCAGCCTGACGGGCGTGCCCTTGGACGGCGGAACGTTGTATGTCCGCAGTACCTGGCTCATGACCGAGCGGAACACGGGCCCGTTGGTGATGCCGTAAATGGATCCCTTGGGACGCTGCAGGACCACCTCCACAATAAACCGCGGATCGTCCATCGGCGCCATCCCCAGGATCGATGCGGTGTAGCCGCAGAAGCCGGCTGTGCCGTCATCGCACGGGGATTCGGATGTTCCGGTCTTCGCCCCCACGCGGTAGCCGTCGATAGCGGCTTCCTTGATTTCACCCTCGGTGACGGCACTTTCGAGCATGTCCCTGACGTGTTTGGACGTGTCCTTGGAGATGATCTGCCGGGACGGTTTGGCCGGCACTTTCTCCTCGGTGCCGTCAGGGCTGATGTAGCTGTCGATCAGGCGGGGCTGCAGCATGACGCCGCCATTGGCGATCGTTTGGTAGGCGCGCACGGTCTGAAGGGTCGACTGGGATACGCCCTGGCCGAAGAGGACCGTGTACTGCTGACGGTCATCCCACTGTGCAGCCGGGGTCAGGATGCCTTTGGCTTCCGCCGGAAGGCCGATGTCCGGAGCCTCGCCGATGCCGAACTTCTGCAGCCAGTCGTGCCTTTGGTCCCGGGTCAGGCGGCTGCCCGCCATCACCGTCCCGGTGTTCATGGAGTAGCCGATGATGCCGGCGAGGGTCCGTTCCTCTGTGCCGTGTGAAAACGCGTCATCAAACTGCTGGCCGTCAATAACCAGGGACGGCGGAATCGTAAACCTATCCAGCGGGCTGGACTTGCCTTCCTGGATCAGCGCAGCAGCCGTCAGTGGCTTTTCCACGGACCCAGGCTCATACGCCGCGGTGACGGAGCGGACGCCGCGGTCCTTCGCCGCCACCTGGCCGGGGTCGTTGGGATCAGGCGTGTTGGTGTCGGCCATGGCGATGATGTTGCCGGTCTTCACGTCCGAGACGATGATGACGCCCCACTCGGCGCTGAGCTTGTCCGCCTGGGTCTGGATGGCCTGCTGGGCGAAATACTGGATGTCGGAGTTCAGCGTGAGTTTGACGTCCTTGCCGTCCTGCGCGGGCGTTAGTTCGTCGATGCCCACAGGAATGCGGAGGCCGTCGGCTCCGATTTCGAACACGCGCTTGCCCGGGGTGCCGCGCAGTATCGCGTCCTGGGTCTGTTCGAGCCCGGCCTGACCGGTGGTTCCGTTCTCCAGGAAGCCCACGATGCCGCCGGCCACTGAGCCATTCGGGTAGACGCGCTTGCTGGTGCCTTCGGAGAAGATACCCGGGATCTGCAAGTCCGAAACCCGGTTTTCGACGTCGGGCCGGAGGTCCTTGGCCACGATGTAGTAGGTCCTGGTTCCGGTGACGGATTTACGCACATCCTCCACGTCCATCCCCAGGACGGCGGCCAGTTCGGAGATCCCCTGGTCGCGGGACACTGTGACCAGTTCGTCCTTGCCGTCCACATTTTCAAGCCGTTTGAAGGATTCAGTCTTGGTATTTACAGACTGGTCAACAGTGATGTTGTAGCGGATGACACTGTTGGCCAGCACGGTGCCGTTGGCGTCCAGGATGCTGCCGCGCTCGGCCGGCAGCACGGTGGGACGCAGCCGGTTGTCCAGGGCAGCTTCCGCCATGCCGCCAACGTCCAGTCCCTGCACCAGGAAGAGCTTGCCGCCAACGACCACCAGCAGTGCAAGCATGATGCTGAGTCCTAGACGGAGCCTTTTGGTGGCGTTAGCAGCCTTCTTCTTGCTTGCCTTGCTCTTGCCTTGCGCCACGCTCATCCCCTACTGCTTGCCATGCGGGCCAAAAGCCGCCTGTTCCTGCCCTACTGCCCCGGCGTCCTTTGCTCCGGCGCCGGAATGGTTCCCCCGTTAAGGGCGGCCGGCTTGGCGGCAGCCGCCGGCTTCGCAGCTGCCGGGGTCTCCGGCCCGGCAGCCGCCTTTTCACCGGAGGCCGTTTCACTGGCGGCGGGCGCCCTGCTTGCCAGCGGTTCGCCCGAGCTGGCAGGCGGGACCACGTTCAGCTGACCCGGGACGGCAGGGGCGGCGATGACCGCTCCGGCCGAGTCGCCCTTGACCGCCGGCTTGGCATCCCCGCTGACGCTCAGCGTGGAAAGGTCGATCTGTCCCTTGCCGGTGGAAGCAACCATTCCCAATTCTGCGGCCTTTGCAGCCAGATTCTGGGGAGCCTCGAAGTTTTGCACCTGCTGTGTCAGATCCTGGTTCTGCTTGGTGAGGGCAGTCTGCTCGGCACGCAGCTTGACCAGCTGGTACTGGGCCGTGGATACAGAGATGTTGAGCACCAGCACCGCGATCAGCGCGGCGGCCAGCATGCCGAAGCAGAGAACAACAAAGGGCGCGCGGCGCTTCCTCGGTGCGGACCGGACCAGGGACAGCGGCGTGCGCGCCTTGCGGCCCGAACCCGGAAGTCCGGCCTCTATCCCCTGGACGCTCGGGCCGGACGGAAGGGCGAGGTTCTTGGCAGCTGCTGCGCTCATGTTGCTCTCCTGGCTCTGATGCGTTCCACTGCGCGCAGCCGGGCTGATGCTGCGCGCGAATTCTCTGCGATCTCGACGGCGGTAGGCACCTCGGTGCCTTTGGTCAGGGTTTTCAGTTCGGCCTTGTGCTCTTCAAGCTCCACCGGGAATCCGAGCGGAGCTGAGGACTTGGAGCGGGTCTGGAAGACGCCCTTGACGATCTTGTCTTCCAGGGAGTGGTACGACATCACTACGACGCGGCCGCCGAGCGCGATGGCGTCCACCGCCGCCGGGACCGCCCTCTCGAGAACTTCGAGTTCCTCGTTCACCTCGATGCGCAGCGCCTGGAACGTGCGCTTGGCCGGGTGTCCGCCGGACTTGGCAGCGGCGGCCGGAACTACCGCCCGGATCTGTTCGACGAGTTCCCCCGTCGTGGTGAAAGGCTTGGTTGCCCTGGCGGAGACGATCCTGTTCGCGATACGGCCCGCGAACTTTTCCTCGCCCCACTTTCGGATGATCCTGACCAGTTCCTCTTCGCTGTACGTGTTAACGACATCTGCTGCCGTCTGGCCGCGGCTGGTGTCCATCCGCATATCCAAAGGGGCGTCGAAGGAATAGGCGAAACCGCGTTCGCGCTCGTCGAGCTGCAGGGACGAGACCCCAAGATCCATCAGGATGCCGTGGACCTCGGGAATGCCCAGGTCCTCAAGCACGTCGGCGATTTCATCGTAAACAGCGTGGACGAGGTCCGTGCGGTCCGCGAAGGGCCGGAGCCTTTCACCTGCCAGCGCCAAGGCCTCCTCGTCCCGGTCGATGCCCACGAGGTGCAGGTCCGGAAAGCGCTGGAGCATGGCTTCGGAGTGCCCGCCCATGCCGAGCGTGGCATCGATGGCCACGGGGGTCTCGCCGCGCTGTCGCGCCGCCTCGAATCCGGGCGCCAAAAGATTGATGCACCGGTCCTTCAGGACCGGCACATGGCGTTCGGACGTAGGCTTCGGCTGGTCGGGTTCTGTCACGCCTTCGTCCTTCCTTGAGCGCCTGGAATGGTTCCTTGGGAGTCGTTTCTTGGGCCAGATCCCCATCCGCGCCTATCCTCCTGGCTGCCTGGCTCCGGGGAAGTGAGCCAGGTAGCCGACAAGGATGGGCGGCTGGAGATCTCGACCAAGAAACGAACTGGTTCGGGCCGGCCTAAAGGATGCCGGCGATGGGGTTGTCGGTTTCAGAGAAGGAGGTTTCCTTCTCCGCCAGGTACGCATTCCAGGCTTGGGCGTCCCAGATCTCAGCCCGGGTGCCGGCCCCAATAACAGCCAACTCCCTGCCAAGCCCTGCGTACTCCCGGAGCGCGGGAGGTATGGTCACGCGCCCCTGCTTGTCAGGTACCTCGTCCGAGGCTCCAGAGAGAAAAACCCGGATGTAGTCACGAGCCTGCTTATTGGAGATCGGAGCCTCCCGGATCTGCTCGTGTACCCTCGCGAATTCCTGCTCGCTGAAGACGTAGATGCAGCGCTCCTGGCCTCGCGTGAGAACAAGTCCGCCGGCAAGCTCCTCACGGAACTTGGCGGGAAGAATGATTCTGCCCTTTTCGTCAAGACGCGGCGAGTGTGTCCCAAGGAACACGTCCCACCGCCCGTCTGCCGTCAGAAGCCGAACAACCCCCGCGCTGCCACTACCCTCTTACGCGCTCCACTTTACTCCACTTCTCCCCACAGTCAACGCGGCGCGGGCATTTCTCTGCAGTTTGGACAAACATTTTTCCGCGGAATGGCGCGGATTTTGGCCCGGGGGTGGAGAGTGGAGGAAATTGCCTCGGCCTTTCGGTGGCGGCCGGGCCGGGATCACGGATGGAAACAACGGTTCCGTGCCGAAATCCGCGGTTTAAAGCGGAATGACCCGCCGCAGCGGGTCATTCCTGGACTATTGGGGCCCACCCGGGATCTCCCGGGTGGTGCAATGTGGAGGGTGGTACGAAGTGGAGGTGGTGGGAAGTGGAGCGCTGGCTCAGGACTCCCCGCGGCGCCTTTCGTCCCATCGTTCTTCGAGGCTGTTCATGAAGGAACTCTTGCTCTTCGATTTGCGGCCATGACCGCCAGCCTTTGCTTTGCCGGCCGCAACGCTGCGCATCGTGGCAAAGTAAACTCCGGCACCCATGACGACGAACCCGAGAACCCCTACGAAAATGTTCTGGAGGGAGACCCCCACCAGGAGGAGCAGCACCCCGGCCAGCGTGGCCAGTACGCCAATTACGATGTGCCGGGTGGACCAGCTGCGGCCGGGGTCCGAGCCCATGGAATTGGCGAACTTGGGATCGTCCTCATGCAGTTGCCTCTCGAGTTGCTCGAGCAGCTTCTGTTCGTGCTCCGAGAGCGGCATCACGACCTCCTTAAGTAGGCCAACGTCCAGACAGGTCGGAACCGGTTGTTCCTGCCTCGTCAACGACCGGCATGCCATCCAGGTTCCCGGCCTGCCAACGCCGGCAGGTTCAGGAATTCAAGCATACTGACGCGGCGGGTCAGGTGATCCACACATGTCCAGACGTTCGAAATCTTTGTATCTATAAGGATAGTTTGTTGGGCGCTGTTCTGAAAGACGCTGTTCACGGGCGGCAACAGAGTCTGGGCCTTGAATTGACACGGATCTGCGGCCATGAACACGGTTTCCCGCGCAGGCTTATGTCGCCGGAATCACGTCAGGCCGGAATCACGTGAGGAACTGCCGCTCCCCGGCTCGAGCAACCGGGCCGGAAGCACGGATTTGCTGCCGAATTTCTCCGCCACCTTGTCCAGGGCCTGCTCAGCGGCCCGCCAGTTGTCATCGCGCCTGTCCAGGCTCAGCTGAAGGGAGGTCTGGGCGGCCGGTTCCAGCTGCTCGGCGCGGACACCCACCAGCCTGACGGTCAGGGGTCGGCTGCCCAGTGACTCCAGCAGCTGGGTGGCCACCACATAGATGAGCTGGGCGCTGTCCAGCGGTGTGTGGACCGTGCGGCTCCGGGTCACGGTGGAGAAATCCGTGTACCGCAGCTTCAGTGCCACCGTCCGGGCGACCAGTCCGGATGCGCGGAGCCGCTCGGCAGTGCGGTGGGACAGCCGCAGCAGCTCCCGGTGCAGCAGGGCATCGTCCGCCGTGTCCGCCGCGAACGTTTCCTCCGCTCCGATGCTTTTCTCAACCCGCACCGGGGTGACCGTCCGGCTGTCGATACCCCAGGACAGACGGTGGACGTGCTCGCCGGTGGCGCCCAACACCTTCTTGAGCGAAGAGACAGGCGTCGCGGCGACATCCGCCACGGTACGGATTCCCATGCGGGCCAGCACCTCCGCGGTCTTTCCCCCGACACCCCACAGGGCATTGACCGGCAGGCTGTGAAGATACGGCACGGTCTGCTCCGGCCGGATGAGCAGCAGCCCGTCCGGCTTGCATCGGGTGGAGGCGATCTTGGCCACGAACTTGCTGGCGGCGATCCCGACGGATGCCGTGATGCCCAGTTCGCTGGCAACCCTCCGCCGGATCAGCTGTCCGATGTCCAGCGGCGCACCGAGCCTCCGGATGGCGCCGCCCACGTCCAGGAATGCCTCGTCAACACTGAGCGGCTCAACGAGCTCCGTGATGGACTCAAATATGGCCATGAGCTGGCCGGACACTTCGTAGTACACCTTGTGTCGGGGCTCGATGATGATGGCCTGCGGACAAAGGCGGCGGGCCACGGCCATGGGCATCGCGGATTTCACGCCGAATTTGCGCGCCTCGTACGAAGCGGACAGCACTACGGATCGCTCCGCCGGGAAGCCCACGATGACCGGCCGGCCGCGCAGATCAGGGCGCGCGCGGAGTTCAACCGAGACAAAAAAGGCGTCCATGTCGACGTGCATGATGCTCGCCCGCCGAAGGTCCCGCAGCCGCGCTTCCGCCTGCTCTCTGTCTTCGTCCGGCCCCACATCTGCAATCCTATGCCCTGCACCTGACTAAACTGGAGGCTGAATCCGGCATCAACACCCAGGAGGACCGCACCTGTGAAGGTCATTGGAACGCTCATGCCTGCCCGCATTGGGCTGCTCGCCGCTGGAGCGGCCGTAGTGGCGGCAGCGTCAGCGTGCACGGCACAGGCACCCGGTTCCGCACCACCCGCGACGGCACCTGCCTCCGCCGCTGCTGCGGCAACCAACACGGCGACTGCCACGGCGTCCGCGACCCCAACCGCCACTCCGAGCGCAACACCGGGCACATCAGCCACCGTGGGGGCGCTCGTCGCCGGCTTCCCGTCAAAGCTTCTTCCCGTGATGCCGGGGTCCAAGGTGGTGGCCAGCAGCTTCGACAAGTCGACAACTCCGGCCACCGCCGCACTGGTGGGTTCAACAGCGGCAAAGCCGGCCGCCGTCGTCGCCTATTACACCAAGGCCCTGGAGGCACAGGGCTTCAAGGCCGTTCCCGGCAACGTGGTGGGCGGCGTGGCGTCCAAGGACTTCGTGCGGGCGGGAAGCGAGACAGTCAACATCGCAGTTCCGGCAACCGGCGGAGTTTCCACCTTCACCATCGGCGCCAACGTGACGCCCGGGTCGGTCAAGTGATGGTGGCCGAGCAGCTTCGCGTGGAGCAGGCGGACTTTGTGGCCGCCGTAGCGGGAAAGCTCACAGACTTCCTGACCACCCGGCAGTCGATCATGACCGCGATCTCGCCGGACATCGATCCCATCATGGGGTCCATCTCCAATCTGGTCACCGGCGGAAAGCGACTTCGCGCCCTCATGTGCTACTGGGGATGGCGCGGAGCCGGCGGCCCTGCCTCCGCCCAGGACATCGTCACGGCAGGTGCGGCTCTTGAGCTGTTCCAGGCCGCCGCCCTGATCCACGACGACATCATCGACCGGTCGGACACCCGCCGGGGCGGGCCCAGCGTGCACCGCCGCTTCAGCCAGCTCCATGAGTCCCAGGGCTGGGCCCTCGACAGCGAACGTTTCGGCCACGCGGCTGCGATTCTGGCGGGCGACCTCTGCCTGTCCTTCAGCGAGGAAGCCTTCACCGACATCGGAGAAACGGCGGCCTCAGGAAGCAGGGCACGGCTGATCTTCAACCTGATGCGCTCGGAGGTCATGGCCGGGCAGTACCTGGACATCCTCGAAGAGGTGGCCGGGCCGGTGCGCGACCGCGCCGGGGCCGTCAGCCGCGCCCAGTCGATCATCCGCTTCAAGTCGGCCAAGTACTCGACGGAGCATCCGCTCGCCCTGGGCGGGGCGCTCGGCGGCGCCTCAGACGAACTGCTCCGGGGCTACTCCGCCTTCGCACTCCCCCTTGGCGAAGCTTTCCAGCTTCGCGACGACGTGCTGGGCGTCTTCGGCGACCCGGTCACCACCGGCAAACCCGCAGGAGACGATCTCCGGGAGGGCAAGCGGACCGTCCTCGTGGCCTTTGCGCTGGACATGGCCACTCCCGAGGAGTCCGCGTTCATCGACTCAAAGCTCGGCAGCCCCGAGCTGGGCGGGGACGACGTGGCCGAGATCCGCCGCATCATCGCAGACTGCGGGGCACTGCAGGCCACGGAAGTGCTGATCGGGGAGTTCGGTGATGCGGCATACGCGGCACTCGAGCTGCTGCCGCTGGAAGACCTCCCCAAGACCGCGCTGCGCCGGCTTGCTGAGGCGACAGTGAGCCGGGCCGCCTAATCGGCTGGCCCGGCCCGTTTGCCGCTGGGTTGGTTACCAGGCTGGGTTCTTATTACCAGGCGGTGTTACTTACCACGCCAGCAACTGTGCCCGGCGGCGGATTTCGGTCTTGCGGCCGTCGCGGAGCGCATCGATGGGGCGCCCGCGCAGTGAATCGTCAGGGGTGAAGAGCCACACGATGAGCTCCTCGTCTGAGAAGCCTGCGTCCGCCAGCACCACAATCGTGCCCTTGAGGCTGTCCACAACGTGGCCGTCCTGGATGAAGGCCGCGGGCACCGAACGGATCCGGCGTTCGCCGATCCGCAGGGCCGCCAGCGCCCGCTCGTCAAGGAGCCCGTGGACTTTGGTAATGGACACATCCAGCAACTGGGCGACGTCGGGCAAGGGCAGCCAGTCGCCTACGAGGGTTTCTACAGTACTCACGGGTCAAGGTTGCCACGGCGGGCGCCCGCAAGCCTAGTCGAAACAGCCCGCATGCGCGCACGCTCCGTTTTCGGGCGCGACACTCCCAGTCGGACGGATGTTCCGGCTCAAATCCAATTCTTGTGCTAACCGGGAAATCGTGAGAGATTCACATAGATAACATTCGCAACACAATTAACATCAGTAACATTGGTATCACGAGCAAACTGGCATGACCGACAGCATTCGCCGCTGAGAAGAGGATCTTTCCCATGACGACGACCCGCTCCACCAAGCAGCCACCCCGGCCGGGCCTGCCCCTGATCGCGGCCGCGACGGCCACGCTGCCTGCCGTCATGCTTTCCTCCCTTGCGGTCGCCCAGCCTGCCGCGGCCGATGCCCAGCCCAAAACCGTACCCGCGACCCTCGCCGCCGCCATCGAGGCCCAGGCAGCAGCAGTCAAAGCGGGCATCATCCCGGCGGCCTCCGTGCCGGCCGCGATCCCGGCGGGCTTTCAGCCCACCAGCGTCACCCCTATGGCCCACACTGTGGTCCGCGGGGACACCGTCAGCGGTATCGCCGGCCGGTACGGGCTGAGCACAACTGCCGTGCTTAAGCTCAACAACCTGAAGTCGAACTCCGTGATCTACCCCGGGCAGCGGATCAAGCTGAAGGCGGCCTCGGCTCCGGCCGCCCGGACCACAGCGGCGCCAGCCTCCACCGTTTCACGGACCTACACGGTCAAGGCCGGCGACACGCTGGGCGGCATCGCCGGGCGACACGGCGTCAGGCTCTCCCAGGTGCTCAGCTGGAACGGGCTGAAGGTGACATCGATCATTTACCCGGGCCAGAAGATCCGGCTGGGCACCGGCAGCGCTGTTGCGGCGGCCCCGGCCAAGGCGGCAGCACCGGCCGCCACCCGCTCAGCCTCCTACGTCATCAAGGCGGGCGACACGCTGTCCGGCATCGCAGCAAGGCACGGCGTCAGGCTCGCGGACATCCTGTCGGCGAACCGGCTGAAGGTCACCAGCGTCATCTACCCGGGCCAGAAGCTCGTCATTCCCGGGAAGGCCAGCGCCGTCCAGCCGGCATCCAGTGTCACGCCGCTCGTGCCCAGTTCCTTCCTCGGCTACACCTACCCGCCGGCCGTGGTCAGCTCGGCCAACAAGAACAAGGCCCTGCTCAACGCCTCGCCGGTTCCCTCGCTCGCCCAGATGCAGTCCATCGTGGCTGACACGGCGCGGCGGATGGGCGTCGATCCGGCACTGGCGCAGGCCTTCGCGTACCAGGAATCCGGGTTCAACCAGCGTGCGGTTTCGCCGGCCAACGCCATCGGCACCATGCAGGTCATCCCTTCCTCCGGCGAATGGGCATCCGACCTCGTGGGCCGCAAGCTGAACCTGCTTGACCCGTACGACAACGCCACCGCGGGAATCGCGATCATCCGCCAGCTGATCCGGACCAGCAAGAACCTGGACTACGCCATCGCCGGCTACTACCAGGGCCAGTACTCGGTCAACAAGCACGGCATGTACACCGACACCAAGCACTACGTCGCAGCCATCAAGGCACACCGCAAGACCTTCAGCTGAGCTCTTCAGCTGAGCTCCCGGCCGGGATACCGGCCGCTGTGGAGCATAACGATACGGGTCCGGATCGCATGTTGATTCGGACCCGTTTCGGTGCAGCACTTAGTATCGAAGAGTGCAGGAAAACGCTTTAGGCAGTCTCGTCGGGTCGCTGGTGGACAACCGCTACCGGGTGAAGTCCAGGTTGGCCCGGGGCGGGATGTCCACCGTCTACGTGGCCACGGACCAGCGGCTGGACCGTGATGTCGCCCTGAAAGTCCTGCATCCGCACCTGGTCAACGACGGCAATTTCCTCGACCGGCTGGCGCGGGAGGCACGGGCAGCCGCGAAACTTTCACACCCCCATGTGGTGGGCGTCCTCGACCAGGGGCACGACGGAGACACCGCCTACCTCGTGATGGAGTACATCAAAGGGCATACCCTCCGCGATGTCATCAACAGCAAGGGCGCCTTGTCCCCCCGGCTCGCCCTGGCACTCATCGATCCGGTGGTGGAAGGCCTGGGGGCTGCCCATGCCGCCGGCCTGATCCACCGCGACGTCAAGCCGGAGAACGTACTGATCGCCGACGACGGCAGGATCAAGATCGGCGACTTCGGCCTTGCGCGGGCCGTGACGACGTCAACCAGCACAGGGGCCCTGATCGGCACTGTCGCATACCTCTCCCCCGAGCTGGTCCTCGGCAAGCCGGCCGACGCGCGGAGCGACATCTACTCCACCGGCATCATGCTGTTCGAGATGCTCACGGGCCGCCAGCCTTTCGACGGCGAAGTCCCCATCCAGGTGGCCTACCAGCACGTGAACTCCGCCGTGGGTGTTCCCTCCGGCCTGGTTCCGGGCCTCGCCGGGGAAGTAGACGAACTAGTGCAGTGGTGCACCGCCAGCGACCCCGAGCAGCGGCCGGTGGACGGCAATGCCCTGCTTACCGAACTCCGCCACATCCGGACCAACCTCACCGACGCCGAACTGGATCTGCAGCCCCCGGCAGCGGTTCAGGCGGCCGCGGCGGCAGGATCGGCTCCCGACGCCGGTCCGCGCGGCATGAGCGCGCCACCGGCCCCCGCCCGGATGCCGTCCCGCATGCCGGGAAACCCTCCCGGTCAGGAAGACCAGGCAAGCCACACTGAGCTGCTGGCTCCCATTCACGGCGATAATGCCGGCCCGGCACGCCCCACCGAAGTCATTTCGCGCACCAGCAACCCGACCACAGTGTTTTCCGCGCCCGCCGCATCGAACCCCGCCTCATCAAACCCCAGGCCGGTCCTCCCGCCCTACGGGTTCGACGACGACGACGGGGAGGCTGCCCCGCTCCCCCTGAGCAAGCGGGAGCAGCGGAAGCTGGACCGCCACGAGCAGAGGGAACAGTCCCGCGCAGCAGCCACTCCCGTCCGCACGCTCCGGGAAGGGAATCCCCGGCGCAGGGGCGCGCTCTGGATTGTGGTCCTGGTGATCCTCGCGCTGCTGGCCACGGGGGCGGGGTGGTTCTTCGGGATGGGACCGGGTTCCCCCGGCACCGTGCCGGCCGTGGCGAACAGGACCGTGGCGGAGGCGCAGCAGCTGCTCCGGGACGCAGGTTTCCAGTCCAGCACCCGGGACGTGTTCGACGACGACGTCAAGGCCGGGCTCGTGGTGGGATCGGAGCCCGACGCCGGTACAGAAATCCGCAAATTCCAGCAGGTCTCGCTGTTCGTGTCCAAGGGACCGCAGCTGTTTCCCCTGCCGCAACTGACCGGCAAGACGCTCGATGCGTCCAAGGAGGCACTTAACGGCGCCGGGATGGCGCTGGGCAAGGTCACCGAAAAGTTCGATGAGGAAGTGCCGGCCGGCACGGTGCTTGGCCAGGCTCCGGCGTCGGGAACGCCCGTAAGGCATGGCACACCGGTGAGCCTCACCGTCTCGAAAGGCCCGCAGCCCATCCCGGTGCCGGACGTGCGGGGGCAGGACCAGGACGTGGCCTTCCGCGCCATCGAAGCGGCCGGCCTGAAGGCCGTGTTCGCCGACGAAACGGTGCACGACAAGGACGTTCCGAAGGGCGCCGTGGTCAGCCAGGAGCCTGCTTCGGGAACCCTGACCAGGGGCCAAACCGTCACGCTGACGATTTCCGAGGGCCCCAAGCTCGTGAAGGTGCCCAACTACATCGGCAAGCAGGTCCGCGAGGCCCGCGAAGCCCTCGAGAAGCGCGGGTTCCAGGTCCGCGTCAATGAAATCCTCGGCGGTTTCTTCGGCACAGTCCGGGATCAGGATCCCGTGGACACCGAGGTGCCCGAAGGCTCCGTCGTCACCCTCACCGTGGTGTAGCCGGGACGACAACAAAAAGACCGGCGCCGGGGGAATCCCCGGCGCCGGTCTTTGCTCAGTCAGGTGGGCAGCCGCCCGGTTTACCTGCGGGTGAGCGCGCCGGCCACGAGGAACGCCATCTCCAGCGACTGCATGTGGTTCAGGCGGGGGTCGCAGACCGACTCGTACCGGTCAAGGAAGGCTTCCTGGTCGATGGGGTCGGCGCCGCCGAGGCACTCGGCCACGTCGTCCCCGGTCATCTCGACGTGCAGGCCGCCCGGAACGGTTCCCAGGCTGTGGTGCACTTCGAAGAACCCGCGCACCTCGTCAATGACGTCGTCGAAATTCCGGGTCTTGTAGCCGTTGGGGGAGGTGACGGTGTTGCCGTGCATCGGGTCCGTGACCCACAGGACCTGGGCACCGGACGCGGTGACCTTCTCCACGAGCGACGGGAGCTTCTCGCGGATGTTGCCGGCACCCATGCGGGTGATGAAGGTGAGCCGGCCGGGCTCGCGGTTGGGATCCAGCTTGTCGATGAGGCGCAGGGCGTCGTCGCCGGACGTGGACGGGCCCAGCTTGACGCCAATCGGGTTGCGGACCCGGGACAGGTAGTCCACGTGGGCGTGGTCCAGCTCGCGGGTACGCTCGCCGATCCACAGGAAGTGGCCGGAGGTGCCGTAAGGCAGGCCGGTGCGGGAGTCGATGCGGGTCAGGGCACGCTCATAGTCGAGCAGCAGGGCCTCGTGGCTGGCAAAGAACTCAACCCGTTTGAGGGCCTCGAAGTCGGCGCCGCAGGACGCCATGAACTTAATGGCGCGGTCGATGTCGCGCGCAAGGGACTCGTAGCGGGCGTGCGCCGGGTTCTCGGTGAAGCCCTTGTTCCAGGTGTGGACCAGGCGGAGATCCGCAAAGCCGCCCTGTGTAAAGGCGCGGATGAGGTTCAGCGTGGAAGCGGAGGTGTGGTAGGCGCGCAGCATGCGGCTGGCGTCGTGGGCGCGCGACTCCGGGGTGAAGTCGTAGCCGTTGACGATGTCGCCGCGGTAGGCCGGCAGCGTCACGCCGTCACGGGTTTCGTCGTTTGAGGAGCGCGGCTTGGCGAACTGGCCGGCCATGCGGCCCATCTTGATGACGGGCATCGCTGCACCGTAGGTGAGGACCACCGCCATCTGCAGGATCGTCTTCACACGTGCGCTGATCTTGTCCGCCGTGGCACCCTCAAAGGTCTCGGCGCAGTCTCCGCCCTGCAGGAGGAAGGCTTTGCCCTGGGCTGCCGCGGCGAGACGCTCGCGCAGGATGTCCACTTCGCCCGCGAAAACGAGCGGCGGGAGGGCCGACAGCTCTTTGACGGATGCGTTGAAGACTTCGGAGTCCTGCCAGCTGGGCTGCTGCGAGATGGGAAGGTCCCGCCAGTTGTCGAGTCCCGGATAGTTGGCAGCACCGCTCTGTGAAGTGCTGGTCAGGGAAGAGGCAGGTTTTGCAGATAGCTCAGTCACACTACTAAGAGTAGATGGCCGGACGGGCTTGGGGACACCCGGACTGTCATCCGCCCGGCGGCGCCGTCACAGATGCGGACCGGCACGGGCGCCTAGGCTGACCGGGACGAACCGGCCTCCCCCGGATCTTCGCCCGACTTTCCCGCCAGCCTGAGCTTGACCACCGAGGCGTACTCGTCAACGTATTCCTGCCCGGAGAGCCGCATGAGCTCGTACATGACCTCGTCCGTGACGGACCGCTGGATCAGCCGGTCGTCGGCCAGGCCCGCATACCTGCTGAAGTCCAGCGGCTTGCCGAAGATCATGCCGATGCGGCGGATGTTCGGCAGCCGCTTCCCGATGGGCTGGACCTTGTCCGTTCCGATCATCGCCACCGGGATGACCGGAACGCCGGCCTGGAGCGCCAGCCGCGCCACCCCCACCTTTCCGCGGTACAGCCGCGAGTCGGGGCTGCGCGTGCCCTCCGGGTAGATGCCCAGCAGCCCGCCGTGGGTCAGCACGTCCATGCCCGCCTCGAGTGAGGCTGCCGAGGCCGCTCCGCCGGATCGGTCCATGGGGAGCTGGTTGGTCAGCCGGAAGAACATTGCGGTCAGCCGGCCCTTGAGCCCGGTGCCCGTGAAGTACTCGGATTTGGCAAGGAAAATGACGGGCCGCGGCACCATCAGCGGCATGAAGATCGAGTCCGAAAATGACAGGTGGTTGGAGGCAATAATCGCTGCCCCCTCGGATGGAATGTTGTCCAGCCCCTTGACCCACGGCCGGAAAAGTGTGCGGACCACCGGCCCCAGGAAGATCCGCTTCATCACCCAATAGAACACGTGTCTTACCTCTCCGGAAGGCTGTCGCCGGGGCGTTCACGGGGCCCGGCGGCACTGCAATGCAACCCTACTCTAGTGAGAATTGTCCGGAACAGTGACACGATGGTTTCATGACAGAAAGCAGCGACCGCCCAAGGCCCGCCGCTTTCAGCTACGCGGGACACGGAGCCAACGCGCGGATCGGAATCGCGATCTCGCACGGCTTTACCGGCAGCCCGCTCAGCATCCTGCCGTGGGCCGAATACCTGGCCGCGCAGGGCTTCGCCGTCACTGTTCCGCTGCTCCCAGGGCACGGGACCAGCTGGCAGGATCTTGCCAGGACAGGCTGGCGGGAGTGGCACGGCGCCTTCGAACGGGCCTATCTGGACCTCGCCGCCAGGACCGAGGAATGCTATGTGGCCGGCCTCTCGATGGGCGGTGCCATCGCCCTGCTCACCGCATCCCGCCACACCGTGGCGGGCGTCGCCGTCGTCAACCCCGGCCTCAGCTTCTATGACCGGCGCGTCCGGGTCATCGGCTTGCTGAAGTACATCCAAAGAACCACCGTCCCCATACCGGAGGACAGTCCGACGGCGGCGGCAACCGACGACGGCGATTACTCCCTGACGCCGTTGGCGGCGGTTCACCAGTTGAAACGGCTGTTCGCTGCCGCCACCCGCGGACTGCCGCGGATCACCGCCCCGGTGCTGGTCTTCAAGTCGGACAATGACGCGGTGGTGCCCCCGAGCTCGCTCAGCCTGATCCGGAAGCGCCTCACCTCGGCGGCCCTCGACGTGGTGCCGCTTCGGAACAGCGGCCATGTGGCTACGCTGGACACGGACGCCCAGGAAATTTTCGAGTCCTCCGCAAGGTTCTTCCAGCTGCATTCCCGAAGCCACATACCGTCGGAGAAGTCATGACCGCAGTTCCCGATCACAGCCCGTTCAGCAGCGCCTTCACGGGCGAGGGACCCTCCATCGGCATCGCCCTCTCCCATGGGTTCACCGGGAGCCCGCACAGCCTGCGTTCGTGGGCCCAGTCCTTTGCCGATGCCGGCTTTGCCGTCCGGATGCCCCTGCTGCCGGGCCACGGCACCAGCTGGCAGGAGCTGTCCCGCAGCCGCTGGCAGCACTGGCACGGCGCGATGGACGCCGCGTACCTGGAGCTCGAGTCCGAATGCGACCTCGTTTTCGCCGCCGGCCTGTCGATGGGCGGCGCCCTGGCACTGCGCCTCGCCGCGACCCGGCCCGTGGCCGGAGCCATCGTGGTCAACCCCGGGCTTGTCATCGATGACCGCCGGGCCCCGCTGGCCGGGATCCTCAAGCTGGTCCTCAAGAGCACCCCGGCCATCGCCAACGACATCCGGAAGCAGGGTGTCGACGAGGGCGCATACTCGCGGACCCCGGTCGCAGCGGCCCACGAGCTGAATAAGATGTTCAAGGACACGGTCCGGCTGCTGCCGCGCATCACGGCGCCGGTGCGCGTGTTCCGCTCCACGGTGGACCATGTTGTGTCGGATTCCAGCATCATGGCCCTGCAGCGCGGGCTTACCCACGCCCCGCTGCAACTCACCCGGCTCGACAACAGTTACCACGTGGCCACACTGGACCACGACGCCGACCAGATCTTCAGCGGCTCTGTGGACTTCATCCGCTCCGTAGTGGCGGGCATCCGCCAGGGGTCCGCCGACTCCGCGACAGCCAGCCAGAAGGGCGCCACCGATGAATAGGCACGATTCGAATTCATCCGATCCGAGTGCCAACCAGGACGACGCCGTCTGGCTTGACCTGGTGGCCAGGCTCACGGCCGACGACACGCCGGTCCCGGATGCAGAAGGCGTCCCAAACGTCCCCGGCGAATCCACCGGGCCCGGTTCGCCGCGCCATCACGGCGGCCCCCGGCACAGCGCGGCTGCGAGCGACGACGCTGCCGGCGGCGCGGACCCTGCACCGGCATCAGGTTCCGCCGGCGCAGCAGGCCCTGCCCCGGCGGAACAGGCGGACGCCGGTTCCGGGACGGCAGGCGCTGCAAGGCACTTCACCGACTTCGATCCCCTGGGCCTGGCGCCCCGTGCGCCCCGCGAGCTGTCCGCCGCCGAGCGGCAGCAGGCTGCTGAGCAGGCCAAGGCCGCCGAGCGCGAAAAGGCTGCCCGGTCCGGGCAGGCCGAGGTTCCGGCCGGGGCCGGGGATCCGCGCGCCTACAGCATCGAGGACGACGACGGCGAGTTCGTCCCGGAGGAGCCGCCCAAGCTTTCAGCGACGGACCCGCTGACGATGCTGGCGTGGCTGGGCGCCGTGGGTGCTCCGGTTGCCCTGGTCCTGTCGTCCATGTTCTGGCGCTCTGCGCCGCTCCTGGCAATCCTGGGCATGGTGGTCATCTTCATCGCGGCCGTGGTGTATCTGATTATGAAGCTGCCGCAGGAGAAGGACGAGAACGACGACGGTGCCCGGGTCTGACGCTTCAGTCAGCGGTGCGTGCGGCTGCTGGCGCGGGAGAGGTCGGCAGCGCCGATCAGGCCGGCGTTGGGCCCCAGGGCGGCCAGGTCGATTGCCGCGGCCGGACGGAATCCGCGGCCCGTGAGGTTGCGGGCGAACGCCTTGCGCGCCGGGGCCACCAGCAGTTCGCCGGCCGCGCAAAGCCCGCCGCCGATCACGAACTTCCCCGGATCGAGGGCTGCGGCAAGGTTCGCCAGCCCCAGCCCAAGCCAGTCCCCGACGTCCTCGAGGAGCTCCCGGGAGGCGGCGTCGCCGGCGATGGCCAGCTCGGTCACCGTGGCTCCGGTGATGCGCTCCGCGCTTCCGTCCACGGCCTTGAGAAGTTCCTGCGCCACCGGTGAGTTCGCCAGGGCCAGTTCCCGGGCCTCGCGGCCAAGGGCGTTGCCTGAGGCGTACTGTTCCCAGCAGCCGCGGTTGCCGCATTCGCACCGGTGTCCGCCCGGCATGATGATCTGGTGGCCGAACTCCCCTGCCACGCCGAACCTGCCGCGCTCAACGCGTCCATCCATGACCATGGCTCCGCCGATGCCGGTGCCGAGGGTGATGCAGACCAGCCGGTCCTGCCCCTGCCCGGCACCAAAGCGCCACTCTGCCCAGGCAGCGGCATCGGCGTCGTTAACCAGCATGACGGGACGGCGGAGCAGGTGCTGCAGGTTTTCGCGCAGCGGTTCGTTCCGCCAGGCGAGGTGCGGACTGAACAGCACCGTACCGCCGTCGAGATCCATCCAGCCGGCGGCGCCAATGCCCACCGATCTGATCCGGGCACCGGCGCTCAGTTCCTCGACAAGTTCCACGATGACGCGCTCCACTGCTCGCGGATCGCTTCCCGGCGTGGAGCGCCGGGCCTCGCGCAGGATGTGGCCCTCGGCGTCCACCACGCCCGCGGCAACTTTCGTGCCGCCTATGTCGATGCCGATGGCAAGACCCCGGCGGCCCAGCCGCAGCTGCTGCCGGAACAAGCGGTGCCCAGCCAACTGTCCGCCGTATCCCGTTACCGCGCGCCGTGACGTCGAATGCCGTGCCCCTGCCTGCCGTAACGCTCCGCGCCTGGACGCCCACCCTCCGGCCAGGCCACTCCGGCTTGAGTCAAGGGGCGGGACTGGCTGCTCGCTGGGCGGGGAGGGCTGCATAGTCCCCCATTCTAGGTGCCGCCGCGGAGCCTCCTCACGACTGCGACAGACGTGCGACACGCGCCCCGGACTGGCGGCATGCGCCACTCCGCCGTAAAGTTACTGACGGGTAACCTAGGCCACCCGGTCTCCGGCGGGTGACGTACTAAGGTTAGGACTACCCGCTGCGGCCAACGGATATCAAAGGAGCTAACGTGCGCGAATTCAGCGTTCCGCCCTTGGCGAACGTCCCCCTGGACAGCAACATCACGGACTTCGTACTGCGCCAGGCAGCGAAGGCCTCCAACCCTGCCCTCTTTTCGCGCCTCGACTCCGCCGGCCATTGGCAGGACATCCGGGCCAAAGAATTCCTGGCCGACGTGTCCGTCCTCGCCAAGGGGCTCATCGCCAGCGGCATCGGTGCAGGCGACCGCGTGGGCATCATGTCCCGCACCCGGTACGAATGGGCACTCATCGACTTCGCCATCTGGTTCGCGGGTGGCGTTTCCGTTCCCATCTACGAAACGTCATCGCCCTCCCAGGTCGCCTGGAACCTGGGCGACTCCGGCGCCGTCGCCGCATTCGGCGAATCGGACCACCATGAAACCATCATCCGGCAGGCGGCTGTCACGGAGGGCCTCACGGCGCTGGCCCACGTGTGGCAGCTGGAGGGGGACGGCCTCGACACCGTGCGAGCAGCCGGCGCCGCAGTCAGTGATGAGGAACTCGACGCACGGCGCCGCACCGCCGGGCTCCGCGACCTTGCCACCATCATCTACACCTCGGGCACTACCGGCCGGCCCAAGGGCTGCGAACTCACGCACGGGAACTTCGTGGAACTGTCCGAGAACGCCCTGGCCACCTCACTGGGCGGCGTAGTCAACGAGCAGTCCCGGACCATCATGTTCCTGCCGCTGGCGCATGTCTTCGCGCGCTTCATCTCGGTCCTGGCCGTGGCCGCCGGCGTCACCGTGGCGCACACCCCCGACATCAAGCACCTGCTGCCCGATCTGCAGAGCTACAAACCGACGTTCATCCTGGCCGTTCCGCGCGTATTCGAAAAGGTCTACAACTCTGCGCTTACCAAGGCAGAGGACGGCGGCAAGGGCGCCATCTTCCACAAGGCCGCCGAGACTGCCATCGCCTACTCCCGGGCACGGCAGGCAGGCGGGGCCGGCCTGGGCCTAAAGCTCAGGCACGCGATCTTCGACAAGCTCGTCTACGGCAAGCTCCGCGCCGCCATGGGCGGCGAAGTGGCCCACGCCGTGTCCGGCGGCGGCCCGCTCGGCGAGCGTCTGGGCCACTTCTTCCAGGGCATCGGCCTGCAGATCCTGGAAGGCTACGGCCTCACCGAAACCACGGCACCCGTCAGCGTCAACACGCCGGAGCGGATCAAGATCGGCACGGTCGGCGCCCCGATTCCCGGCAACAGCGTCCGGATTGCCGACGACGGCGAGATCCTCGTCAAGGGCGCCTGCGTCATGCGCGGGTACTACCAGCGCCCCGACCTGACCGAGGAGTCGTTCGCTGACGGCTGGTTCCGCACCGGCGATATTGGCCAACTCGATGACGACGGCTACCTGCTGATTACCGGCCGGAAAAAGGAAATCATCGTCACGGCCGGCGGCAAGAACGTGGTTCCCGCACTGCTCGAGGACCAGATCCGGGCTGATGCGCTCGTATCACAGGTACTGGTCGTGGGTGATAACCGCCCGTTTATCGGCGCCCTCGTGACTCTCGATGAGGAAGCCCTGCCGGGCTGGCTGCAGCGCCACGGCCTGCCCGCGGACACATCCCTGGGCGACGCCGCCGGCAACGCGGAGGTCAAGGCCGCCGTGCAGGAGCTCATCAACCAAGCCAACCAGTCGGTCTCACAGGCGGAGGCCATCAAGTCCTTCCGGATCGTGCCGAGCGACTTCACCGAAGCCTCGGGCCACCTGACCCCGTCCATGAAGGTCAAGCGCGCCCAGGTCATGAAGGACTTCGAAGGCGTGATCGACGAAATGTACAAGTCACCGAAGCCGTCCCGCGCCTAGCCGGGCTGGATCCACGCCCGAGTTTTTGTCCACTTGTCGCGACTTCCGGGGCCTCCAGGGGCCAAAGTGGACAAAAAATCCCGACGGCGGGGCCTTAGGTCTGCTGCAGCTCGTCCACCACCAGCGCGGCCAGCTCCACGGCGGCGGCGCGGGTGGCCGGCTTCAGCTGGCCGAGGCGGATCTGCGAGCCTTCCGCCAGGTGCCGGTCGTGCGGAATCCGCACCACGTTTTTGACCCGGGACAGGAAGTGCTGCTCGATTTCGTCGATGTTGACCAGGGTGCGGTCACCGGCGGCCATGTTGATGACCACTGTTGCCTTGGCCACGAGGTCCTGGCGGCCGTGGGCTTCAAGCCAGGACAGCGTTTCGGATGCGAGCCGGGCCTCGTCCACGCTGCCGCCGGAGACCAGGACCACGGCGTCGGCCTTTTCCAAGGTGCCCTTCATGACCGAGTGCACCATGCCGGTACCCGAGTCGGTGAGCACGATCGAGTAGTACCGGCCCAGGATGTCGGTGACGGCGCGGTAGTCGGCGTCGTCGAAGGCGTGGGCAACCATGGGATCGGTGTCCGAGGCGAGCACATCGAGGCGCGAACCGTCCCGCGCCGTGTAATTGGACAGCTGTGCGAACGAGTCCACCGTGAACCTGTCCCTCACCAACTGGCGGGCGGTGAAATCAGCCTTGCCCGGCGAACGATCCGAAAGGGTGCCCCGGTCCGGATTCGCATCCATCGCGATGACCCGGTCCTCGCGCAGCTCCGCCAGCACCATGCCGAGCAGCGTGGTAACGGTGGTCTTGCCCACTCCGCCCTTGCGCGAGAGCACCGGCACGTACCGGGTCCGCTCCCCCAGGCGCATGGCGATGCGGTGCTCCATGGCCCGCTGGATGCGGACCTGGTCCGAATCACCCAGGTTCACGTAGCCGAGGGTCGCCTGATAGAGCCAGCGGCGCCAGCCTGCGACCGGAGCGGCCGAGGCCCTGGTCAGGAGCCGGTCGGCGGTCAGGGCGGCAGCCGGCTCAGGTCCCTCGATTTTTTCCCGGCGGCCGGGGAGATCCTTCGCTTCTTCAGAAGGAGGCTCTGCGCCCGGCGCGCCGGGGCTGGCAGGCTCTGCTGCTTCTGCATTAGATACCACTGTGCCGGCACGGTCTGTGCCGGCCGCCGTGCTGTCCGCCGCGGCTGGGCCGCTCGCCTCGCCGGGGGCGGTGCCGGGTCCTGCGGTCACCACGGGCATGGCCGCCGTCGCCATGCCCGGCTGCACCACGCCATTGACTGCGGAGAGCGAGCCGGCGGAGGTGCGGTCCTGGGCGTCTGACACAGTCACCACGCTGATGTCCCCCGTCGGCGCCGTGCCGGCGGCATCTGACGGAGACAAGTCCGCGGCGTCCACCGGAGACACGTCCGCAACGTCGGAGGGGGATGCGTCCGCGGCGTCCGCCGGAGACACGTCCGCAACGTCGGAGGGGGATGCGTCCGCGGCGTCCACCGGAGACACGTCCGCAACGTCGGAGGGGGATGCGTCCGCGGCGTCCGCCGGAGACACGCCGCCGGGACCGGTTCCGGCCTCCTCCGCAACGTCGGCGACGCTGTGCTCGGAGATCGAGGGGCTCCGGTCGGGGCGCGGGCCGGGCTTGGGCGTATTGGTCTGCGTCATGGCTTCCGCTCTGTCTTGTACTGGCCGCCGGTCGGGTTCCGGCTGCCGGTGTGGTTCGGAAATGGCTGTGGGGGCGGCTTGGCGCCGTCCCCACAACCTTTTTCTGTTTTCCACCCTACCTGCAGGGCAGCCACCGGCCACCCCGCGGACAGATCAGCGGTAACTACCGCCGTTTATTCAACAACGATCAGCAGGTCGCCACCCTGGACCTGTTCCACAGCGGAAATGGCCAGCCGCGTCACCTTGCCGCCCACCGGCGTCGTGATGGAAGCCTCCATCTTCATCGCCTCGATGGTGGCAATGGTGTCGCCCGCATTGACGGTGTCGCCCGCCTTGACGGTGACCGTCACGGCGCCCGCGAAGGGAGCGGCAACGTGGCCCGGGACGGACGGGTCAGCCTTCTCGGCCGTCTTCACGTTGCTGACGACGGACTTGTCGCGCACCGAGACCGGGCGGGACTGACCGTTCAGCGTGCACATGACCGTGCGCATGCCCTTCTCGTCAGGCTCTGACACGGCTTCCAGGGACGCGATGAGGCGCACACCCTTTTCGAGCTGGATCACGTGCTCCTCGCCGCGCTGCAGGCCGTAGAGGTAGTCACGGGTGTCCAGGACCGAGACGTTGCCGTACGTCTCCCTGCTCTTGAGGTAATCCTTGGTGGGACCGGCGAAGAGCAGCCGGTTCAGCGTCTGCTGGCGGGTCTTCGAGTCGCCTCGGAGGGCTGCGCTGTCCTCGGCGGACAGCTCGGCGTCGCGCACCTTGATGGCCCGGCCCTGGAGGGCCTTCGTGCGGAACGGTTCCGGCCAGCCTCCCGGAGGATCGCCCAGCTCACCGGACAGGAACCCGATGACAGAGTCCGGGATGTCGTAGTTCTGCGGGTTCTCCTCGAAGTCGGCCGGGTCTGCGTTCAGGCCCACGAGGTGCAGGGCGAGGTCGCCCACCACCTTCGACGACGGCGTCACCTTGACCAGATGGCCCAGGATCCGGTCGGCGGCGGTGTACATGTCTTCGATCGCTTCGAAGCGCTCGCCCAGTCCAAGCGCGATGGCCTGCTGGCGGAGGTTGGACAGCTGCCCACCAGGGATTTCGTGCTGGTAGACGCGGCCGGTCGGGCCCGGCAGGCCCGACTCGAAGGGTGCATAGACCCTGCGCACGGCCTCCCAGTACGGCTCGAGGGAGCTGACGGCGGCCAGGCTGAGGCCGGTGTCACGTTCCGTGTGGGCCAGGGCGGCAACCAGGGCCGACGCCGACGGCTGGCTCGTGGTGCCGGCCAGGGATGCCGAGGCGACGTCCACGGCGTCCACGCCTGCATCGACTGCCGCGAGCAGCGTGGCGAGCTGGCCGCCGGCCGTGTCGTGGGTGTGCAGGTGGACCGGGAGGTCGAAACGGTCCCGCAGTGCCGAGACCAGCTTCGCGGCGGCTGCCGGACGGAGCAGGCCCGCCATGTCCTTGATGGCGAGGATGTGGGCGCCCGCTTCGACGATCTTGTCCGCCAGGCCCAGGTAGTAGTCCAGCGTGTAGAGCTTCTCCTCCGGGTCCAGCATGTCGCCCGTGTAGCACAGTGCCACCTCGGCGACGGCGGTGCCGGTGGCCCGGACGGCGCGGATGGCAGGCGCCATCTGGCTGACGTCGTTCAGCGCATCGAAGATGCGGAAGATGTCGATGCCGGTGGCCGCTGCCTCGTTGACGAAGGCCTCGGTCACCTCCTCCGGGTACGGGGTGTAGCCCACGGTGTTGCGGCCGCGGAGCAGCATCTGCAGGCAGACGTTCGGCAGGGCCTTGCGCAGCGCGGCAAGCCGGTCCCAGGGGTCCTCGCCGAGGAAGCGCAGGGCAACGTCGTAGGTGGCGCCGCCCCAGGCCTCGACCGAAAGGAGTTCGGGCAGGAGGGTGGAGACGGCGGGTGCGGCGGCGAGCAGGTCCCTGGTGCGGACGCGGGTGGCCAGCAGGGACTGGTGGGCGTCGCGGAACGTGGTGTCGGTGACGGCGACGGCGTTCTGCTCGCGCAGGGCCTTGGCGAAGCCCTCCGGGCCGAGTTCCAGCAGCCGCTGGCGGGAGCCGGGGCGCGCCTCGGCGCCGGCGACGGCGGGGAGCTTGTCCGCGGGGTCGGTGCGGACCGGCAGTTCGCCGTTGGGCTTGTTCACGGTGACCTCGGCGAGCCACGTCAGCAGCTTGGTGCCGCGGTCGGCAGAGACGCGGGCCTTCAGCAGTTCGGGCCGCTCGTCGATGAAGGAGGTGGCCACGTTGCCGGCGATGAAGTCGGCGTCGTCAAGGACGGCCTGCAGGAAGGAGATGTTGGTGGAGACACCGCGGATACGGAACTCGGCCAGCGCGCGGCGGGCCCTGGCGACAGCGGTGGGGTAGTCCCGGCCGCGGCAGGTGAGCTTTACCAGCATGGAGTCGAAGTGCGGGCTGATCTCGGCACCCGAGTAGACGGTGCCGCCGTCAAGCCTTACACCGGCGCCGCCGGCGGAGCGGTAACCGGTGATCTTTCCGACGTCGGGCCGGAAACCGTTGGCCGGGTCCTCGGTGGTGATGCGGCTCTGCAGCGCGGCGCCCCGCAGGAAGACGGTCTCCTGGGAAAGGCCCAGGTCGGCCAGGGTCTCGCCGGCGGCGATGCGCATCTGCGCCTGGACGAGGTCGACGTCGGTGACCTCTTCCGTGACGGTGTGCTCCACCTGGATGCGGGGGTTCATTTCAATGAAGACGTGCTGGCCGGCGCGTTCGCCCACGGTGTCCACGAGGAACTCGACCGTTCCGGCGTTGACGTAGTTCAGGGCCTTGGCGAACTTCACGGCGTCCCGGTACAGGGCCTGGCGGATGCCTTCGTCCAGGTTCGGGGCCGGGGCGATCTCGATGACCTTCTGGTGGCGGCGCTGGATGGAACAGTCACGCTCGAAGAGGTGCATGACGTTGCCCTCGGCGTCGGCCAGGATCTGGACCTCGATGTGGCGCGGGCGGAGCACGGCCTGTTCGAGGAACATGGTGGGGTCGCCGAAGGCTGCGTCGGCCTCGCGCATGGCGGACTGCAGCGCCTCGGGCAGGGCCTCGCGGGTGTCGACGCGGCGCATGCCGCGCCCGCCGCCGCCGGCTACGGCCTTGGCGAAGATGGGAAAACCGATTTCATCCGCAGCAGCGATCAGTTCGTCAAGGTCCTTCGACGGCGCGCTGGACTTCAGCACGGGGACGCCGGCTTTGCGGGCGGCCTCCAGTGCGGCCACCTTGTTGCCGGCCAGTTCCAGGACCTCCGCGGGCGGGCCCACGAAGGTGATGCCCGCGGCCTTGGCTGCATTTGCCAGGTCCGGGTTCTCGGAGAGGAAGCCGTAGCCGGGGTAGATGGCGTCCGCACCGGACTCCTTCGCAACCCGCACCACCTCGTCAACGTCCAGGTAGGCGCGGACGGGGTGTCCCTCTTCGCCAATCAGATACGCCTCATCGGCCTTCTGGCGGTGGATCGAGTTACGGTCCTCGTTGGGGAACACGGCGACTGTCTTGGCGCCCAGTTCGTAGCCAGCGCGGAAAGCACGGATTGCGATTTCTCCGCGGTTGGCCACCAGAATCTTGGAAAACATACTTCTCCTGCATCATTGCGGGTGGATCGGTGAGTGGTCACAGTGTGTAAGACGGGCCGGACGAAACACAAATCATTGTGTCTACCATCACAGAATTATCCGTCATGTCCGGGCCATATTCACCGTCGTCCCGTATTTAGTGCAGTTCTTTAGCCACCCCTTGCTCCGGCGGCACTGCCGCTATTGCTTCTTTTGAACGACGACGCCGGACCGGCCGGCGGGGAAGGCATGCCCGGATCCCGATAAGAAGGGATTCCGGCCGAGGTCAACATATGATGAATGGGGCGGCGGAAGCCTGCCCCTGTTCCTGCGGCACCATCCGGCAGCACCGGAACGGAACGTACCCCAACACGGCAACCGGCGTTAGGTATTGGTTTATCAAGTGCAAGTAGTCAGCATCAGCAGCCTCAAGGGCGGTGTCGGCAAGACATCCGTTACAACCGGACTGGCGTCTGCGGCACTGGCCGCAGGCATCCCAACCCTCGTAGTTGACCTCGATCCCCATGCCGACGCCACCACCGCCCTCGGGGTGCAGCCCAGCGACAAGCTGGACATCGGCAGGATGCTGAAGAATCCGCGCAAGGCCAACATCGCCGGGAACGTGGTGCCCAGCGGCTGGATCAGCCGGGTGGCCGTCAACGGTTCCGGCCCCGCGGTGCTCGATGTCGCCGTCGGGTCCGCCTACACGGGCATCTACGACCGGCCCGACCTCGGAAAGCGCGATCTGCGCAGGCTGTCCGCGGTGCTCGCCGGCACGAATAGCTACGAACTCATCCTGGTGGACTGCCCGCCGTCCCTGAACGGCCTCACCCGCATGGCCTGGTCCGCGAGCACCAAGGTGGCCCTGGTGGCCGAACCCGGGCTCTTCTCCGTGGCCGGGACCGAACGGACCATGCGGGCCATCCAGCTGTTCAGGCAGGAATTCGCGCCGAACCTCTCCCCCGCCGGCATTGTGGCCAACCGGGTGCGCTCCGGTTCCTCCGAGCACGCGTTCCGGCTCGCCGAGATGCAGGCGATGTTCGGGGACCTCCTGCTGGCCCCGCACATCCCGGAGCAGGCCAACTGGCAACAGATCCAGGGTGCGGCGCATTCCGTCCACCACTGGCCCGGCGACTCCGCCAAGGCCGCGGCCGGGCTTTACGACACGCTGCTGGAAAACCTGATGGCCACCACCAAGACCAGCCGCAGCCGGGTAGCCCGCTAACAGCTTGCTGGTCCACCGGAACGCATGAAGGCCGCCTCCTTGACGGGAGGCGGCCTTTTGTCTGGGTCTGCTAGCCGATCTTGCGCGCTGCGCGGCGCTTGCTGAGTTCGTCGTCCGGGAAAGTCTGTTCGCCGGCGTGCTCGCTGGGCAGCGAGGCGAGGCTTCCCTCGACTTCGCGCCACACGCGGCCGACGGCGATGCCGAATACGCCCTGGCCGCCCTGGACAAGATCGATGACCTCGTCCGCGGACGTGCATTCGTAAACGCTGGCGCCGTCGCTCATGAGGGTGATCTGGGCAAGGTCCTCGACGCCCCGTTCACGGAGGTGCTCCACGGCGCTGCGGATCTGCTGCAGCGATACGCCGGTGTCCAGCAGGCGCTTGACCACCTTCAGCACCAGGATGTCGCGGAAACCGTAAAGCCGCTGCGACCCGGAGCCTGCTGCGCCGCGGACTGCAGGCTCCACCAGGCCGGTGCGGGCCCAGTAGTCGAGCTGCCGGTAGGTGATGCCGGCAGCCTTGCAGGCGGTGGGCCCGCGGTAGCCGGCGTCCTCGTCCAGAACCGGGAGATCCTCAGTGAAGAGAAGGCCCTGAGCACCGCTCGCGGGCACGGCAACGCCGGCCGTCGAGGGTTGCTTCAGCTCGCCTGCTTCGCCTTTCGGACTCACGTGGATCCTCCTTGTCATGAGCTCCCCTGAGGAAGTTGCCGCAACAGCTGCTACGCGCATGAAGTCCGGATGAAATTCATGCTTGTAATTCGGCCGGAGTAGCACTTTCCAGTGTGACTTGCGCCGCTGTCGTATGCAATGGGAACTTGGTACCTTCGACGTTAGGCCTGCCACGGCCCAAGGTCAAAGACGTTCGCATGATTAGTGGGGCGTGTCGAAAGTTTCAGCCTTAACTTTAACCTTAACGTGACCTTAGCCGTCGAAATCCTCGGGCTCGACGTCGTCCAGGAACTCCCGGAACCGGCGCAGCTCACGCTCTTCCTCCACGGTGGGGCCGGGCTCCGTGTCCTCGCCCTCGTCATGCTCGGTGATGCGCACGCCGGCCTCGTCCATGACGGAGTCGGCGCACCAGATCCGGCATTTGGCCCGCAGTGCGATGGCCAGGGCGTCCGATGCCCTGGAGCTCACCGTGGCCCCGTTGTCGAACTGGAGCTGGCCGTAGAAGATGTTGTCCTCCACGGCCACGATGTTCACGCTGACCACGGAATGGCCAAGGGTCTCCACGACGTCAACCAGGAGGTCGTGCGTCATGGGACGCGGCGGCACCACGCCCTGCTGCGCCAGCGCGATGGCGCTTGCCTCAGGAGTTCCGATCCAGATGGGAACGTGCCTTTCCCCGTGCATCTCGCGGAGCAGAACCAGGGGCTGGTTGGAGGGCAGTTCAATGCGGACGCCCACAATCTCGACTTCGATCATCAGATTTCCATCCGCGAGATACGGTCCTGGACAAGCGCCCGGTGCAGGGTGAGGCAAAGGTCGCTGATTTCCCGGGCGGCTTCCGCCGCGCGGGCCTGTGACGCAGCGTCCCTGCGCGAGGTGAGGGTGGCTACGGCGCGTTCAACGAGTCCGAACTCGCGCTCCGCGGCCGCCTGGAAGGGGCGGAGGTGCCGGGGCTCCAGGCCGTGGCTCTCCAGCTGGACGCAGGCGCGGGCCACCTGGAGTGCGTGCTCGTCGAACTTGCCGTCGGTGTGCCCGATGAGGCCGAAGCTGAGCAGGGACTGCAGCAGCGGCACGCTGGCACCCGACTCCGCGCGCAGCTGCTCCTCGCTGAGCCTGCGTGCCTTGTTCTGCAGTTCCGCGGCCAGTTCGTCCGAGACGATCCGCGGGGAGACGGTAACCCCGGGCGGAAGGTTCTCGGGCCGCTCGCCCCGGTCGATGGCGTCAAGGTAGTCCTTGATGACCTTCAGCGGCAGGTACTGGTCGCGCTGCAGCGACAGGACGAAGCGCAGCCGTTCGACATCGCTGTCCGAGTACTGCCGGTAGCCCGCGGGTGTACGCCGCGGGTTGATGAGCCCTTTTTCCTCAAGGAACCTGATTTTCGACGCCGTCATGCTCGGAAAGTCATCGCTCAGCTGAGCGAGCACTTCCCCGATGTTCAGGACCAGCGGTCCCCGGCGCTCCGGTTGTGCCATTGCCACAGGCAGCCGCTCCGAATCAGACGCGTCCTGCTGCGCGGGCAGGGCTCAGGTAGAAGGTGAGGCGGAACTTGCCAATCTGGACTTCGTTTCCGGACCTCAGTTCCACGCTGTCCACGCGGTCATGGTTGACGTAGGTGCCGTTCAGGCTTCCGGTGTCCACCACCTCGAAGCTCCGCGGCGTGCGGCGGAACTCAACGTGGCGGCGGGAGACCGTCACGTCGTCGAGGAAGATATCAGCGTCCGGGTGCCGCCCGGCCGTGGTGACATCGGAGTCAAGGAGGAAGCGGGCACCCGAGTTCGGCCCGCTGTGGGCCACGAGCAGCGCGGAGCCGGCAGGCAGTGCCTCAACGGCCGAGCGTTCCTCCGGAGAGAGCTTGGGTACGATCGTGGGCTCTTCACGAACCGGAGTGAGGTTGATCGAGGTGGTTTCCGAGGCCCTGCCCGCACCTGTGCCGTAATCGCCGTGGGTGTGGTTCTGTTCGCCGCCAACCATGGATTCCTCCTCCTTCGTTGCAGATGTCCCCCTGCAATCAACGCGTACCGTCCGGAACTGCCTGGCAGCCCCGGTATACCGCCCGCCGTCCGGCCCTTGGACTCCATTGCTGGACTCCTGTGGCCGGGCAGCGGGACCGGTTAGCTTTAGCCTACCTGTTGTTCGTACTCCGATGCACTGAGCAGGGAATCCACTGCATCAGGTTCGGCTAGCTTGACCTCGATGAGCCAGCCGTCGCCGTAGGGATCGGAGTTGATGAGTGCGGAATCGGTGTCCAGTGCCTCGTTGCGGGCCACGATCTCGCCGGAGACAGGCGCGTAAATATCGGAGACGCTCTTGGTGGATTCCACCTCACCCACGACGTCGTTTGCCTTAACAGTGGTGCCAACTTCGGGCATCTGGGCGTAGACGACATCCCCGAGGGCGTCCTGGGCGAAGTCAGTGATCCCCACGCGGACCACACCATCGGCGTTCGGTGCTGTCACCCATTCGTGTTCGGCGGTGTAGGACAGATCAGAGGGAATGTTGCTCATCAGGGGCCTTTCATCGGGTCAATCACCAATGTCAACGGAGGCGCAGGAAACAGCCACCGGTTGAAAGTATATGCACAAGTCCCTGGCCGCCGGATGTGCCATTATGCCCCGCGTGAACCGCCCAATCCGGCATCCCGTGTGGCAAAGTGGTGCCATGCCGGAACTACCCGAGGTGGCCGCACTGAGCACGTTCCTGGACACACGGCTGCGCGGCGCAGTGCTGGAGAAGCTGCAGGTGCTGTCCGTGGCAGTACTCAAGACGGCCGACCCACCCTACACGGCCCTCGCGGGCCGGACCGTCACCGGCGTGGAGCGGTTCGGGAAGTTCGTCAGCATCGACGCCAACGGCCTGTATTTCGTCTTCCACCTCGCCAGGGCGGGCTGGGTCCGTTTCACCGAAAAACCCTCGCCGGATCCGCTCCGGCCCGGAAAGGGTCCCATCGCGGCGCGCCTGCACCTTGCCGGGGCGGACGGCGGGAAAATGGGGATCGATCTGACCGAGGCCGGCACCAAGAAGGGCCTGGCCATCTACGTGGTGCGCAAGCCCGACGACGTTCCCGGCATCGCGGGGCTGGGCCCCGACCCGCTGATCCCCGCGTTCAGCCGCGAGATGTTCGCCGAGATCCTGGCCGGTCATCCGCACCAGATCAAGGGTGTGCTGCGCAGCCAGAGCGTCATCGCCGGCATCGGAAACGCCTACAGCGACGAAATCCTGCACGCGGCGAAGATCTCCCCCTTCGCCATGGCCAATTCCCTGGAGCCGGCGAAGGTCGGGATCCTGTTCGACGCCATCCACAGCGTTCTAGGAGCCGCGGTGGCCCAGGCCCAAGGGAAGGCGCCGGCCGACCTCAAGGATGCGAAACGGAGTGGCATGAATGTGCATGGCCGCGCCGGCGAGCTGTGCCCGGTCTGCGGGGACACGGTCCGCGAGGTGTCCTTCGCGGACACCGCGCTGCAGTACTGCCCCACCTGCCAGACCAACGGCAAGATCCTGGCCGACCGCAGGACATCCCGTTTCCTCAAATAACACGGGCCGCCTGAGCAGCACCCGCCCCGAAAAGCACGTACCGCCGTCGTCCGGGCAACAAAAAACCCCGCCAACCCAGTTGGGTTGGCGGGGTATTGTTGCGGTCGGGCTGACAGGATTTGAACCTGCGACCCCTTGACCCCCAGTCAAGTGCGCTACCAAGCTGCGCTACAGCCCGTCAGTTCCGCCGTTCTCCGCCAGATGATGTTCCGAAGAATTTCATCTAAGCAGTCCGGCCGAACCACCTAGAAGAGCTTACACGATTCCGGAGGGTGCCAGTGACACTTTCCGGCATTCGCCGCCGGGTGTGTCGTAATTAACGCTTCTTGCCGCGCTTTTCCCGCACACGCATGCTGACCTCGATGGGTGTTCCCTCGAAGCCAAAGGTTTCCCGCAGGCGCCGGGTGATGAACCGGCGGTAGCCGGGGTCCAGGAATCCCGTGGTGAACAGAACGAATTTCGGCGGCCGGCTGGAGGCCTGCGTGCCGAAGAGGATGCGGGGCTGTTTGCCGCCCCGGACCGGGTGCGGGTGCGCCGCCACCAGCTCGCCCAGGAAGGCGTTGAGCCTTCCGGTGGGAATGCGCCGGTCCCAGTTTTCCAGCGCAAGTTCCAGCGCCGGCACCAGGCGGTCCTTGTGCCAGCCGGTCTTGGCGGAGATGTTGACGCGCGGTGCCCACTCCACGTGCGCCAGGTCCTGCTCGATTTCGCGTTCCAGGTACCGGCGGCGTTCGTCATCGAGCAGGTCCCATTTGTTGAACGCGAGCACCAGGGCACGCCCGGATTCGATGGCCAGCTGCAGGATGCGGACGTCCTGTTCGCTAAGCACCTCGTCAACAGCAAGAAGAACGACGGCGACCTCCGCCTTTTCCAGCGCGCTCTGGGTCCGCAGCGAGGCATAGAAATCGGCGCCCTGCGCCATGTGCTGGCGCCGGCGGATGCCGGCGGTGTCCACGAAGCGCCAGGTCTGGCCGCCGAGCTCGATGAACTCGTCAACAGGGTCGCGGGTGGTGCCGGCGGTGTTGTCCACCACCACGCGCTCCGAGCCCGCCAGCTTGTTCAACAGCGAGGACTTGCCGACGTTGGGGCGGCCGATCAGGGCGATCCGGCGCGGGCCGCCGGAGCGTTCGACGCCCTCGACCGTGGAGAACTCCGGCAGGGTGTCCATGACGTGGTCCAGCAGGTCGGCCACGCCGCGGCCATGCAGCGCGGAGACGGGATACGGCTCGCCGAAGCCCAGGCCCCACAGGACTGCGGAGTCGGCTTCCTGTGCGAAGTCGTCCACCTTGTTGGCGACGAGGATGACCGGCTTTTTGCTCCGGCGGAGCATCTTCATGACGGCCTCGTCGGTGGCGGTGGCCCCGACGGCCGAGTCCACGACGAACAGCACGGCGTCAGCCAGCTCCACGGCCATTTCGGCCTGTTCCGCCACCCGGGCGTGGATGCCGCGGGCATCGTGTTCCCAGCCGCCGGTGTCCACCAGGGTGAAGTTCCGGCCGTTCCAGTTCGCCGAGTACATGACTCGGTCGCGGGTCACGCCGGGGGTGTCCTCCACGACAGCTTCGCGGCGGCCGAGGATGCGGTTGACGAGGGTGGACTTGCCGACGTTCGGGCGGCCGATGATGGCGAGTACGGGGTCCAGCTTCAGCGGGCCCTCGAGCTCGTCCTCGTCGTGCAGGCCGCTGAGGAGCACGGCGTCTTCCTCGTCGAGTTCGTAGTCGTCCAGACCGGCGCGGAGGGAGGCGGCGCGGAGCTCCGCCTCGTCGTCGTCCATGGCCGCCAGATGTTCAGCCACCTGGTCGGTGCCGGTGGGCGTGTATTCGTCTTCGCCGGCGCCGGAGTGGCCGGAGGTTTGAGTCGTATCGCTCATTGCACTTTCCTTAATGGTGGTCTGCCGGCTGTCCGGCTACTGCGGTGGAACGTTGGTGCGGATGTTCCGCGGAGGGCAATGACAGCCCGCTGAGCCGGACGGTGGTCCGGACGTGCGCGGCCAGGGTGTCACGGATTTCCGTGGCCGCCCTGTCCATTGAAGCACGCCCGGTTTCACCCGGATTCCGGCGGAGTGAAAGGGGTTGGCCAAAGCTGACATGCAGCCGGCGGCCGGGTTTCGGGATGCTGTCCAGGTGTTCGCCGCCCTGCCGTGTGCCCAGGATGGCCACCGGCACCACGACGGCGTCGGAGTTCAGGGCAAGCCATGCCACCCCGTTGCTGATGCCGGCTGCGGTGCCGCTCCCCCGGGTTCCCTCGGGCAGGATACCGACGCAGCGGCCGGCGTCGAGCACGTCCTTGCTGAGCTGCAGGACCGAGCGGTCGCCGGCCCTGTCAACGGGAAGCTGGCCCGAGGCCCTCAGCACGCGGCCGAGGAAGCCCTTGAACATCTCCTTCTTGACGAGGATGTGCATGGGCCGGGGTGAGGCGCCGAACATGACGGGCCCGTCGAGGAAGCTGATGTGGTTTCCTGCGAAGATCACCGGCCCCGAGGCCGGAACGTTGGAGCGCCCGGTGACGGAGGTGCGGTAGACGGCGTTGTTCAGGAACCGGCCGACGGGCCGGCTCCACACCATGGTCCAGGCACCCGGGAGAGGTGTCCCCCGAACCGGGGTGCCCGGCTCTCCGGTATCCGGTTTCCGAACGCCCTGGGGCCGGGTGACCGGTTTCCTGGCGGTATCACTCATGGTTGATGACCTTGGTGACGATGCGCAGCGCGGCGGCCACGGTTTCTTCGAAATCCAGCTCGGACGAATCCAGTGTCACCACGCCGTCCGCCGCCTGGGTGAAGTTGACCACGGTGGAGTCCTTCGCGTCCCGCTGGGTCACCTGGGCAGCCAGCTGCTCGGCGCTCTGCGTTCCGCCGAGCTGGATGCCGCGGCGGCGGAGCCGGGCTTCCTCACTGGCCGTCAGCAGCATGCGGACCTGGGCAGCCGGGGCCACGACGGTGGTGATGTCGCGGCCCTCCACCACCATGCGGCGGTTGTGCTTTTCGATCAGAGCGCGCTGGCGCCGGATGAGTTCCGTCCTGGCACCGAGCGTGGTGGCGACGGCGCTGACGGCCGAGGAGATGCCGGGTTCCCGAATGGCGTCGGTGACGTCTGTGCCATCGACCCGCACATACTCGAGGTGCGGGCTGGTGCTGATGTCCAGCGGGAGTTCTTCGGCGGCCAGCTCGACGGCGGAGGCGTCAGCGAGGTCCGTGCCGCGGTCGAGGCAGTACCAGGTGAGGGCACGGTACATGGCGCCGGTGTCCAGGTAGGCGAGGCTGAGGCGGCGGGCCACTTCCTTGCTGACGCTGGACTTTCCGGAGCCGGACGGGCCGTCGATGGCCACCACGAGCGGGCGGCCCAGCCGGAGGGCAGGCAAAGTTTCGGTCAGTTCCTGTGTCATTACTGCAGTACCCGCCATCCACGGTCGCTTAGTGCTTCTACCAGGAGGTCATGCGCGCTCGGCAGCACGGAGATCTCCACCATGCCCACATTCTGCCCCGAGGAGTGGTCCAGGCGGAGATCCTCGAGGTTGACGCCAATCTCGCCGATCTCGGTCAGCAGCCTGGCGATCTGGCCGGGGCGGTCGTCCACGAGCACCGTGAGCCAGGAATAGGCCTGCGGCGGTCCGCCGTGCTTGCCCGGAATCCGGGCCTGCCCGGCGTTGCCTTCGCTCATAAGCTGCGCCAGGTCAAGGCGGGCGCCGGCGGCCGCGGGGTCTTCCAGGGTTCCGATCAGCCGGTTGAGGTCATCGCGCACACCGTAGAGGATCTCCACCACCTTGCCGGCATTCGCACCCAGGATCTGGACCCACAAAGTGGGGTCGCTGGCAGCGATGCGGGTGGTGTCGCGCAGCCCGTTTCCCGCGAGGGAGAGGGCGTGCATCGGGGTGTCCTGCAGCCGGGTCGCCAGCAGCGAGGACATCACCTGCGGCAGGTGGGAGACCAGGGCCACGGCCCCGTCATGTTCCTCGGCGGTGAACTGCGAGACGAGGGCACCGAGGTCGGTGGCCAGCGCCCGCGCAGCCTGGACCGCTCCGGCCGAGGACTCCTCGGTGGGGCACACGACCCACGGCATGGACGTGAAGAGCTCCCCGCGGGCTGCAACCGGGCCGGACTTCTCACGCCCGGCCATGGGGTGGGTGCCGACGTAACGGCTGAGGTCCGCACCACGGCTGCGCAGGTCACGCAGGATCGCAGCCTTGACGCTGGCAATGTCGACGACGGTGGCGTCCGGGTAGTCTGCCAGCGCCCGTTCCACAACATCGGCCGTCACGTCCGGCGGCGATGCGACCACAACCAGTTCAGGACTTTCGTCCCCCATGGCCGCCAGCGGAAGCCCGGCTCCGATGTCGACGGCGACTGCCTGGTTGGTGGGCGACGGATCCGACAGGTACACGGCAACGCCGCGGCCGCGCAGGCCGAGGCCGATGCTGGTGCCGAGCAGGCCGGTGCCAATCACGACGACCGGCCCGTTCAGGTGTCCGCGGCCGTGCGTACGGAAAGCCGACATCCCTTACAGCCCCACGGATGCCAGCAGGTGGCCGACTTCCTGCTTGCCGAGATTGCGGATGCTTCCCTGGCGCTGGTCACCCAGGCCGATGGGACCGACCTTGACGCGCACCAGGCGCAGCACCGGGAAACCGACGGCGTCGAACAGTCGACGGACAATGCGGTTCTTACCGGAGTGCAGCACGACCTCGATCAGGACGTGGCCCGGGGTCGAGTCCACCAGACGGAAGGAGTCGACGGACGCGAAGCCGTCCTCGAGTTCGATGCCATCCTTGAGCTGGGAACCGATGCCCTGGGGGAACGGTCCGCGGACCTGGACCAGGTACGTTTTTGGGACCTCGTAGGACGGGTGGGTCAGCCGGTTGGCCAGCTCGCCGTCGTTGGTCAGCAGCAGCAGCCCTTCGGTGGCAACGTCAAGTCGCCCGACGTGGAAGAGCCGTTCACCCTGGTTGTTGCGGATGTAGTCGCTGATGCACGGCCGGCCCTCCGGGTCCTCCATGGTGGACACCACGCCCTTGGGCTTGTTGAACACCATGTAGACCAGCGTGTCATCGAGCTGGATGCGCAGGCCGTCCACGTGGATGACGGCGGTCTTGGGGTCGACTCGGACGCCGAGCTCGGTGACGATCTTGCCGTCGACCTCCACGCGCCCCTCGGCAATCATCTCCTCGCAGACGCGGCGCGACGCGACGCCGGCGGAGGCCATGACCTTCTGCAGGCGGACGCCGTCGGCGTCGTGGACTTCGGACTGCGGCACCTCGGCGCGGGGACCGCGCGTGCGGGAGGGCCTGCGGACCGGTCCCAGGTTCTGGCCAAAGCGTTCGCTGCCGAAGGCGCGCGACCCCGCGGCCTTGGGGGCGCCCGATTTGGGCTTCAGCGCGCCCGGGGTGCCGGGGGCCCTGTTGGCCCCGGGCTTCCGGGCAGCGGCGGCATTGCGCGCACCGGCCTTGGGTGCACCTGTCCTGGGTGCGGGAGCCTTGGCGCCCGGCTTCCAGTCGCCCGCGGGCCGGCGGCCGGCAGGTGCCTCGCCGGGATCGACGAATCGCTCCTCGCGGGGCTTGGCCTTGTAGGTGCGGTCGCCGAAGGGGCGGTCGCCGCCCTTGGGGAAGTCGCGCTTCCCGGCGCCTGCGCCGCGGCCCTGTACTGCCCCGCGGCCTTGTGCCGCGCCGCGCGTGGCGTTGCGCTCCGGACCTTTACGTCCGGAGCTGTTACGTGGTGAACCCTGGCGTCCCGCCTGTGTCATGACCCGTCCTCTGTGATTTTGACCGGCAAAGGTTGTCCAAAGACAACACTAGCCAGCCGTGCAGAATAAATCTGCCCTGGTAAAAACTGCGTCGCAGGCGTGCCGCCTACATTCTTCCGGCGTCGTAGAACTCTTCAATTCCTTCAAGCCCCGGAAGGTGCGGTGAAAGCTGAGGCAACTCAGCCACCGAGCCGATTCCCATGCGTTCAAGGAAATACGACGTCGTGCGGTACAGGACAGCGCCCGACTCCGGATCCGTTCCGGCGTCCTCGATCAGCCCGCGCTGGGTCAGCGTCCGCACAACAGAGTCAACATTGACTCCACGAATTGCAGACACCCTTGCCCGGGATACCGGCTGCCGGTACGCGATGACGGCGAGTGTCTCGAGCGCCGCCTGGGTCAGCCTGGCCGTCTGCCCCTCCAGGACGAAAGCACCGACGACGTCGGCGAATTCAGCCCGCGAGTAGATGCGCCAGCCGCCGGCGACGTTCCGCAATTCAAAACCCCGGGGGCTGGAAGCGGCATCAGGCTTAGGTCCGTTACTGCCAGTTTCCCTATCCGGGGCTTTAACAGTATAGCCGTCATAGTCGCGTTGCAGGTCCAGCAGCAGCGCCTCGACGGCGGCCACCGTCAGGTTGAGTCCGGCGGCCAGATCGGTGGCAGAAGTGGGCTCGTCCAGCACCATCAGCACCGCCTCAAGCGCGGCGCGTTCCCGGCCCTCAAATGGATCCGTCATTGCTGCTCCTCGTATTCCTCGCTCAGGTGCTCCGCGGTCCAGCCGGTGCCGGCCGCAGTCCACCGCACTGTCAGGTCTCCCAACGGCGCCAGCTGATCGAAGGCCACCACCTGGTCCCTGAACAGCTCCAGCAGTGCCAGGAAGCGGGCCACCACGACAAGGGTGGATTCGGCGTCGGCTATCAGGGCCCGGAAGGTCAGGGGCCTGCCGTCCTGCAGCCTCAACCCAATCAGCTCGGCCTGCTCGCGGACGCTCACCGCACTCCCGTGCAGGTGGGCCACACCTACCTCCGTCGGCGCCGGGTCCTTCGGTTTGAGCGCGGCCTCGGCCAGCGCCGCGAACTGTGCGGGGCTGTGCTTCCAGACCAGTTCCGGAAGCATGGCGGCGAAGTGTTCCTCGAGGGCGACCTGCCGCGGATAGCGCCGGGCTTCGAGTTCCAGTGTGGCGTCCATCAGCGCGGCAACCTGCTTGAAGGCCTTGTACTGCAGCAGCCGGGCAAAGAGCAGGTCCCGTGCCTCCAGGAGGGCGATGTCGTCGTCGTCCTCCACCTCGCCTGCGGGCAGCAGGCGCGCTGCCTTCAGGTCCAGCAGGGTGGCTGCGATGACGAGGAACTCACTGGCCTCGTCAAGGGCCCACTCCTCCCCCAGCTCCTGCAGGTTCCGGATATACCGGATGAACTCGTCGGTGACCGTGGCAAGCGCCACCTCGGTGATATCCAGCTGGTGTTTGGTGATGAGCCCCAGCAGGAGGTCGAAGGGGCCGCTGAAGTTGGCCAGGCGTACTTCGAAGCCGGACCGCCTGGCCTCGGCGGGGGGCGTTGCCGGCTCTGCGGTCATTCCAGCTAGGGCGCGCCGCCGCGCGAAATGAGTTCCTTGGCCAGGCGGCGGTAGGCATCGGCACCGACGTGGTTTCCGGCGTAGCTCGTGATGGGCTCGGCGGCCACGGTGGCGTCGGCGAACTTGATGGAGCGCTTGATGACGGTTTCGAAGACTTTGTCCCCGAAGGCTTCCACCAGCCGGCTGATGACCTCGCGGCTGTGCAGGGTCCGGGCGTCGTACATCGTGGCCAGCACGCCGTCCACCTGCAGCCGCGGGTTGAGGCGGTCCTGGACTTTGTCGATGGTTTCGACCAGCAGGGCCACTGCCCGCAGGGCGAAGAATTCGCAGATCAGCGGGATGATCACGCCGTGGGCCGCGGTGAGGGCGTTAACGGTGAGCAGGCCGAGGGAAGGCTGGCAGTCGATGAGCACGACGTCGTACTCGTCCTCGACCTTCTTCAGCGCCCGGTCAAGGACCTGCTCGCGGGCCACCTCGTTGACCAGCTGGACTTCGGCCGCGGAGAGGTCGATGTTGGCGGGCAGCAGGTCCACGTTCTCCACGCCGGTCTGGTGGATAGCTTCGCGGATGTCGGTCTTGCGGTCCATCAGGACGTTGTAGACGGTCAGATCCAGTTCGTGGGGGTTGATGCCGAGGCCGGCGGACAGTGCGCCCTGCGGGTCGAAGTCCACCAAAAGCACGCGGCGGCCGTATTCTGCGAGCGCTGCGGCAAGGTTGATGGTGGAGGTGGTCTTACCCACCCCGCCTTTCTGGTTAACCATGGCTATGACGCGGGCCGGTCCATGGGAGGACAGCGGCGCGGGCTCCGGAAAATCGCGGTGGGGGCGGCCTGTGGGACCCATGACGGCGTCTTCCAGGTCGAGTTCCGTGCCTTCCAGAGTTGCTGAACCCTGTTCGCTGCTCACGTATCAATCCACACTTTCGATGACGGTGATTTTCTGCCGCTGTCTGCCAGCGCCCCTGCTTCTTCCACCCCAAGGCTACAGCGCCCGACACGGCATTCCATGGACCTTGACTTTTGATGGCGTTTGAGCCTTTACCTTGTACCTGAGGTCGAAGGTTGGTTTCAGGCGGCAAAGAAAACCGCCCGCACAGGCTGGGCCTGTGCGGGCGGATTCGCTCCCATTGTATGGAGCCGCGGTCTTGGACCTTATGCCTTGGCCGGAACGGCGGGCTCGGCAGTCTCGCCCAGGCCACGGTGGTGGGCCACCATGGTCTGCTCGTCGAACGGTTCCTCGCCGGACAGCACCCGGTTGACCTGTTCGCCGTCGACCTCCTTGACCCAGGTGCCGATCAGCAGGGTGGCGACGGCGTTGCCGGTGAAGTTGGTCAGTGCACGGGCTTCGGACATGAAGCGGTCGATGCCCACGATCATGCCGACGCCGCCCAGAAGTTCGGGCCGGTGCGCCTGCAGGCCTGCGGCCAGCGTGGCCAGGCCTGCGCCGGTGACGCCTGCCGCGCCCTTGGACGCGATGATCATGAAGACCAGCAGGGAGATCTGCGCGCCGAGGTCCAGCGGGGTGCCCATGGCGTTGGCCACGAAGAGCGATGCCATGGTCAGGTAGATGGCGGTGCCGTCAAGGTTGAAGGAGTAGCCGGTGGGGACCGTCACGCCGACAACCGGCTTGGAGACGCCCAGGTGCTCCATCTTGGCGATGAGGCGCGGCAGGGCGGCTTCGGAGGATGACGTCGAGAAGATCAGCAGGTACTCGCGGGCCAGGTACCTCATGAGCTTGAAGATGTTCACGCCGGTGACCACCTGCAGGAGGCCGCCGAGGATGACGACGATGAACAGCGCACAGGTGATGTAGAACGCGATCATCAGGGTGAACATGCTGATGATGGCCTGGAAGCCGGTGGCGCCAACAACTGCGGCGATGGCACCGAAGGCACCCAGCGGGGCAAGCCACATGATCATGATCAGGATGCGGAAGACCAGTGCCTGGCCGTGGCCGATCGCCTTCAGGATCGGCGCGCCCTGCGGGCCCATCTTCTGCAGCGCGAAGCCGACGAGGATGGCGGCGAGCAGGGTGGGAAGCACCGGAATGTCCCCGGGAATAATGCCCAGCAGGAAGTCGACCGTGCTGTCCGTGGCGGCCTTCTTGTTGGGATCGTAGGGTGCGAGCTCCAGCCCTTCACCCGGGTGGATGATGTTGCCGACGACGAGGCCGATTGCCAGTGCGAAGGTGGACATAATGACGAAGTAGCCAAGTGCCAGTCCGCCGACCTTGCCGACGGTGGCGGCCTTGGCGATGGAGCCGATGCCCAGCACGATGGTGCAGAAGATGACCGGGGCGATCATCATCTTGATCAGCTTGATGAAGCCGTCACCGAGGGGCTTGAGTGATTTTCCGACCTCGGGGAACAGCAGTCCCACCAGGGCTCCGAGAATGACCGCGGCGATAACCGCGATGTACAGGTAATGGGACTTGTCGAGTCCCTTACGCTCGGCTTTAGCCGGCGCTGCCGACTCTCCTCGTTGAGAAGCCATCTTGTTTCTCCTTATGGATAATCTGGAAGACGCTTCGGCACAATCTCTGGGCTCCGCGCGTCGGTCCTTTGTGACTTCCATCATTGGCCACAGAGTGACTTGGCTCACCGTTGCGTTCATATTGGTCATGGGAGGTGTTGATGATCCACCGCTGGAGCATCGCGAGGCGGCTGTTCGTTGCGAACCTGCTGTTCATGCTGGCCCTCACGGCCATCGTCGGGACGGCCGTCTTCGTGGACGCCCGGGACCACGCCTACGAGGAGGCCGGCCGCCGGATGGGCGCCCTGGCGACGTCCATCGCCGATAACCCGCTGGTTCTTCAGGCCGCCGTGACCGCGAATCCGTCGGCGCAGCTGCAGCCCTACGCCCTGAAGGTCATGGCGGACTCAGGCGCCGATTTCATCACCATCATGGCGCCGGACCGGACGCGGTGGACCCACCCGCTGGACCAGGAGCTGGGCCGCCCCTACATCGGTTCGATCGAGCAGGCTCTCCAGGGCCATGTGTTCACCGAGATCACCGCCGGAACGCTGGGACCGTCGGTGCGGACGATCGCCCCGGTGAAGGATGCCCGCGGCGGGGTCCGCGCGCTGGTGGCGGCCGGCGTGACCGTGAACACGGTGGACGTGGCCGTGTCCGGCAGGCTGCCGGCGCTGCTGGCTGTATCAGGATCGCTGCTGGCCGGCGGATCGCTCGCGTCATGGTTTCTTGGCCGGTACCTGCGGCGGGTGACCAGGGGGTGGGGTCCAGAGCAGCTGGCCCAGCTCTTCGCCTACTACGAATCGGTGCTGCATTCGGTTCGGGAAGGTGTGGTTCTCATTGACCCGGCCGGAAGGGTGGTGATCTACAACGACCAGGCGGCGGAACTGCTGGGCCTGGAACCGCGGGAAGCGGAGGACGACCATGCCGCGACGCCGCTGCTCGCCGAGCTGCCGCTGGCGCCCAGCCTGAAGGAGCTTTTTGAATCGGGGCGCACTGCCCACGACGAAATCCACCTCACCCATGACGGCGTGCTGGTGGTCAACCAGCGCCCTGCGGTGGGGCCGGGATCCTCCACCGAACGGCCGCGGGGACAGTTGTTTGGCACCGTTGCCACCATCCGCGACCGTACGGAGATCGAATCCCTGGGCACGGAGCTGGAGAGCATGCGGACACTTTCCGATGCCCTCCGTGCGCAGACCCATGAGCACGCAAACCGGCTGCACACCATGGTCTCCCTGATGGAGCTGGGCCGGACTGAGGAGGCCCTGGACTTTGCCACGAAGGACCTGGAGCTGAGCCAGCAGCTGACGGACGACGTGATCGGTTCGGTTCAGGAGCCGGTGCTGAGCGCCCTGGTGATGGGCAAGGCGGCAGAAGCGCACGAGCGTGGCGTGGAGCTGGTGGTGCGGGCATCCGGGCCGGCCCTCAGCGGCGAGCTGGCCGTCCAGGACCTCGTCACGGTACTGGGCAACCTGCTGGACAATGCCATCGACGCCGCCGCCGACGCCCCTGCACCCAGACGGGTGGAGCTGCTGGTGGACACAGCGCGCGGCGGCCTGAACATCACGGTGCAGGACTCGGGCAAGGGCATCGATCCAACAGCAGTCGACGACGTGTTCCGCTACGGGTACAGCACCAAGACGGCCGGGCCTTTTGGACGGGGCCTTGGCCTTGCACTGGTAAAACAGGCCGTCCAGCGCCTGACCGGTACCATGACCATCAGCAACTCCAGCGCCGGCGGGGCGCGCTTCGACATCGCATTGCCGGCCGACGTCACTTCCAGCGAAGTGTCCTCAGACACCTTCCCGCCAAGCACATCGCCGTCCAGCACACTGCCGTCCAGCACACTGCCGTCCAGCACGGCCACACCAAGCCTCCCGGAGGAGCACACGTGACAGATATCCGAGTCCTCGTCGTCGAGGACGAGCCCGTCGCAGCTGCGGCACACGCCGCCTATGTGGGCAGGGTGGACGGCTTCACGCTGGCGGGAACGGCTCCGGACGGACAGTCGGCGCTCCGCATGCTCACCGAGTTCTCGGCGGCCGGCAGCCCGGTGGAACTGGTGCTGCTGGACATGAACCTGCCGGACCTGCACGGCCTCGACATCGCCCGCCGGATGCGCTCCGCCGGGCACTTCGCCGACATCATCGCAATCACAGCCGTTCGGGAACTGGCCATTGTCCGCAGCGCCGTATCCATCGGCGTCGTGCAGTACCTCATCAAGCCGTTCACGTACGCGACGTTCGCGGACAAACTGGAGAGTTACCGGCAGTTCCGCGACCAGCTCGCGGGACCCGAGGCAGGGTCAGCGAAGGCAGCGGCGTCGCAGAGCGACGTGGACCAGGCATTCGCCAGCCTGCGGGCGCCCTCGGAGCTTCCGCTGCCGAAGGGCCTGGCCCCTTCAACGCTCGACGCCGTCCGCGACTTCATCAAGGAACAGCCCGGTGCCGTCTCGGCCACCGAAGTCATGACTGCCCTGGGAATGTCGAGGGTAACCGCCCGCCGCTACCTTGAGTACCTTGCCGATGCCGGAACGGTCTCCCGTACGGCACGGTACGGCGCGCCGGGCCGCCCCGAGAACGAATACCGCTGGTCCCGCGCCTGATCACCAGCAGGCACCTTGGTGCGCTGTGCACTGATCACCACCTGGGGCCTCTTCGGGGCAGCCCCTTATAAGCCAGCCGTATATAACCCAGCCGTTTACAACCCAGCCGTTTACAACCCAGCCGCTTTTTGGAGAGCAGTACATAGGACACCCGTACAGCGGGTAGCCCCTCAGGCATTCCGACGTTTACACAGGCATATAGAGCAGACTTTGGAATGGAGACCTGCCCTCACGCGGCCGCGGGCCAGGACCAGTAGGGCCAGGGATCCAAAGGCAGTGGTGGATTCAGGTCGTCGGGTCTGTCCGGCGGCCCCACCCAGTCCTCCGGATCCAGCCCGTCCTCCGGCTCCGGCCAATCCTCCGGTTCCGGCCCGTCCTCCGGCTCCGGCCAATCCTCCGGATCCAGCCAATCCTCCGGCTCCAGCCCGTCCTCCGGTTCCGGCCGATCCTCCGACACCTGTCTCTCCTGGCCAGGTGCTGGTCCGGGCCAGTCTTGGCCGTGCGGCAGTTCATGCCATTCCTGCCCCGGCGGCAAATCCTGCCAATCCAGACCAGGTGGCAGTTCCCGCCGGTCCTGGCCGGGTGGCGGTTCTGGCCAGGTGGGTGGTTCCCAGTCCTGGTACTCGGCCTTGTAGGACCGGCCCGACGGTGAGATCCAGCCCGGTGGGGTGGCGCGGGTGGCGCCGGCTGGTTGCCAGGCCGTGTTGTGTTTGAGTTTGTGGTGTTTGGGGCAGGGTTGGCCGAGGTTGGCGACGCCGGTGCCGCCGCCGTCGGCCCAGGCGAGGATGTGGTCGGCGTCGTTGTCCAGGGAGTGGTTGTTGCAGCTGGGGAATGTGCACTTGGCGTCGCGGAGCCGCAGCCATTGCCGCATTGGTTTGGTCAGCCGGTAGCTGGTGCGTCCGATCTCCAGCGGTGCCCCGTCGCGCGGGTCAACAAGCACCCGGTGGAAAGAGGTGGCGCCCTCGGCGACGAGCCGGCGGGCCATCGACGGCGGGATCGGCCCGTACCCATCCAGTGTGGCCGGTTCCTCGGACAGGCCAAGCAGGGAGAAAACCGGCACCGTGACCAGGACCTGCGCCCCCGGCGACGGCACATCACCACCGGGCAGTCCCGCGGCAGGCGTTCCACGGGCCGGCACGTCACCGGCCCGCGCAGAGCCTGCGGCACCGGCCCGCCCGCATCCTGCGAACGGGATATCGCTAGGCGGGGGAACTGCGGGAAGCGGCTTACCGTGCAGCGCAGCGTCTGAGGGCCGATCATCCACGGGCAGGGACCCTGCCGGCAGGGAACCCGTCGACGGGAGATCCGTGGGACAGAATTCTGTGGGAAAGAATTCCGCAGGCGGCGCAGCAGCGCCGCCCACTGCCGGTGCCGGGCCGAGCAACCAGCTGGCGAACGCGTCGACGCGGAGCTGGGTCAGGGTCCGGGTTTCGGCCGGGCCCTGCAGGGCGCGGGCGGCGGCGGTGGCGCGGTTCCAGATCCCGGCTGCCTGGTCCGCGGGCAGATAGGCCGACAGCCACGCCATGCCGTCCCGGTCCGGGGCAAACTCCAGCCGCCGGTCCTCCACACACCGGCCATGCCGTTTTTCCATGCTGACCGGGTGATGCCGTTCCCGCCAATACCGGGCCTTGGCCCGGAACCTTGCCGGGGTCAGCTCCCCCGCCGGGCAACCCCGGGCCGGGTTTGGTGCGTCCGGGTCCAGGAAATGCGCCTCAAACGCCGCCGCAGCAGCCGGATCCAGCCCCTCGGTCTCGTCACACATGATCCGCCCGTGCTGCCAGGAGAGGGTTCCCGACCCGAGCGCGGCAAGAGTCAGCGGCAGATCCCTGGTGAGTTTGGCGGATTCGTCCAGCAAGCGTGCCGCCGCCCCCTCGCTCACGCTCAGCGCGAAGGCGACCTCAGCGGTCACCGACATCTCCAACGCGTCCCGCTCCGACACGGACGCACCAGGAGCCACCAACGCCGCCGCGGCAGCAGCGAAACCAGCCGCGGCCTGGACCTTCAACGCAGCCACCCGGGCCTCCAGCCTGGCCGTCCCGGCCAGCACATCCAGCCACGCATCCGCCTCATCCCGCAACGGATCACCACCCGCCCCAGGACCCACACCGCCAACGGAACCGGCACCAACAACCGAATCAGCACCGGCAACGGAGCCAGCAGCGGTCAAAACCCCAGAACCGGTCACCGCCACAGAACCGGCCTCGGCGCCCGCGGCCTCACGGACAAAACCAGCCAGCACAGCAACAGAGGACTCCACGCCCTCCACCGTCTGCACCGCTGCCGTCGCATCCATACCCACAGCATGACAGGGGGCTACGACAATTTAGGGGTGTCGTGGGCCTGCTGCGGGCCCGCTCGCAAAATATTCTTTTGAGCCACCCGGGAACGAGAACCAGGTGACCGCTCAGGGGGCTCCCAGCATTGAGAAAGCCCTGATCTGGACGCAGTGGGGCGCTGGGACATTCCGGCGCTCTGAACCGCCGCTCCAGGCATTCCGTCCCAAACGACAGACGGCTGGGCCTGTAAACCACGTCCTAAGTCATCCACGCTTGTATACACGCATCCCGCATGGTCCAAAAATTTCGTCCCTGAGGTAGGCAAGAACCCTATCTGTGTATACACTCGAAGACCAGATGAAGCCACGGGAAAGGAGGCAGGATGCGTGCCAGCGACAGGGCCTATGCTGCACTGCGCGATGACATCATCGAGTGGCGGCTCCTGCCCGGCACGGTACTCGCCGAAGTGGAGCAGTCCGCCCGGCTCGGTGTCTCAAGGACGCCCCTTCGGGAAGCGCTGGGCCGCCTGACGGCCGAGGGGTTGACGGCGGCGGGTGGCCGTGGCGTCGTCGTGACCGATATTTCACTTGACGACATCGACGAGCTGTTCGAGCTCCGCGAAACGCTTGAGGGGAAGGCTGCCGCACTGGCAGCCCAGCGCGGCGATGCCGCCGTTTTCCGGAGGCTGCAGGAAGAACTGCAGGACGCGCCAGCGCTGCTGGACTCCACTGACCCTGCCCGGCACGATTACTACGAGCTCGTCGGCCGCCTGGATGCCGCCATTGACGCGGCGATCTCCAACTCTTACCTTGCCCAGGCCATGCGAAGCCTGCGTGTCCATCTGGTGCGGGTCCGCAGGCTGGCCGCCGACGACCAGCCCCGGCTCACGGCCGCCGCAGCCGAACATGCTGCCATCGCCGAGGCGATAGCTGCCGGCAACCCCCGCCTGGCCGAAGCGGCCACCACGCTCCACCTGCACCGCAGCCTTTCCCACGTCAAAGCCGTCCACACATCCGCCCAAAAGGAGTCCCATGGTTAAGGAACACCACGTCCGCGTGTACAAGAGCGAGGAAAACCTCCCGCGCGAACAGCAGCTCGCCCACAAGATCGCCGTGGTCGCCGCAGATCCGGTGGAAGTAACGCCCGACGTCACGGACATGGTCATCAACCGCATCATCGACAACGCCTCCGTGGCCATTGCCTCGCTGAACCGCGCCCCCATCGTCGCGGCCCGGGCACAGGCCCTCACCCACGCCCCGTCCAGCGGCGGCAAGGGCGCCAAGGTCTTCGGCATCGGCGAGCGTGTCTCTCCGGAGTGGGCGGCGTGGGCCAATGGCGTGGCTGTCCGTGAACTGGACTACCACGACACCTTCCTGGCCGCGGACTACTCGCACCCCGGGGACAACATTCCGCCGATCCTCGCCGTCGCGCAGCATGTCGGCTCCAGCGGCAAGGACCTGATCCGCGGCATCACCACCGGCTACGAGGTCCAGGTAAACCTGGTGAAGGCGATCTGCCTGCACAAGCACAAGATCGACCACGTCGCCCACCTTGGACCGTCGGCGGCCGCCGGCATCGGCACGCTGCTCGGCCTGGACGTGGAGACGATCTTCCAGTCCGTTGGCCAGGCCCTGCACACCACCACCGCCACCCGCCAGTCCCGCAAGGGCGAGATCTCCACGTGGAAGGCGCACGCCCCGGCGTTCGCGGGGAAGATGGCGGTCGAAGCGGTGGACAGGTCCATGCGCGGGCAGACCTCGCCGGTGCCGATCTACGAGGGGGAGGACGGCGTGATCGCCTGGCTGCTGGACGGCCCCGGCGCCTCCTACGAGGTCCCGCTGCCGACACCGGGCGAGGCGAAGCGCGCCATCCTGGACACCTACACCAAGGAACACTCCGCCGAATACCAGGCCCAGGCCTGGATCGACCTCGCCCGCAAGCTCAACCGCGAGCACCCCGAAGCCACCGACCCGGCAAACGTGAAGTCCGTCCTCATCAAAACCAGCCACCACACCCACTACGTGATCGGCTCCGGCGCCAACGACCCGCAAAAGTACGATCCGACGGCCAGCCGGGAAACCCTGGACCACTCCATCCCGTACATCTTCACCGTCGCGCTGCAGGACGGGGCCTGGCACCACGTGAACTCCTACTCCCCCGAACGCGCCGCCCGCCCCGACACCGTGGAACTGTGGCAAAAGGTCTCCACCGTGGAGGACCCGGAATGGACCCGCCGCTACCACTCCCTCGACATCTCCGAGAAGGCCTTCGGCGGCTCCGTGGAAATCACCCTCACCGACGGCACCGTCATCACCGACGAGATCGCCGTCGCGGACGCCCACCCCCTCGGCGCCCGGCCGTTCACCCGCGAACAGTACGTCAACAAGTTCCGCACCCTCGCCAAAGACCTCGTAGAAGACGCGGAGATCGAACGGTTCCTCGCCGCCGTCGAACGCCTCCCCGAACTGGCCGCCGGCGAACTGGACCAGCTCAACATCACCGCCGCGCCCGGCGTCATCGACCTCAGCGCCGCGCCCAAGGGACTGTTCTAAATGCTCTACTCAAAATCCACCCCGGAACAGAAGCGAATCACGCTCCGGGAACTGCTGGCTTCCGGAACCATCCAGCAGTTCCCCGGCGCCTTCAACCCACTCTCCGCGCGGCTGATCGAGGAAAAGGGCTTCGCCGGGGTCTACATCTCCGGCGCCGTCCTGGCCAACGACCTCGGCCTGCCCGACATCGGCCTGACCACCCTCACCGAAGTCGCCACCCGGGCAGGCCAGATCGCCCGCATGACCGACCTGCCCTGCATCGTCGATGCGGACACCGGCTTCGGCGAACCCATGAACGTGGCCCGCAGCATCCAGGAACTCGAAAACGCCGGCCTCGCCGGCTGCCACATCGAAGACCAGTTCAACCCCAAACGCTGCGGCCACCTCGACGGCAAAAACGTCGTAGACCTGGACACCGCCACCAAACGCATCCGGGCAGCGGCCGACGCGAGGCGGGACCCGAACTTCCTGATCATGGCCCGCACCGACATCCGCGCTGTCGAAGGGCTGGACGCGGCAAAGGACCGCGCCAAGGCCCTCGTCGAGGCCGGCGCAGACGCCATCTTCCCCGAAGCAATGGCCACACTGGAGGAATTCCGGGCCATCCGCGACGCCGTGGACGTGCCGATCCTGGCCAACATGACCGAGTTCGGAAAAAGCGACCTCTTCACCGTCGATCAGCTCCAGAACGTGGGCGTGAACATGGTGATCTACCCGGTGACCCTGCTCCGTAGTGCCATGGGGGCAGCGGAGCGTACGCTGGACTCAATTAAGGCCGACGGAACGCAGGAGGCACAGGTAGGAAGCATGCTGACGCGCGCGCGGTTGTACGACCTGGTGGATTATGAGGCCTACAACCGCTTTGACACCGGCGTCTTCAACTTCCGGATCCCCGGAACAGACTGACGCCCAAATTTCCCGCAGGACCACCGGCCCTTCCGGCCGGTAACCGGACGCAAGGAACGAAGGAGTTCAGCATGGCTGAAGAAGAGATCAAGAAGGGCCTCGCTGGCGTCGTGGTGGACTACACCGCCGTCTCGAAGGTCAATCCCGACACGAACTCACTGCTCTACCGCGGCTACCCCGTCCAGGAGCTCGCCGCCCGGTGCAGCTTCGAAGAGGTCGCCTACCTGCTGTGGAACGGCGAGCTGCCTACGCAGGAGGAGCTGGCTGAGTTTACGGCCCGCGAGCGCGCCGGAAGGGCTCTGGATCCTGTGGTCAAGCAGGTGATTGATGCCCTGCCGACGACGGCGCACCCCATGGATGTCTGCCGCACCGCCGCGTCGGTGATGGGCGCCCGCCACGAGCTCGCGGAGGATTCCTCCCGGGATGCCAACATGGCCAAGGCGACGGACCTGTTTGCTGCGATGCCGGCCGTGGTGGCGTACGACCAGCGTCGCCGGCGCGGGCAGGAGCCTGTGGAGCCGAGGGATGACCTGGGCTACTCCGCCAACTTCCTCTGGATGACGTTCGGCGAGGAGGCCGTTGCGGAAGTGGTGGAGGCCTTCAACGTCTCCATGATCCTTTACGCAGAGCACTCCTTCAACGCCTCCACATTCGCCGGGCGCGTCATCATGTCAACGCTGTCCGACCTCCATTCGGCAGTGACCGGCGCCATCGGCGCACTCAAGGGACCGCTGCACGGCGGCGCCAACGAGGCCGTCATGCACACGTTCGACGAGATCGGGATCCGTCCCGAGGAGTCACTGGAGGAAGCTGCGGACCGCGCCAAGGCCTGGATGGAAAACGCCCTGGCCCAGAAGAAGAAGGTCATGGGCTTCGGCCACCGGGTCTACAAGCACGGCGACTCCCGCGTCCCCACCATGAAGGCCGCCCTCGACAAGATGATCGCCCACTTCGGCCGGCCCGAGTTGCTGGGCCTGTACAACGGGCTCGAATCGGCCATGGACGAGGCCAAGGGCATCAAGCCGAACCTCGACTACCCGGCCGGGCCCACGTACCACCTCATGGGCTTCGACACCAACATGTTCACGCCGCTCTTCGTCGCCAGCCGCATCACCGGCTGGACCGCCCACTTCATGGAGCAGCTGAACGCGAACTCGCTCATCCGCCCGCTGAGCGCTTACAACGGTCCGGACGAACGGCACGTGCCGTAGCCGGTCGCCCTTAACGTCCATAAGAGAGTACGACCTTAAGGCCCTTAAGAGAGTACGACGCCGGGCCGGTCGCCTTTCGGTGGCCGGCCCGGTGTTGTTTTATGGGAGGGTCCGTTTTGGGGCGGCGTTAGGACGTGACCTTCAGGCTCTGGATCATGGCCTTCAGCTTCTTATACACGGGCGTCTCCACGTACGCCCTTGCCTCGCCCATGGTGGCGAAAGTCGGCTCGGCGGGGCCCTGGCCGGCCTGGGCCGCGAAGGACAGGATACCCATGGGGGTACCGGTCACCACGGAATACATGAGGCAGCCGTCGCTGACAGAGCCACTGTCCTTGTCCACCAGCCCCAACTGGTAGCTGAAACCCTGGCCGAGAGAGGTCTTGTCCATCACCCGATAGGAGAACCGCACCCCGCGCTCCATCGCCCACGGGTCGCGGATGGAAGAAGTACCGCTATCGAGTTCGGTGATTTTGTAGGTTCCTTGCGTGCAGGCCCCGCCGAGGCCGCCCGCAGCACTCTGCTGGAAACTCGCCACCGTCTTACCTGCTTCGTCGGACACTGTGATTCCCACGCCCGGGTAGTCCGGCGTCCCGGCGGGGACATCCTTCGCGGTCCAGCCCTCGGGGAGGACGAAGCTGGCCTTTCCGTCTTGGCTGACGAAGCGCGGGCTCGTGGCAGGCGCTTTGGCCGGCTGCAGGGCCAGGGAGATCAGCATGCGCTTGACGTCCTGGTACTCCTGAGTTCCCATGTACGCCTTCGCCTCGGCAATAGAGTCGAACGTCAGCGGAGCCTCTTTACCGTCCGCTGTGAGCCACACGGCATCGCCAAATTGTGCAATGGGAACGTTGTCCGGCCCCAGAATGCCGTTGTACAGGCCACAGGTCGAGGTCTGAGCAGCCAGATCTCGGTCGGCCAGGGCGAGCGACCCATACACCTTGTCTCCCTTGACCACCCGGAAGACAAAGGCGGACGGACCTTGCCGGTGTTCCCTGAGTTTGGCCGCCTTCTGCGGAATATCGACGACCACCGAGTCGAGGGTCTGGTATGGCTTCGGGTCCGGGCACACCGGGCCACCCGCGACGTCGTAGACCAAACGCAGGGTGGCCATGGTCTTGCCCGCGCCGTTCTTCACTTCGACGATGTTGTACTCACCGCCGTCGATGGTTTGCGGCTCCTGGGACATCGTCCACCCCAGCGGGTGTTCGAAGGTGGCCTGGCCGGTGGCGTCCGTGAAGGTGGTCCATGTAACTGCGGCGGCAGGAGGGGTTGGCGCCGGGGTCCCCGCCGGCGTTGCTGTCGCCGTTCGAGTTGCGGTGGGCGTCGCCGACGGAGTTAGCGTGGCCGGCACGCTGGATTTGGACGGCGACGGGACAACGGTACCCGCGGGTTCAGGAGCAGATACCAGCGTTCCGAGGTTCGCCGCCACGAGCACGCCGGCGGTAACCGCCGCTGCCGTCAGAGTCAGTACACCGGCAACACGCGCCCGCCGCCGCTTCCGGTCCTCAAACCGCAGTACGTTCGGCGGCAGGCTGTCCGTGAACATCGGGGCTTCAGTGGTCACGCGCCGCAGGGCATCGTCGGCGTCCGGCACCGCGGCTGGATCGTTGCGGAGCGGGTCAGACCCGGAAATCAGGTTCTTGATCGGATCCATCTCATGCACCCATCTTTTGTGTAACCGAGTTCTGTTTGCCCGTATTCTGTTTGCCCGTTCGGGCGGCCACGGGCATCTGCTTGCGGAACGCGGCCCGGGCACGGTGCAGGCGGACCTTGGCTGCTGCTTCGCTGCACTGCAGAACGCCGGCGATCTCGGCCATGCTCAGCTCATCCCAGTAGGCCAGTTGCAGGATGTCGCGCTCACTGTCGCGCAGCGCGGCCATCGCGTCGTGAACCCGCAGGTCCTCGGAATCCGCACCGGAGCGTAGCTCCGCGGACGCCCGGAGTTTCGCCTGCAATGCCACGAGCCGGTCGCGGCTCCGGTACGCATTGCCGATCAGGTTCCGCGCCACTGTCAGCAGCCAGGCGATATCCGGGTGCGGCTGGTCCTGCCATTTTTGCCAGGCGACGCGGAACACGTCCGCCGCGAGCTCTTCTGCGAGCTCAGGCGATTCCACCCGCCGCCGCACATATCTGTAAACCCGCGGGTAGCTGTCCCTGTGAACGGCGACGAACGCCCGTTCGCGTTCCGAATCCACGCATCCCCCAAACGTAAGAAGTTCTTCCTGACCAGGCAGGCTAACCGTATAGTTTCCGGCGCGGAACGGGCGGTTACAGGGCGCGGAAAGAATATTCGGCGGACGCCACTGTCTCGTTGTCCTCGTTTAGGGTGATGACGGCGTCGACGGCGTTCCCGGCCAGCGCCAGCGGCAGCCAGTGCTCCGCATCCTGCCACATGCGCTCCAGCGGAAGGCCGGAAACCAGGAACCACTCCGGAATGATCTCGGAGCTCTCGATCGGTTCGCCGGCCCACCGGCGGGTGGTGAACAGGCGGGTGGACATGTTCCAGTCCGGCCGTGCGGGGAAGACGAACTCCACCTTTCCGGCGTCGAACAGGTCCTCCTCGAGGACCACGACGCCGGCCTCCTCCAGCACCTCCCGGCATGCCGCCTGGGCGTCGGTTTCGCCGGCCTCAACGTGGCCGCCGAGTCCGACGATCTTTCCGGCTCCGAAGCCGGTCCGCTTCAGGCCCAGCAGCACCTCGGGCCCAACCTCCGGGCATTCCCGTAGCAGGAAGCACAGGGTGACGGGCACGGAAGTCATGCAGACCAGCCTAGCGGTCCCGTCGCTGTCCGGACGCCTGTCCCAAGGCCCGGGATTAACCCAAATGCCGGTGTTTATCCCAGTGCCCGCGGATGCGCCGCCGCGTAGACTTCCCGCAGCGTGTCGGCGGTGACGAGGGTGTACACCTGCGTGGTGGTCACCGAGGCGTGCCCCAGCAGTTCCTGGACCACGCGGACGTCCGCGCCGCCTTCGAGCAGGTGGGTGGCGAAGGAGTGCCGGAGCGTGTGCGGGGAAACATCCTTGGCGATGTTGGCCTTGTCCGCCGCGGCCTTCAGGATGGTCCAGGCGCTCTGGCGGCTGATGCGCCCGCCCCTGGCATTGAGGAACAGCGCAGGGGTGCCCTTGCCCTTCCCCGCGAGCAGCGGCCGGCCCCGGACCAGGTAGGCGTCCAGGGCGCGGGCCGCGAAGGAACCCAGCGGCACGAGGCGCTCCTTGGAGCCCTTGCCGAACAGCCGCACGATCGCCGGTCCGGATTCGGCGGCCTGCACGGACAGGTCGTCCACGTCCAGGCCCACGGCTTCGCTGATCCGCGCTCCGGTGGAGTACAGGAACTCCAGCAGCGCCCGGTCCCGGAGGCCTGTTGCGGTGTCTGTGCCCGCTGCCTCCAGGATCCTGGTGACCTCGTCCACGGTGATGGCCTTGGGCAGCCGTTTACCGGGCATTGGCGGGTGGACATCGCTGGCGGGGTCTGCCGTCGTCGTCCCTTCCAGCGCCCAAAAGCGGTGCAGCCCGCGGACGGCCACCACAGTCCGCGCCGCGGAGCGCACACCGAGCGGAGTGCCGCCGTCGGCGCCGTCGGAGAGCGCCTGGGCAAAGCCCGTCACGTGGTGGCGGGTGATGTCAGCCGGGCTGCTGAGGCCCTGCCCGGCCAGGTAGGCCGAATAGCGGGCGAGGTCGCGGCGGTACGCGGACAGGGTGTTTGCGGCGAGGCCACGTTCCACTCCCATGTGCTGGAGGTAGTCGGTCACGCCGCGGTCAATCGCGGTGCGCGGCCGTTGCGGTGGGGCCGTTTCCGCTCCATCTGTCGGCTGGGGTGCCGACGTGGCCGGAGATTCCTCCGGTGCCGCCGTGTCCGCGGACATCAGCGCTGGCTGGGGTGCGCCGGCCAGGGGGCGTCGCCCGGCCGTAGTCCGCTGAAGCCGTCCGCCTTCGCGGCTGCCGCAGCAAGGATTCCGACGACGGCGGACGGGTTGTGCAGGCGACCCTCCAGCACCGCGGCAACGGCGTCCTCCAGCGGGATCCAGTGCAGCTCGATTTCCGCTTCTTCGTCCGTGCGGACGTGCAGTTCGTGGTGCGGGACCTCGGTGAGGCCGCGGGCGAGGTAGATGCGGATGGCTTCGCTGGAGGAGCCCGGCGAGTTGAAGAAGTCTGCCAGGACGTTCCATTCGCTGGCGATCAGGTCCGCTTCCTCGGCCAGCTCCCGGCTGGCGCCCACCACGAAGTCCTCACCCTCGACGTCGAGCAGGCCTGCGGGAATCTCCCATAGGTCCATGCCGACCGGGTGGCGGTACTGCTTGATCAGCAGCACCTCGCCGTCGTCGTTCATGGGGAGCACAGCGACGGCGCCGGGGTGCTCAATGTAGTCCCGGACGAGGGGGTCACCCTCGGCGGTCAGCTTGAAGCTGTCGCTGACAACGTCCCAGATCCTGCCGTTGTAGACCCTTTCCCTGGAAAGCAGACGGCGCGGGCTCGGCGCATCCGAAACCTGCCGGTCAGCAGGGGTGTCTTCAGATGTACCGGGCATCGCGCCGTCCTTACTCTATGGGTGTTGTGGGATGACTCTGCAGGTGTTCTACTCTGCGGGGGCTTCGCCGGAGGCGGCCGCAGCGGGTTCGAAACCGGTGACGTCGCTTCCGCTCTGGTGGTCCAGGGCGGCCTTCACCAGGCCGGCAAAGAGCGGGTGCGGCCGGGTGGGCCGTGAGCTCAGTTCCGGGTGCGCCTGGGTGGCCACGTAGTAGGGGTGCACCTCACGGGGCAGCTCCACGTATTCCACCAGCTTGCCGTCCGGGGACGTCCCGGAGAACACCAGGCCCTCGGCGGCAATCTGTTCGCGGTACTTGTTGTTTACCTCGTACCGGTGGCGGTGGCGTTCGCTGACGGTGGTTTTGCCGTAGGTCTCGGCGATGACCGAGCCCTCGTCCAGCTTGGCCTCGTACAGGCCCAGGCGCATGGTGCCGCCGAGGTCGCCGCGCCCCTCAACGAATTCCAGCTGCTCTTCCATCGTGGCGATGACCGGGTACTTGGAGTCCGGCTCAAACTCGCTGGAGGAGGCGCCCTCCAGGCCGACGACGTTGCGGGCGTACTCGATGACCATGCACTGCAGGCCAAGGCAGAGGCCCAGCACGGGCAGGCGGGATTCGCGGGCAAACTTCAGCGCGCCCAGCTTGCCTTCCAGGCCGCGGATGCCGAAGCCGCCCGGAACGCAGATGGCGTCGACGCCCTCGAGGGAACGCACTGCGCCCTCGTGGGTTTCGCATTCGTCGGACGGCACCCAGCGGATCTTGACCTTGGCGTTGTTGGCGAATCCGCCGGCGCGCAGGGCCTCCGTGACGGAGAGGTAGGCGTCCGGAAGGTCGATGTACTTGCCCACCAGGGCAACCTCAACCTCATGCTTGGGGTTGTGGACGGCTTCGAGGAGCTTGTCCCAGCTGGTCCAGTCGACGTCCTTGAACGGCAGGTCCAGCGCCCGGACGATGTACGAGTCCAGGCCCTGGGTGTGCAGGGTCTTGGGGATGTCGTAGATGCTGGGCGCGTCGGCGGCGTTCACCACGGCGTCGATGTCGACGTCGCACATGCGGCCGATCTTCTCGCGCATGGCGTCGGGGACTTCGCGGTCCGAGCGGATCACGATGGCTTCCGGCTGGATGCCGATGGAGCGGAGGGCGGCCACGGAATGCTGCGTGGGCTTGGTCTTCAGTTCCTGCGAAGGCCCGATGTACGGCACCAGCGAAACGTGGAGGAAGAAGACGTTGGTCCGGCCGATGTCCTGGCGGACCTGGCGTGCGGACTCGAGGAAGGGCTGCGACTCGATGTCGCCCACCGTGCCGCCGATCTCTGTGATGATGACGTCCGGCGCGTTCTTGCCCTCGGAGGGAAGCCGCATCCGGCGCTTGATCTCATCGGTGATGTGCGGGATGACCTGGACGGTGTCCCCGAGGTACTCGCCGCGGCGTTCCTTGGCGATGACCGTGGAGTAGACCTGGCCGGTGGTCACGTTGGCCGAACCCTCGAGGTTTTCGTCGAGGAAGCGCTCGTAGTGTCCGATGTCGAGGTCGGTTTCGGCGCCGTCGTCTGTGACGAAAACCTCGCCGTGCTGGAAGGGGTTCATCGTGCCCGGATCCACGTTCAGATAGGGATCGAGCTTCTGCATAGTTACTGACAGGCCGCGTGCCCGCAGCAGGTGGCCGAGGCTGGAGGCCGTCAGTCCCTTGCCGAGTGAGGACGCCACACCGCCGGTGACGAAGATGTGTTTGGTCGTCTTGGAGGAGCCCGGGAACCGGGAATTTACACGGGAATTTGATCGCTGCACCACGGAATTCGAGCCTATCATCAATTGAGCCTTCCACGGATCGGGTATGCGGTCCCCAAAGGGCTCAGTTTTCCCTGTCCACGGCCCGCAGGCAATACCCGCAGGCGATAGCAGAGCCGCCAGGGCCTGCCGAGGGGCGGGCCGGTTCAGCTCATGCCCGAGGCCAGCGGCTCAGGCCTGCTGCGGCAGGAGCTTGGCGTCGTCCAGAAGCTCCTGGGCGTGCGCCTGAGCGGTTTCGGAGTCTTCCTGGCCCGCCAGCATCCTGGCGAGTTCCCGGACGCGTTCGGCCTCGTCCAGGAGCTGGACGTCGCTGGAGGTGAAACCCTTGGCCGTGGAGCCGTCGGAACCGCGCACCGAGGTCTTGGTCACACGGATGTGCTGGTCGGCGAACGCCGCGACCTGCGGCAGGTGCGTCACCACCAGGACCTGGACGTGGCGGGCCAGCATGGCCAGCCGCCGGCCGATCTCGACGGCGGCGCGGCCGCCCACACCGGCGTCCACCTCGTCGAAGACGAACGTGGGCACGGGGTCCACCGCGGCCAGCACCACCTCGATGGCCAGCATGACCCTGGAGAGCTCACCGCCGGACGCGCCCTTGCCCAGCGGCCGGGCCGGTGCGCCGGAATGCGGCTGCAGCAGGAAGGAGATCTCGTCCGCGCCGTGGGGTCCCAGCTGGGCTGCGGCCTCGATGGTGATCACCAGGGTGGCGTCCGCCATGGCCAGGGCCTTCAGTTCGGCGCTGACCCGGGCGGAGAGGTCCTTGGCGGCCTTGGCGCGGACCTTGCTGATGGCCGCGGCCTGCTTCTTCAGCTCGGCCGAGGCCCTGGCCACCTCGGCTTCCAGGTTCTCGATTCGGGTCGAGTCTCCCTGCAGTTCGTCAAAGCGCGCCCGGGCGTTCTCGGCCCACTCGAGGACCTCGTCGATGCTCGGCGCGTATTTCCGGACCAGCTTGGCCAGGGACGCGCGGCGTTCCTCGATTTCGGCCAGGCGTTCCGGCCCCTCCGAGTCCAGCCCTGCCTGGTAGCTTGCTAATTCGGTGGCGATGTCGTTGAGCAGGAACCCCACCTCCGCGAGGCGGGCTGCTGCCGATCCGAGTTCCTCGTCGTGCTCGGCCACGTGTTCCAGGGTCCGCTTGGCCGCGTCCACGAGTGACGTGGCGTCGCCGGCCTCGCCGAAGTCCTCGGCAATCAGGGCCTGGTGTGCGGTGGTGGCCGCAATCCGGAGTTCCTCGACGTTGGCCAGCTTCACGGCCTCAGCCTTCAGGGCCTCGTCCTCCCCGGCCTGCGGTTCCACGGCATCGATCTCCGCCAGCGCGGCCTCCAGGGATTCGGCCTCGCGGAGCCGCTCGCGTTCCGCGCTGCGCAGTGAGTCCAGCTCGGCCTGGCTGGATTTCCAGGAGCTGTAGAGGTCCTGGAATCCGGCCAGCGTCGAGGCCAACCCGTCCCCCGCGAACTTGTCGAGGGCCTCGCGCTGTGCCGCGGCGCCCTTGAGCCGGATCTGGTCAGTCTGCCCGTGCACCACCACGAGCGACTCGCCGATCTCGGCCAGCACGCCCACCGGGGCTGCCCGGCCGCCGAGGAAGGCCCGGCTGCGTCCGTCCGCGCCCAGGCGTCGTGAGAGCAGCAGTTCCGCGCCGCCGTCGAACTCTTCAACCTCGGCCCCGGCGTCCCTGGCGCGCTCCAGGGCGAGGTGCCCGGATTGCAGCTGCACAACCGCTTCGGCGGAGGCGCTCTTGGCGCCGCTGCGCACGGCCCCGGCGTCCGACCGGGCTCCCAGCAACAGCCCGACGGCGGTGACCACCATGGTCTTGCCGGCGCCGGTTTCGCCGGTCACCACGCTGAGCCCGGGGCCCAGCGGCAGCGTGGCGTCGGTGATGACGCCGAGATCGCGGATTCTCAGTTCTTCAAGCATGGTTCACTTTTCAGTCGGAGGATCGGATTCTGAACCGGGTTCGTATGGCTGAAGGCCCGAGGGAGGGGCCATGGTCCGCGGCGTGCGCACGATCGGCACCGGACCGGTGTGGATCTGCTCGGACTGCGGCACAGGGCCGCGCCAGCCGTGGATGGGAAGCTCGAACTTGCGGACCAGCCTCGCCGAGAACGGGGTCTGGTGGGTGCGGGCCAGGCGGACCGGGGTGGTGGACCGGGTGACCTCCACGCGGGCGCCGGGAGGCAGGTCCACCGAACGCCTGCCGTCGCACCACAGAACGCCGAGAGCGTCTGTCCGGTTGAGGACTTCCACCGCCAGCCGGGACCGGGGCGAGACCACCAGCGGCTTGGCGAAGAGGGCGTGCGCGCTGATGGGCACGATGAGGAGGGCTTCCACCTCGGGCCACACGACGGGCCCGCCGGCAGAGAAGGCGTAGGCGGTGGATCCGGTGGGCGTGGCCAGCACCACCCCGTCGCAACCGAAGGAGGTCAGCGGGCGCTCGTCCACCTCGGTGACCAGTTCGAGCATGCGCTCCCGGTCACCCTTTTCGATGGCGGCCTCGTTCAGGGCCCAGGTGTGCCAGATCTTCTGGCCGCGGACCCAGACCTGGACGTCGATGGTCATGCGCTCCTCCACCGTGTACTCACGGCTGGCGATCCATTCCACTGTCTGGGCGAGGTCCGCACGCTCGCTCTCGGCGAGGAACCCGACATGGCCGAGGTTCACGCCCAGCAGCGGCACGTCCACTTCGCGGACCAGTTCCGCCGCACGCAGGATGGTCCCGTCGCCGCCCAGCACCATGACCAGTTCCACGTCCGGAAGCTGGATGTGGTCGTGGAGGATTTCGACCGGCTGGTCCATGGCGCCGAAGAAGCCCTCCATGTCGGCCAGTTCGGACTTCTGCATGACGGGGATGATGCCGGAGGCGTGGAGCTGGGCGCACGCCTCCCAAGCCGCCTTTAGGGATTCCTCGCGGCCGGTATGGGCAAGTACCAGTACACGCCTGCTCATCGGGTTCCGCTCTCTAGTGGTTCGGCCAGATCTTTCCCAGCAACGCAGCAACGGCTGCGTCCCGCTCTTCGATCTTAGGCAAGTCTTCGGACATTCTTTGCGTTATCCACAGGAAGTATTCGACATTTCCGTCCTGGCCCGGCAACGGGCTGATGGCCAGCCCCCGCAGTTCCAGGCCGGCGTCGAGCGCTGCCCCCGCCACTTTACCGACAGCCAGGCGCCGTTCGCGTTCCGACGTGACCACTCCGGTGCGGGCGAGCCGTTCCTTGCCGATCTCGAACTGCGGCTTGACCATGAGGACCAGGTCGCCGCCCGGAGCGGTGCACGCTGCCAGCGGGGCCAGCACCAGCGTCAGGGAAATGAAGGAAAGGTCGGCAACCGTGACTTCTGCCCGGCCGCCGATCTGTTCGGGGCCCATGTAGCGGACGTTGAGCCCTTCGTGCACGCTCACGCGCGGGTCGCTGCGGAGCTGCGGCACCAGCTGGCCGTGCCCGACGTCGACCGCCACCACGTGCGCGGCGCCCCGCCGCAGCAGGACGTCGGTAAAGCCGCCCGTGGAGGCTCCGGCGTCAAGACACCGTTTACCGCCGACGGCGACCCCGGGGAAGGCGTCCAGCGCGCCGGCCAGTTTGTGGCCGGCGCGGCTGACGTACGCGTCCGCCGCGTCTTCCGCGACGTTTAGTTCACGGTCGTCGCCCACCTGCAGCGACGCTTTGGCGAGGATGTCGCCTGCGGAGGACACCTTGCCCTCGGCGATGAGCCGGGCGGCGTGCGTGCGGGACCGCGCCAGTCCCCTGCTGACGAGCAGTTGGTCGAGTCTGGGCATGGTCAGGCAGCACCCGGACCGTGCTGCGGCTCTTCGTGCTGGGCCTCTTCCTTCAGGGGCTCTTCGTTCAGGGGCTCTTCGTTCAGGGCTTCCAGCAGGGCGTCGTGCATGCCTGCATAGGCGGCCGGGTGCTCCGAAACCGGGAGCCCGGGGACCTCGCGGACCCTGTCCAGGATGGCAAGCACCGCCGGGTCTGCGGTGCCGGCATCGCCCGCGCGGCCGCCGGGCACGGTCAGCTCCGGCCAGGCGGTATCTGACACTGCGGTATCTGACACTGCGGTATCTGACACTGCGGCGTCCGACGATGCAGCGTCAGACACTGACCCGTCCGGAGCGGTGTTGTTCAACTCGGGCATGGCACCAGTCTATTGATCCGGCCACTCGAGTTCGGGAGCCGTGGGGACGTCGGCGTCGGCACGGGCCGTCCACCACGCGGCACACGCAGCGCGCCACGAATCGAGGTCGTCCTTGGATCCGGAGATGCGGATGACGTCTCCGGCCACCGTTGCCGTGGCGTTCCCGCAACGGAACGTCCCGCCGTCGTTATCAATTTCCGGATATGCCTCGTAAAGGCCGGCCAGGTCCCGGATGATGTAGCCGGGCCGCTCCTCGGTCCGGGCCGCCAGCATGGTTTCCAGGGTGTCGATGCCAGTCAGCACGGCCACAGTGGCGAAGCCTGCGCGGTTGCCACCCAGGATGTCGGTGTCGAGGCGGTCGCCCACCACCAGCGGCCGGTCCGAAGAAAGCCGCTTGGCCGCGGCGTGGAACAGCGGGGCCTCCGGCTTGCCGGCGACGAGGGGCTGCCGGCCGGTTGCGGCCGCCACGGCGGCCACGAGGGACCCGTTGCCGGGCGCGGTTCCGCGGGTCTGCGGGAGCGTCATGTCAGTGTTCGTCGCAACCCACAGCACGTCACCGTCCGCCAGGACGAATGACGCTTCGGCGAGGTCCTTCCAGCCGATCGCAGGGTTGAAGCCCTGCACGACGGCCACCGGGTTCTCCTCGGCGCTGTGCACCGGCTTCAGGCCAACAAGCTCGACCTCGTGGGCCAGCGCCGGGCTGCCGGTGATCAACACCGCGGCGCCCGGGGAAAGCAGGGACGCCAGCAGGTCGGCACCGGCCTGGGAAGAACTCACCACCTGGTGGTCTTCGGCGGGGGCGCCAAGCTCGCGGAGGTGGGCCGCCACTTGGGCCGGGGTACGGGAGGCGTTGTTGGTCACGTAACCGAGGCCGACGCCGATGCCGGCCAGCCGCTGCAGGGATTCCACCGCTCCGGGGATAGCGTGGGGGCCCTTGTAGACCACTCCGTCCAGGTCAGCCAGCAGCGCGTCGAACCGCGAAATCAGTGGTGCTTCACTCATGCGCGTTCAGTCCTCCGAGCCGTTCTGGCGGCGGTCGGCATCCTGCTCACCGGTGTGCGAGGCTTCTACTTCCCCTTCAGCGTCATCATCCTGTTCGGCGGAGTCCTCGTCGGACTCGGCGTCGTCGGATTCGAAGTAGTCCGCTTCGGCGTCGTCCAGGTTTTCTACCGCTGCGCTGTCTGCCGGCCGCTGCGCGGCAGCTTCCTCAGCGGCGCTGATGCCGGGGGCCTGGTTGTCGGAAGACTCGCCTCGGTCCTGCGCCGCCGTACCCGCTGCCTGCGCAATCCGCTTCCGGCGTTCGGCCTCTTCCCTGGCTTCCTCTTCCTCGTCCCAGCCGAGATCGATGATGTCGGGTTCCTCTGCCATGCCCAGGCCCAGGGCTTCTTCGGCCACGACAGCCTGGCGCTGCCACTTCCCGGCTTCGGTTTCGCGGCCGGCGGCGGTCAGGGCGTCAGCATACGCGCGGAACAGGCGCGGGCTGTAAGAAAAGGCGCGGTTGATGTCCAGTTGCGGGATCTCGAGCTCGGCCACGGCGGCGTCCGGCTGGCCAAGGTCGGCGCGGGCACCGGAGGCGACAATCGCCAACTCCACCTTGCCGGGCGCGTCGAGGTCCTGGGCCTCCTCGGAGCGGACAACGTCCAGGGCGCGGTCGGGCCGGCCCAGGCCGCGTTCGCAGTCGGCCATCACTGGCAGGTGGACGTTGGAACCGCTGATCCGCCGGTAAGTGCGGAATTCGCGCAGGGCTTCGCCGTAGTGTCCGGCGGCATAGGCCGTGAGGCCCACTGCCTCGCGGACAGCGGCCAGGCGTCCGCCGCGGCGGCTGGCGGCAAGGGCGTGCTGGAACGCCAGTTCCGGTTCCTCGTCGATAAGCCGTCCGGCCATCACGAGGTGGCGGGCAACCCATTCCGCGCTGTTGGATTCGAGGGTCTTGATCTGGTGCTGCGTTGCGCGGTCGAGTTCCTTGCCCGTGACGTCCTCGTCGATTTCGGGCGAACGCTCACGGTCCGGGCGGTTGGCGCTGCGGAGGTCGCGGGCGTTGGGGACGCGGGCCGGGCGGTCCTCAGCCCTGTCGCGGCCGAACTGGCGGGGGCCGCGGTCCTGCCTGTCGCCGCGGTCCTGCCAGCCGGCGCGGCCTTCGCGGGGTGCACGGTCCTCGCGGGGTGCACGGTCCTGCCGGTCACCGAAGGGCCGGCGGTTGTCTCCGCCACCAAAGCTGCGGCGATCGCCCTCGCCCTCGCGGCGCGGACGGTCACCAAACGGCTTACGGTCACGGTCACCAAACGGCTTACGCTCACCGCCGCCGAAACCGCGGCGGTCACCCTCACCCTCACGGCGCGGACGGTCAGAGAACGGCTTACGGTCGCGGTCACCAAAGCTGCCGCGGTCACCCTCGCCGTCGCGGCGCGGACGGTCAGAGAACGGCCTGCGCTCACCGCCACCGAAACCGCGGCGGTCACCCTCACCCTCGCGGCGCGGACGGTCACCAAACGGCCTGCGGTCGCCGTCGCCAAAGCTGCGGCGGTCGCCGTCGCCCTCACGGCGCGGACGGTCAGAGAACGGCTTACGGTCACGGTCACCAAACGGCTTACGCTCACCGCCACCAAAACCGCGGCGATCGCCGTCGCCCTCACGGCGCGGACGGTCACCAAACGGCTTACGGTCACGATCACCAAACGGCTTACGCTCACCGCCACCAAAACCGCGGCGATCGCCGTCGCCCTCACGGCGCGGACGGTCAGAGAACGGCTTACGGTCAGGGTCACCGCCGAAACCGCGTCCGTCACGGGCGCGGAAGCCCCGCGGATCGCCGCCGGAATTATTGGTCCCCCTAAAAGGGCCCCCCTGCCGCCCCCGGTTGCTTCCCGAGTCGCCCCGGTCATTTCCGCCGCGGTAACTGCCGCCCTTGTGCTCAGCCATGGTGGATTCCTCCTGTAGTGAGCCGACCACTGGCGCAATGTGCAGCCGCTCTTGTCCGTGTTTGGTTGTCCTGCGCGACCCGTGGTGAAGCATCCGGTGTCCGCATATCTCTAGCAATTCTAGGTGAGAGCCGGAGCCAGCAACTAACGGCGAGGCCCTTCAACAGGCTGGCGTGTGCATCCTCACAGGGTCGCGGGCCAGTCATCTGCCGCGGGCCGGAGCGCCCGTTCGTGCCGCCGGGCGTAAGGCACAGTGCAACAACCCACAGGAAAAATCCAAGGACGCGTGGCAAGACTGGCTCCCACAGCATTCGCCAAGGGGGAACCATGAAGACATCACGGACGAAGCCGGTGGCCGTTACTGCCATGATCCTGTGTTGCGGGCTGCTGGCACTGTTCCTTGCCTACTCGACCGAGGCCGGCAGGGAAGCTGCATTCCTGGACCGGACCGGCGCAACGGTCATCTGGGGGCTTCCTGTTGCCAAACTTGTTTTCAACGTTGCGGCCGCCGGCACTCTCGGGCCACTTATCCTCGCGCTCTTCGCCCTTCCCCCAAAGGGAAAAGCGTTCTCGAAGGCACTGGTCATTGCCGGTATCTCCGGTGTGCTCTGGACGGCCGCCGCAGCCGCGATCAGTGTCCTCACCTTCCATTCGCTGGCTAACCTGCCCCTGTTTTCCGAAGGATCCGGGACCATCTTTGTCAGCTTCCTGACCGACGTTGACGCCGGCCGGAGAAGCGCCCTGGCAGTAGTGCTTACGGCAACCGTGGCGCTCCTGTGTTTCGGGGTGCAGAGCCAGCGGGCCGTCGCCATCACGGCCGTTCTGGCTTCCACGGGGCTGATCCCCCTGGCCCTGAACTCCCATGCCGCGGGCGGCGCCGGCCACCCCGACAGCACCGTGTCTGTCGTCACGCACATGGCCGCGGCGGCCGTCTGGATCGGCGGCCTGGCAACGCTTGTCCTGCTGCGGCGTACTCTGGGGACGGAGCTGCTGGCCGTGGTCCGGCGTTACTCGACATTGGCGCTGCTGTCCTTCCTTGCCCTGGCCATCTCGGGCATCGCGGCTGGTGTGACGAGCATCGGAACGCTTGACGGGCTGGCCTCGCAGTACGGCCTGATCCTCGTGGCCAAGACCGCGCTTCTGGGGGTTCTGGGCGTGTTCGGGGCATTGCACCGGAAGTGGATTCTCACAAAGCTGGAAGCAGTCCCGGGCAGGGCACGGACTGCTTTCACCGCTCTGGCGGTGGCCGAGCTTGCCGTCATGGCAGCCGCCTCAGGACTCGCGGCCGCCCTGGCGCGCACCCCGCCGCCCACGGTTTCGCAGGCAGCGCCCGCCCCCGTTTCGCTGCGCCTTCCCGGCTTTGTGGATATGTTCAGCAGCTGGAAGCCCGACGCCCTGTGGATCTTCCTCTGCGCCGTCGCTGTGTTCCTGTACGCGGCCGGAGTACAGCGTGTCCGGAACCGGGGCGGGCACTGGCCGGCCTCCCGCGCCGGCTTCTGGTTCGCCGGAGTTGCGCTGTTGTTCCTGGTCACCAACGGAGGGCTCCGGTTCTACCAGGAGTACCTGATCAGTGCCCACGTCATGACGCAGATGCTTCTGATGGCCGTCGTTCCGCTCCTGCTGGTTCCCGGTGCGCCGCTGACCTTGGCCAGGCTCGCCGCCATGCCCAGGCAGGACGGAACGATAGGCGGCGGAGAAGCCATCACCCTTACGCTGCGTCCGGTTCTGAATGCTGCATCGGCTCCTTACGTGGCGGCCGCTGGCCTGGCCGCCGTGCTGGCAGCCCTGTACTACACGCCTTTGCTCGAGTATTCGTCACGCACCCAGTTCGGCTACCAGGCCATGGCCCTGCTGGCATTGCTCTCCGGTTGCCTGTTTGCGGCCTCCCTGGCCCATGGAGCCAGGGGCCGCGCGCCTGGACCGTCAGTGGCCGGCAGGCTCGTCACGATAGGTGCCGTGGCGGCGCTCTACGGGGTCCACGGCTGGGCCCTCGCCCAGCAGGCAGACCAGCTGCCGGATGCGCGGCGGCGGGAATGGCTGATTACCGTGGGCCAGCCCTGGGACCAGCCGGTTCTGGCGGTCGTGGAGCCGGCGGGCGTGGCCATGTGGGTCATCGCGGCCGGCACGCTTTTCGTAGCGGCAGCGGTTGTCGTGTACCGGGCTCGCCGGCGCCGTACCCAGGGTACGGGGCGACGGTTCCGTTCCGCTTCGGAGCCCGCCCACGACCTGGTGATGTCCTCGGAGCCCTGATGGGCACCCTTCCCCAGGAGAGCTTGCCATGGGTGGCTTTCCACCCAAAGAAGGCCGCCGGAAGCCCTGTCTCCCTCAAGGTTTCCGCAGGGTAGGTATTACACCCTTCAACTAAATCAATTGGACTTTCTAGCGACGTCGGAGGTAGTCGTGTCAGTTACACGCCGTCAGGCACTGCAAATAGGTGGAGTGGGGATCATCGGCGCTTTCGGTCTGGCTGTGCCCTTGACCTCGGTCAACGCCAAGTCGGCAAGCCAGTTGGCATCCCGCAACATGCCGAAGCCCTATCAGCGGACACTTCCGATTCCGGAGATACTCAAGCCCAGCAGCACGGTGGTGGACCCCGACGGCCACAAACGGCACCTGTACAAGATCGAGCAGAAAGCTGCGCTGGCCAACATCGTGCCCGGCCTCAGCACACCTATCCTCGGCTACAACGGGACCTTTCCGGGCCCGACCATCAAGGTGAATCAGGGCGAACGCATCACTCTGGAGATGGACAACGTCCTGCCTCTGTTCCACCCGCAGTGGGGGTACCGGCTTGATACCTCGACGCACCTGCACGGGTCTGCGTCGCTTCCACAGTTTGACGGCTACGCCAACGACCTCACCGGCCGGGACTACTGCAAGGACTACGAATACCCCAACTTCCAGCCGGCACGGACCCTGTGGTACCACGACCATGCCGTCCACAACACGGGCCAGAGCGTCTACTCCGGCCTGGCCGCCCAGTACCACCTGCACGACGAAGTGGAAGGCAACATTCTTCCGCAGGGAAAGTTCGATGTGCCGCTCACTGTGTCCGACGCGATGTTCGCCGCCAACGGCTCCCTGGGCTACAACGACAACACCCACTCTGGCCTGTGGGGCGACGTCATCCTTGTCAACGGGGCGCCCTGGCCGGTGATGAAGGTCCAGCGAAGGATCTACCGCTTCCGTATTCTCAATGCCTCCATAGCCCGTTCCTACCGTTTCTCCCTGAGCACAGGGGATGCCATGACCATGGTCGCCACGGACGGCGGCCTGATGCCGGCCGCCCAGCAGGTGACATCCTGGCGGCACGGCGGCGCCGAGCGCTACGAGGTTCTTATCGACTTTTCCAAGTACCCCGCCGGCAAGCGGGTGGAACTGCGCAATCTGTCCAACAAGAACAATGTGGACTACGACTTCACCGGCAAAGTCATGGCCTTCGACGTGACGGACGAGCCGGTCGACACGTCCGGACCCGGTGCCAGGGTGCTGCCGACGGTTCTAGCCCCGAGCCTGACGATGAGCCTGAAGGCCTCGGATTCTTTAAAAACCAGGCACATGCGGGTGAAGCGGGACAACGGTACCTGGACTATCGGGGGGATGACGTGGGACGAGGTGGTCAAGAGTGGCTACCGGAAGGTCCTTGCCAATCCCGACCTCGACGATGTGGAAATCTGGGAGATCGAAAACAGCTCGGGCGGCTGGTTCCATCCGGTCCACATCCACCTGGTGGACTTCCAGGTCCTCAGCCGCAATGGGCAGGCCCCCTTCGCGCACGAGAAGGGGCCGAAGGACGTGGTCTACGTGGGCGAAGGGGAAACAGTCCGGCTGCTCATGAAGTTCGAGCACAACCGTGGCAGGTACATGATTCACTGCCACAACCTGCCCCACGAGGACCACGACATGATGGCCCAGTTCAGCGTCGGCATCGACACGAACGACCCCGACCCCAACCATCCGGTTGACGCCGTACGGCCGCACCTGATCAATCAGCCTGCGCCGGCCCAATCTGCTCCCGAGGAGGGGACGGCGGACGTGGCGGCACCGCCGGTCACCCCGCCGGCAGAGGCGGCTGCGCCGGTTACGACTGCACCGGCCACGTCACCGGCCGCGGCAGCTGCGGGACAGAAGGACGTTGTGGCCATCACCACCGCCCGGCACCGGCTGAAGAAGGACATGACTTTCGCCGGAACCTCCAGGTTCACGGGCTCGACGGCGCCCACCTCGGCCACCGTCGTGCTGTACGACGTCACACCGGGGCGTGCCGCCACCCGCTTGGGTACGGTAACGGCCAACACCCTGGGAGCCTGGACGCTGACCGTCAAGCCCGGACCCGCCAAGCAGGTCACCGCTGTCAAGGCCGAATCGAGCGCTGGCGGGAGCGCGACGGCGAGTGTAAGGACCGGCTAGGTGGCAGTGTTGGGTTAAATGCGGGAGAGCCCCAACCGTGTGGTTGGGGCTCTCGACCTAATGGTTGTCCGGCGGTGACCTACTCTCC
>NZ_JBHUSE010000019.1:0-103904 GCF_042674585.1 Arthrobacter sp. NPDC057013
AACTTCCGCATCGGCTTCCTGCGCCTGGATGCCGGCGCGACCTACCAGGCCGGCCAGTTCCCGTCCATCGAAATCCTGTTCCAGACCAAGGGCCAGGTCACCGCAGGCGGCGAAAAGTACGGACCCGAAACCGGCTACGAATTCCTACCCAACGAAGGCCCCACCCCCATCAAGGCCATCGAACCCACCGAATTCCTCCGCTTCGTCCTCCACACCTTCTAAAACCACACACGACAGGCAAAGATGGGGCAGCGCGTGCTTTTGCTGCCCCGTGGATACTTACCGGCCACCGCCGAGAAGGAGCTTCTGCCCATGACGGATTCCACCAGCCGCAGGGTGTCGCTCCACCCCGAAGTTGAACCGCTGCAGCATCTCAACGGCGACGAGGGCTTCGGGCGCAGATCGGGTGACGGTCTGGACGTGCAGATATCCGGGCCCGCGTCGGCGTTGTTCCGGGAACTCGTGGAGGCAGGGCTGGTGGTGGATGCGTCGACCCGTCGGCGCTCCGAGTATTCCTACGATGCGTCCAATTATCGTGTCGAACCGGTCGCTGTCGTGTTCCCACGTTCTGTCGACGATGTGCTGGCCACTGTCGCGGCGTGCCGGACAAGCTGCACGCCGATCATCCCCCGCGGTGGTGGAACGTCCATGGCCGGTAACGCGGTCGGCCCTGGTCTCGTGCTGGATTTCTCACGGCACATGGACCGGATCCTCAACATTGATGAGGAGGCTGGGACGGTCGACGTCGAACCCGGCGTCATCCTCTCAGCCCTGTCCCGCGAGGTGGAACGCGCCACGGACGGCCGTACCACTTTCGCACCCGACCCTTCGTCCAAAAATCGCGCCACGATTGGAGGATCGATCGGCAACGACGCATGCGGCAACCACTCCGTGCGCTATGGCCGCACGTCTGACCACGTAGCAGAGATTGACCTCGTCACCTCCGAAGGTGCGCGGCTGACCGCGACCGAGACAGGCCTGCGGGCCACCGATCCGAACGACTCCTTCTCTGTCACCCGTGCGGAGACCCTCACGGCGTCACTCGCGCGGCTCGCCCATGAGAACCTGAGCGCCCTCCGCCTCGAACTCGGCAACATTCCTCGGCAGGTTTCCGGTTATCACCTTGAAAATCTCCTGCCGGAAAAGAAGTTCAATGTCGCACGGGCCGTTGTCGGTTCCGAGGGAACATGGGCCATAGTCGTAGGAGCTCGAATGAAGCTGGTACCCAAGCCAGCGGCCGCGCTGCTCGTCTGCCTCGGCTATGACGACGTCGTCGACGCAGCACGGGACATCCCCACGATCCTGGAGTACTCGCCGGCCGCCGTCGAGGGTACCGACGAAGCGATCGTCGCCACCATGCGGCACCGACGTGGACCCGATTCCGTACAGGGCCTGCCTGAGGGGCGGGCTTGGCTTTTCGTGGACCTCGACGGCGACGACCTGGACACGGTGCGCACCCAAGCGGACCGGCTGCTCACGCGGCTGGCAGTAAACGGGCGACTCATCCAGGGCCGTGCCGCTGCGGACCCCGTCGAGCGCGCGTCGCTCTGGCGCGTCCGCGAAGATGGCGCGGGACTGTCCTCCCGCCTCGCATCGGGGGGCCAGTCCTGGCCTGGCTGGGAAGACTCCGCGGTCGCGCCTGAACGGCTTGCTGATTACCTTGCGGACCTCCGCGAACTTCTGGCCGAGCACGGGCTCACCGGAGCCATGTACGGGCACTTCGGGGCCGGATGCATGCACATCCGCATTACCTACGACCTGCGCAGCGAGAAAGGCCGTGAGATCTTCCGCACGTTCACGCGCCGTGCCGCCGAACTCGTAGTCAGCCACGGCGGATCGCTGTCCGGCGAACACGGCGACGGCCGCGCCCGATCCGAGCTCCTGCCCCTCATGTACTCATCCCAGGTGATGGCCGCATTCTCCAAGTCCCGCCGGATATGGGACCCGGAAGGCATCCTGAATCCTGGCTCCATGACCGATCCCGATCCCATGGACGCCAACCTCGCCCTCGCCGGCGTTCCGCAGCGGGAATGGCGCACGACCTTCGACCTGCGCCCAGTCGGATCGTCCGGGACAGACCCGTGGGTTGACGCCGTCAGCCCAGTCGGATCGTCCGGGACAGACCCGTGGGTTGACGCCGTCCAGAGCTGCATCGGAGTGGGCCGATGCCGATCAGACGCCGGCGGCGTCATGTGCCCGAGCTACCGGGCGACCAAGGATGAGAAAGACTCCACCCGTGGACGCTCCCGCGTTCTCCAGGACATGGTCCGCGGCGCCCGCTCCGTGGGGGAGGGCTGGAAATCAGAGGAAGTCAGGGAGGTGCTGGACCTCTGTCTGGCCTGCAAGGCCTGCTCCAGCGACTGCCCCACCGGCGTTGACATGGCCACCTACAAATCCGAATTCTTCTCGCACTATTACGAGGGAAAACTCCGGCCCCTCTCACACTTCTCGTTGGGCTGGCTGCCGCGTTGGCTTCAAATCACCGGACGTATTGCCCCGGTCGTCAACGCCGTCATGTCCACGCCCCTGGCCAAAGCGGCGTCCGTCCTGGGCGGGCTCACCACGAAGCGGACAATGCCTCGCTTCGCCGGATCCAACGATTGGCGACGCGAAATCGCTATGGCCGGCGTTGCTCCGGCTCGCAAGTTCATAGACCGCGCCATGAACGACCTCGCCGACATCGCGAAGGCTCCTGCTGCCGAACAGGCAGTCCTGTTCGTCGATACCTTCACCCGGGGGTTTCGCCCCGAGGTCGCCGCCGCAGCCGCCCGCGTTCTCGTCAGCATTGGCCCCACGGAGTGCTCTGCCGACGCCTGCTGTGGCTTGACGTGGATCTCTACCGGGCAGCTGGAAACGGCCAAGAAGGTCTTGGCCAAGGCCGCGGTTGCACTCGATGACGGGACTGACCGCCCGATCGTCGTCGTGGAACCGAGCTGCGCCGCCGCGCTCCGCAAGGACCTGCCGGAACTGGTTCATACAGACCAGGCGCGCAGGGTCGCTGCCAGAGTGCGGAGCTTTGCAGCACATATTGAAGAACTTGTGCGGTCAGGCTGGGCACCCGCCCCGGCAAACCCACTTCCCAAACAGGTAGTGCTCCAGACTCATTGCCACGAATACTCCGTCTTCGGCGCTGGCAGCCAGCGCTCGGTACTCGCTGCCGCGGGTATTCCAGACGTCGTGGACGCAACTGGTTGCTGCGGCGTGGCCGGGAACTTTGGCTTCGAAAAGGATCACTTCAACGTCAGCATGCTGGTCGCCGAACAGGCTCTGGCACCCGCCCTGCGGCAGACTGCGAGGGAATCCGCGGTTCTGACCGACGGATTTTCCTGCGCGATGCAGGTCCAACAGCTCGACAACTCCCGATCGGGCCGGCATCTGGCCCAGCTTCTGGACCCCGGCACACAGGCTCTCGCCTCCCCTAACAAACACGCGCAAGACCCTCAGCGCTCTGCAGATAAGGACCCCTCATGAGCATCCAGGCAACCATCAACCCCACGACCTCACAAAGGGCACTGGACGCCATCGCCAAAGTGAGCACCAACCTGTATATAGACGGTCACTGGACAGAGTCAACATCCGGAGCCCGTTTCAATGTCATTAACCCCGCCACGGAGGAAGTCGTCGCCACCGTGGCCGACGGAGGCCCGGAAGACGCCCGACGGGCCATTGAGACCGCGGGCCGAATCCAGAAACAGTGGGCCAAAACACCGCCCCGGGAGCGCAGCGAAATCCTGCGCCGCGCCTTCGAGCTGATCATGGCCCGACAGGACGAACTTGCCCTGATCATGACCACGGAAATGGGAAAGCCCCTTTGCGAAGCTAAGGGCGAGGTCGCCTACGCAGCCGAATTCTTCCGCTGGTTTTCAGAGGAAGCTGTCCGCATCGGCGGGGACCTGACCACTACCGGCGACGGAACAACACGCGTCCTCGTCTCCAAGGAGCCGGTGGGCCCCTGCGTGCTCGTGACGCCCTGGAATTTCCCCCTGGCCATGGGCACCCGCAAGATCGGCCCCGCCATCGCCGCCGGCTGCACCATGGTCTTCAAGCCCGCCAACCTCACGCCGCTGTCCTCGCTGGCACTGGTAGACATCCTCATCGAAGCCGGGTTGCCCAAGGGAGTGCTGAACGTCGTCACCACCACCAGGGCGTCCGACGTCGTCACCCCCTGGATGGAAAGCGGAGTCGCGCGAAAGGTCAGCTTCACCGGCTCCACAGGAGTAGGTATCCGGCTCCTGGAACAGGCCGCACGGAACGTCATGCGCTCCTCCATGGAACTTGGCGGCAATGCTCCTCTGATTGTGTTCGAGGATGCCGACCTGGACTGCGCCGTCGAAGGCACCGTCGCGGCAAAGATGCGGAACATGGGGGAGGCATGCACCGCAGCAAACCGTATCTTTGTGCAGCGCTCCGTGGCCGCCGACTTCTCCGCACGGCTCGCCAAGCGCTTAGGAGCGCTCAAAGTAGGCGACGGCACAGAGGAAGGCACCCAGGTTGGCCCGTTGGTGGAAGCAAAAGCACTGAACAAGGTCCAGCAGCTCGTGGATGATGCTGTTGCCAAGGGTGCCACAGTGGTCTGCGGCGGGTATCGTCCCAAGGGCAGCGGATTCTTCTACTCCCCAACAGTTCTTTCGGGCGTCAGCCAGGACGCCGCATTAATGAGCGAAGAGATCTTTGGCCCCGTGGCCCCGGTGATTCCCTTCGACACAGAAGAGGACGCAGTTCGCCTGGCCAATGACACACCTTTCGGTCTCGCCGGCTATCTATTCACCCAAAATGTGGAGCGCGCTTTTCGCGTGGGGGAGACCCTCGAAGTTGGGATGGTGGGCCTGAATACGGCCGCACTGGCCAACCCCTCCGCACCGTTTGGCGGCATAAAGGCATCGGGCTTGGGCCGAGAGGGCGGGCGAACCGGAATCGACGAGTTCCTCGAATACAAGTACACGGCGGTCCCGCGGATGTAACTTCCCAGCGTCGGCTCCGCCTTTGGTCCGGTTGCGGGCTAAACCGTCACCACTTCGAGTGGACGAAAAAGACAAGGAAATCGGAAGGAGTTCGGCGACCAGCTAAAAGTTCCTGCCAGTAGCACCAGCCGCGGTGACAGCAGGACGCTCGTAAGCCAATCTCACTCTTCCTGAAAGGGCCACTCCCATGGTTACCTCCACAGACAACACCGCCCGTAGTCCCGGAATCAGTCCGGGATTTACCCGACTGTTGGCCTTCACCGGTGGCGCCGCTGTCGGGAACCTGTATTGGGCGCAGCCACTCCTCGGAGACATTGCTGTGGCGCTGAGCGTCTCGCCCGATACGGCCGGGCTACTGGTGACGCTCAGTCAACTGGGCTACGCCCTCGGGATATTCCTCATCGTGCCACTCGGTGACACTTTGAACCGGAGACGCATGATCCCCACAATCATGTTCTTATGCTCCTTATCGTTGGGGGCCAGCGCCGTGGCGCCGAGCTTCGTCGTCCTACTGACCACTCTTGCCCTGGTGGGTTTCACCAACATCGCCGGACAACTCCTGATCCCGTTGGCCGGGGACCTCGCCACTGACGAACAGCGGGGGCGCGTGGTCGGGACAGTGGCATCCGGGTTCCTGGTTGGCATTCTGCTATCCCGGACAGTCAGCGGAATAGTGGCGGACACCTTCGGCTGGCGCATGATTTACGTTGCGGCCGCAGGCATGATGCTTGTCCTCGCAGTCATCATGAGCCGCGCGATACCGGTCCTGCCACCTCGAGACCACATACCCTACGGCAGGCTTTTGCGCTCGGTGCTCCAGGCATCCATACGGCACCGCCCCGTGAGAGTCATCCTGGTCTTTGGGGCCGCCCTGATGTGTGTCTTCACGGCTTTCTGGACGGGTCTGACGTTCCTGCTGGCAGAGATCCCGTTCTCCTTCACAGCCTTTCAGATCGGGCTCGTAAGCCTCCTCGGCGTGTTGGGAGTGATCGGGGCTCAATTCACCGGGCGAGTGTATGACCGCGGCTGGTCCATTCCCGCCATTGCTGCCGGACTCGCCATCACGCTGATTTCCCTCGTTATTTCCGGGCTCAGCGGGTCCTTAGTCGCCGGGGTGCTTGTAGCCGTCTCGCTGCTGTCCGTCGGCGTCCAGTCCGTGCTGGTACTCCTCCAGACCCTGATCGTCTCGATAGACCCCGCAGCGCGGAGCCGCCTCAATACAGCACTCATCGTTGCCAATTTCGTCGGCGGGGCCACGGGATCAACTGTTGCCGCTCTACTCTGGCCAATCGGCCGATGGACCGCCGTCATGGGCGCTACGGCCCTTATTGTCCTCTTCGCCCTCACCATCTGGTTCCTGCAGAGAAGACGCTCTCTCGCGGAGTTGACGAGCACCTCGCCTGCCCTCCCTGCTCCCGATGAAATTTCCCTCTAACAGAAATAAGCCGGTTTGGGAGCAGGGACAGGAACGGCTTAGTTGCACGTAACCGGACCGCAGCAACGAATGTGCGATATCCTACTTAGTGGGATTTATTTAATACGTATCCTTCGGTTGGCCGCGCTTCAGGTGGAGCGGCGGGACGAACGGGCAATCCGCGCGTGACCACGAACTGTCTGGGTCCAGAGTTGGATTTCTGGTGGTTTCTGCGGCGGCTATCAGCTAGGGAGCGGAGCACATGACCAGCACTGATAACGCCGTCACGGTGCGCCCTTCAACTGTTGGCCGCCCGGTGGCGATGGTCCTCGGTCTATTGACAATCTTTGGTCCAATTACGACCAACCTGTACCTGCCTGTCCTTCCCGCTCTTACAGCAAACTTCCAAAGCACCATATCGGCGGGGCAGCTGACTATCACGGCCTGCCTGCTCGGCCTGGCGGTTGGTCAGGTTATCGCCGGCTCGCTGTCGGACCGCTTTGGCCGCCGCCGACCACTATTGGTCGGGGCGATCGTCTATGTGGTCATGTCCGGTGTCTGTGCGGGCAGCCCGACGATCGGTACGCTCATTGCTGCCAGATTCGTCCAAGGTCTGGCCGCGGCAGTGGGTATTGTTACCGCCCAGGCAGCAGGCAGGGACCTGTATTCAGGCGGCAAGCTCACTCGGTACTGCGGGCGTCTGACGGTTCTGGGTGGGATGTCAGCAGTGATCGGTCCGGTTATCGGTGGGCAGCTCGCAGCATTCGGTGACTGGCGCGGGGTATTCATTTTCTTGGCAGTGGTCGGAGCATTCGTCCTTCTCACCTCCCTTGCGTTCTTCCCCGAGACACTACCGGCGAGGTGCCGTTCAAAGGGGGGCTTCTTCCACATTCTGCGGAACTACGGCAAGCTACTCACCGACCGCACGGTCGCGGGCGCGGTACTCATTACTGGTCTCACATACTCCGCCATTTACGCATACCTGAGTGGGGCCACCTTCGTCCTACAACGAATCTATGGGCTCTCACCCCAGGAGTATTCCTTTGCCTTCGGCTTGAATGCCGTAGGGGTCATGGTTTTTGGCTTTATTGGCGGACGCCTTTCCGAAAGGTCGTCCGAGAAAAGAACGATGGTCATAGGGCTCGGTATAGCTATGGCCGGGTCCTTGGGCTTGCTTGCAACCGCCTTCCTGCACCCGCCCCTGATCGGAATTCTCATGTCGCTATTCATGCTGGTCGGCGGCGTAGCCACTGCAAGTCCTCCCGCCACGGCCCTGGCCCTGAGGGACCACTCCGAGCTCGCCGGCACCGCTTCCTCACTGGTTGGGATGGCGCGGTTTGCTCTCGGCAGTATTGCTGCCCCTCTCGTCGGACTAGGCGGGCCAGACACTGCGGTCCCCTTCGGCATTGTCACAGCTGCGTCAATCTGCGCGGCGTTGGGATGTCTAGGCTTATTCGGCAAACGCCAGAAGCTTCGGCCATGATGGCGCGCTGGCGGTTGGCACTGAGTGTGCAGGCGGTCCTGTCACAGGCTGGCTGGGTGGGGATCCGGGTAATCATCGGATACCGGGCATTATCCGAAGGTGCCGACGCCGTCTTCCTGGGTCTCTTGGCCTCATGTTTCGCGCTGCCAGCGCTGTTAGCCGCCTTACCCTCGGGCCGTCTGGCCGATAGGTTCGGGGGTTCGATCATGGCCTTCGTGGGGTTAGTGACCGCAGCCGCGGGCACTGTAACCATGCTGGCATTCCCGGGACTCCCGGTCCTGCTGGCAGCCAGCGCACTCATCGGCTTGGGCAATCTCCTGGTGATAGTTGGGCAACAGGCATTCGTGGCGCACGTAAGCAGCACGGATTCACCTGACAGCGCCTTCGGCACGCTGGCTGCCGCTGCTTCAACCGGTCAGCTCATCGGCCCGCCTGCAGTGACCCTCCTCGCCTCGCTGGGGGTCCCGGCTGGAGGGCGGCCGGACACTACTATCGGGCTCTTCGTTTGCCTGTCATTTAGTGCCCTGGCCACCCCTGCTTTCTTTTTCCTTCGACGCACGGATTCTGGGATGCGGCGCGGGAGAACGGATGCAGCGGGGGACCCGCTCACAGCCGGCGAAGTCCTAAAGGCGCCAGGGCTGTGGCGCTCTCTGGTGGTCAGTGGCGCCGTGCTTGTGACGGTAGACCTGATGTACGCGTTTGTCCCCGTCTGGGCGACTGAGCAAAGTGTAAGCGCCGCTGCAGTAGGAATGCTCCTAGGGTTGCGCGCTGCCGTTTCCGTTCTCAGCAGGCTTGGCCTGACCCGGCTAATCTGCCGCTTCGGACGAAAGGCTATGCTCATTGTTTCCATCAGCGCCGCAGTCCTGTCGCTGGCACTCCTGCCGCTGGTTGGAGCTTGGGGTGCAATCGTCGTGATGGTCGGTCTCGGCCTCGGACTCGGCATTCCCCAGCCACTCACCATGGCCTGGGTAGTATCCCTTACGGCCGCGTCCAGCCACGGCGCGGCACTGGGACTCCGGCTGACAGTGAACCGGCTGGCGCAAATCACGCTACCCATCGCCGTCGGTAGCTTCGCCGCGCCCGCTGGCGTCCTGGGAATCTTCTGGGCAAATGCAGCGCTACTCGTCGGCGCCATTGCAGTAGTTGCCGGCGCAGACGCTGCGCCGGCAACAACGAGGAAGTCTGACGCGGATTAGACGTGGGACAAAGCTCCCAGGCACTTCTGACGGGCGGAAAGGCAGGTGTCCGGCATCGGCAGCCGTCCTCGACGAGCTTAGGAAAGCAAGCAGCAGCGCCCCACTACTGAATTCCGATTCCCAACCGGACCTGGGGACATCTGGTCATGACCGTGCCCTGCCCATCCGGGACTGACCAGAGTCAGGCCCGGATGGGCAGGGCACACGAGATGACTACCAGGGCATCCCGAATGGATCGCAATCAGGCCACGAGCTCACACCGCCTCGCATCGGAGTGCTGGCTGGCGACTCATACGCAGTTGCTTCGACCTGGGTCTTGGGCACCGTCCACCATGCAGAGTCGTTGCCGCCAAAAAACTCCAGGAAGCGTCGCATCACAGCTTTGGCTAAGAAACCCGAACCGTTCATGGCTAGGAAATTCCACCCCTTACTCCGGGATCTGAGCAGTCATCAATGACTCGAATTTTCAAAAAGTCCCGTGATGAAGGATAAGTAGAACAGTCTCGGCTGCATAGACAGAGCCGTTCCGACTTCACACGTACTCGAGGAAGTCACTTGACCCCAGTCTCTAGGCACACCACTACAGGGCGGAATCGCCCAACATCTCCATGAGTGTCGCGACGTCACCAAGATTTTCCAGGTCGAGGATGGTTTCCGCGGCGGCTGTCGCTACGTCGTCGGTCAGGACTCCCTGCGCACAGGCCTTGAACTTGGTGACCAGATCAGCGTCACTCGCGCGTGACTCAGGCACATCATTTGTCATCCAGCGGGCATAGTCTGTGCTGTGAACGAAGCTGGTGCCTCTCGCGAAGACCTCGACCTGTGCTGGTCGCCGCTTGAGATTCCGGCGACCGCTTACCACCAGGTCTTCATAACGGCAGACCTCACTCCGGTCATAGACCTCATGCGAGACGCGTTTGGCGAAGGCGCGGATGTCCTCCCGGTCCAGAGTTTCGAGTGCCTGCCACTGGGGCCCCCAAGGTACACGATGGGCCGCTACGGCGAAGTTGTAAGGCAGACTGGAAGCCGCCTCGACATGGTCCTCGATATCGGTGCTGTTGTACTTTGGAAGTCCGACCAGCCCCTCATTGCGCACCACTACCTTCTCGATTTCCTCCGGCTTCAGGTCGTGCTCCTTCAGAAGGGCATCAAAGCAATCCAGCGGCGCTTGGTGCGATCCACAGCAGGGCCAATACTTGTAGCCGATCGCCTCAAAACTCCAACTCTCTCCTAATCCGACAGTCAGCTTGTCCCAATCACAAGCAGGCGACCCATTCATGGCCCAGAACCCATACTCGCCGTCGAGCACTGTGCTGTCGCCCCGGTAGCCCTTTTCAGCGAGCCGTGCGGTTACGATCCCGGCTTGTGCCGTCCATCCCGACGGGCCGTATTTCGCCATTCCAACATGAATGGTGTGGTTGTACTTGACGTGGGACGCGACCGGGGCGTGATAGCCAGCAAGGCCTAGGGCATGGGCCATGCGATCGGTATTCAGACCCATGATCCGCCCGGCACCGGCCGTCGCGCCAAACTGCGTACAGCCAACACCGAAGCTTTTTAGAGGAAGGCCGCCCGGCGTCGCCCGCAAATTGCCGAGGGAATCCGCGACGCGGCAGCTTATTTCGTGCGCGACAGCCAGCGCGACGATAAGTTCCTTTCCGGGCGCGTGGCGGATCTCAGCCATGGTCAGTGCCGGAGGCACAACATATGGAGTTACGTGCGCTGGCGGCTGCAGGGCGCAGTAATCAAGGGCATTCATTAGTTCGCCGTTCACAAAGGCTGCCATGGACGCCGGCAGCTTGTCCCGGCAACCGACTACCGTTGCCTGCGGCGCCCCGCCTTCTTCCCGCGCGAACTCCAACGCGAGGCGTGCCTTGGCGAGAAGGTGCCCTCCCAGTCCGCACGCCACCGTGTCCAGCAGGAGGCGCTTCACCTCCTGCACAATGTGATCGGGAAGGTGCTCGAACTTGAGATTGGCGCTGAATTCCGCCATCCGCCTCGTGACACTCTCATCCATGATGCTTCCTTCCGACGCGTTTCGGGCACTGCGCGGATGCAGCTCTACGGTGCCACACTGTGAGACTCCTGCTTTCGAACGTGGCACTCCAGGAATCGCGATGTCTCAACACGCTAGTAACACTTCCTTCTTGTAGGAGAAGAGGTCTGGTGAGTTTTTCCAAGCCGCGTAGTTACGCGCTTCCACTAAGGGGACACGTATGGTGGACCCAAAGTGACGATATCCGGTAATATGGGATATCGTCAATAGTGCTTCGACTCGTGAACCCGCTCCTTGGATGGCCTCTTGCAGCATTTGCGCCGAACTTTACGGAAGCTGCCCTCGCCGGGCGCGCCATGATGAGGCACATCGCAGTGCCCGCTGCTCAGGAACAGGTTCGCACCCTTCTGGGTGTGGCTTGCCAGCCGACTTGGCGAGAGTGACAACCTAGTTGGCGAGCCGGGAGCCGCGCTGGTTCGGCGGCGGTTGAGGGCCGTTTGGCGTCCTGGCTGAACAGGCCGCGTGGGGCTTCAACGTTGCCAAGGGAGTTGGCGAAAAGTTCAATGGCAGCGACATTCAGGCTTGTCCTGCGCGCCAGGACCAAGCCCCAGTCCGGTCGAGCACGCACATGCGTACGGTTCGCTGACTCCCTGGCAGGATTCGCCAGCTCGTTTGGCAATTCGCCTACAAGGCTGGCGAGCCACACTGGGTCAATCGGTTCTCGCAGCTACTTCCACTCCCGTGGGTTTGAACGCCGATAATTGCGATTCCGTCATGTTGGAGGGCGCCAGGCCTTATGGCCGTCCGGTGCTTAATAGGTCCAGGTTCGGTCATGCCTCTTCTGTGATGTCCGCCCATGAGATGTTCGAAGGAGGTCGCAACGCTATGACGTTCATTGAACCCTTGTCGATGGCTTGCCCCGGACAGAAATGCACGGGCAAGATCGTGCGCGGGGCCTGGGTATCTCCGGACATCAGGCGCAGCGACCGCCCGCGTCCGTCACGGTTACTCCTCGCCCTCAAAACGCCGCAGATGCGCGTGGATGAGCGTCCAAAATGGCAAAAAGATGGTGTGCACATTGTGCACACCCTGGGCTTCGGATTCGGTTGTATCGGCGTCGGACTGGTTCGGATTGGGGATGTTTTCGGGGGGAGTGGCGGGTTTTCAAGGGTTGGCGCCTGGTTCGAGTCCCACCTTGGGCACGTGTTTTCCCTGTTCAGGGGCTTTTTTAGCCTCTGAGTGTGCACATTTTGTGTTGTGAAGGGCCCCTTCGGGGCCTTTCTTATTGGTGGCCGGTGGTGTGGCCGGTTGTCTCCTTGCCTGGTGCTTGTGCTTGAGTGTTTGGTCTTTGGTACCTGTTCATGGGCAGCTTGGGGTCGGCCGACATGATCTTTGAACGTTCGGCGGAAAATTTCTTTTCTGCTCGACGTTGGTTGTTCATCCCGCTCCTCCTCCTTTTCGGCTGTGGTGGACTGTTCTGCTTATTCATGGTCGGCCTGGGGTGGAACCGCATGACCATCTCCAGTTGCGGAGCCGGCTGTCCGGTGGTGTTGTCTGTTTCTGCCTTCACGACTGTTCATGGCAGGGCTTCCGGCTGGCTGCATGACTATCAGGGATTTTGTCCCGAGCTCTTCAGAGGCTCGCCGGGAAGCCACCATCGGATGCTGTCGCTTGCCAGCGCAGGGGCAGGAAGATTAGTAGCTGGCTGCTCTCACCAGAGCGGGGGTGTCCGGCTGTGCTGCGGCATGAACGGACCCCAGCAGATGACAGGGACGAGACTGATCACCTATATGAACGACCATTCATGCATCGGTTATGTCAGCTGAGGATCTCAGAATTCCCTGAGCCTCATCAGAAAACCAGAATCTCAAATCTATTCTGACGGCCCTTCGGCTACGTGCCGACATCGGGTTGGGGTGTACTTGAAGTGCATTGAAGTACAGTCGCGCCATGTCTGCTGACGACCCATGCCCTTGCGTATGGGTGAGCGGACCAATCTGTCATGGAATTCCCGCCGGTGCTTGCGTTCCAGGCTTTTTCTTGTTCAGTTGTTCGTTGCACTGGCTCACACTTATGGCCTTTGCTCGTGGTTGAGGCCCTTCGTGACTTCGTAGTGGAAGCCGGCGCGGTCCTCTGTTGCCCATGCCTCATAAGACTCGGCCTTCTCGAACAGTCTTCGGTTCTGCGCTGTCGGTCGCAGCCACAGGATGGTTCCGTCGTCAGTGACGGCGTCGACCTGTCCGCTGCAGACAGGACTACCCTGCTGCCGGATCTCGATTCTGGCCCCGGTGAGTAGTGTCCAGTCTGTGATGCGTCTGAGGTCCACGGTTCCGTCGTCCTTTCGGGTTGGATGGGTTGACGTCTCTTGGCTGTCTGCCCACGCGGGCTGAGGGCGGGGGAGACGGCATTTTGCTGGCTATCCAGGCGGTCCATCCCGTGGCCGGCAAGTCTTTTTCCTTATGCTGGCCACGGTTTCAGCTTCTCAGATGGGATTCCTGGAAGTACGGCTCTAGTTCGTTGGGAAGCAGGCGCTTGTTGTGAAGTGGGCAGTCAGCAGGGCTTCCTTGACGGGAAGCGCGCGGTGTTCGTTGGACAGGATTTCCACGCCCCAGGGACCATTGAAGCCGAGGGTTTTCAGGGCGCGGATGAACCCGGTGACGTTTTGGTCGCCTTGTCCGCACAGGCGGCGGTTGTCCCGTGTGTCTTCGAAGAGAGTGCCGTGGACTTCCGCCGCAGCGTCATTGAGTTCGACGCCGAAAATCTGGTCTGCGTCGAGGCTTGCTGACAGTTCGTCCAGCGTTGTTCCTGCCCGGAAGACGTGCCAGTAGTCCACCACCAGCCCGCACCCGGGCATGTCCACCTTCCGCATGAGGTCGGCGGCCGCCGGCACGCTGCCGACCATCGAAAACGGCATCGGTTCAAGAGCGATCCGGGTGCCCCGCAGTGCGGCCTCCGCCGTCAGGCGTCGGAGGGGTTCCACGAGGAAGTCGAGGTCATCCAGGGGTTCGCCGATGGATGTTCCCACCTTGATGAAGCGTGCACCGAGCGACTCCGCAGCTTCGAGGAGCAGATCGAACTTAGGCCGCCAGCCCGGGGATAGGCTCTCGTCCCACCAGTCGGTAAGAAGCTCAACTTCTACGTAGCGCAGGCCGGCGTCGTCGATGAGACCCCGCAACGCCGGAAAGCCCGGGGTAGCGCGCGCCTCGGCCAGATCGTCATGTGCCAGCCCGAAACCTGACCATCCAGTGGATGCGATGGCCCCGAGGCGCTCTGCAATGGGCACAGGACTGGTCTCGGGATTTTGCAGCGGCGCCGCATTGCCGGCGCTGGTCCAACACGATGCGACGAGTTCCGGGGTGCTGGTGGTGGTCATTGTTCTCCTTTGAAGCACAGGGGCCGGCCCGCCATGCGAGGGGGCATGAAAATATCAAACCACACATCGTTGGAACGGTCTATTGACTTCTGCAAGCCCTGCAATCTAAAGTTGGACCGTTCCACAAAGCGATGTGGATCACAATCGTTCAACACCAGCGACCTCCGCATCCAGCCCCACGCCACGGCGTGGGCCTGAAGCGTTCACGACGGTCGACAATGGCGCGAATCAAAGGAGATTTCACGTGGCAAAATTCACTTGGCACCGGGGCGTTATGGCTCTCGCCGTCGTTCCGCTTCTGGCGCTGGCGGCATGCTCAAGCGGCGGAAAGACCGAATCGGCAAGCGCCGGGGCCGCCGTCGGCGGGTCTGTAGCCGACACGCCGCCCCTCAAGATCGCGATGATCACCCACGCCGCAGCCGGGGACACGTTCTGGGACATCGTGCGCAAGGGCGCCGAAACCGCCGCAAAGAAGGACAACGTAGAGCTGCTCTACAGCGGAGACGGGGATGCCGGCCGCCAAGCGCAGCTTGTGCAGCAGGCGATCGACCAGAAGGTGGACGGCATCGCAGTGACGCTGGCGAAGCCGGATGCGTTGAAGGATGTCGTCAAGAAGGCTCTCGCTGCCGGGATTCCTGTGGTGAGCTTCAACGCGGGCGAGGACCAGTACAAAGCACTGGGAGTCATGGCCCACTTCGGACAGAGCGATAAGCTCGCCGGCGTTACGGTGGGCAAGCGCCTGGCCTCCGAGGGCGTCAAACACCCGATCTGTGTTATCCAGGAGCAGGGCCACGTGGGGCTTGAGAACCGTTGCGCCGGCATCAAGGAGAACATCCCCGGTACGGAAATCGTATACGTCAACGGTGCTGACATGACGTCCGTGTCCTCGACGGTTACGGCCAAGCTGCAGTCGACTCCGGATGCGGACGCGATCGTCGGTCTCGGCGCTCCGTTCACGTTGACCATTGTCAAGGCCGTCAAGGAGACGGGCAGCAAGGTCAAGGTTGCATCCTTTGACCTGAATGCCGATCTGGCCAAGGCGGTCGTGGACGGAAGCGTGGACTTCACAGTGGACCAGCAGCCCTATCTTCAGGGCTACGGCAGTGTTGACGCCATCTGGGCGCAGAAAGTCGGCGGTTTCACGGTCGGCGGCGGGCAGCAGGTCTACACCGGCCCCGCCGTCGTGGACAAGACCAACGCAACGGACGTCTCCAAATTCGCGCAGGCCGGCATCCGCTAGGCCACAGGCATACCTGGCTGCGGGAAGACCGGTCCCGGTTCTCCCGCAGCCAGAACAACAAGGAGTTTTTGTATGACACAGACGTTAGCAAAGCCGGCACCGCTGGCCGCGGATGAGCGGATTGGGCGCCGGAGCCCGCTTCAAAATCTGCTGGGACGACCGGAAGTTGGCGCCCTGGTCGGTGCCGTTGTCCTGTTCGTTTTCTTCTCACTCGTATCTACTACCTTTATCCAGCCGAACGCTTTTGCCACCGTCCTCTACGGCAGTTCCACGATCGGGATCATGGCCGTGGGGGTGTCGCTGCTGATGATCGGCGGCGAGTTTGACCTTTCCACCGGCGTGGCCGTGATCAGCTCGGCGCTAACAGCGTCAATGTTCAGCTGGTTCTTCAGCGTGAACGTCTGGGTGGGCGTGTTCCTGGCGCTGGCCATGTCCCTGGCCATCGGTTTCATCAACGGCTGGATCCTGATGAAGACCAAGCTGCCCAGCTTCATCGTCACGCTGGCGACCTTCCTGATGCTCACAGGCCTGAACCTGGGCCTGACCCGCCTGATCGGCGGCGGGGTCTCCTCCCCGTCAATCTCCGCCATGGACGGGTACAAGTCCGCGCAGGCCGTTTTCTCCTCCTCCGTGAACATCGGTGGTGTGGAGGTGAAGAACACCGTCTTCATCTGGATCGCTGTGGTGGCCGTCGCGTCCTGGGTGCTGCTACGCACCAAAGTGGGCAACTGGATCTTCGCCGTCGGCGGGGATGAGAACGCGGCCCGCGCTGTGGGTGTTCCAGTCAAAGCCACGAAGATCGGCCTGTTTATGGGCGTTGGCTTCTGCGGCTGGATTCTGGGCATGCACAACCTGTTCGCATTCGACGCGGTGCAATCCGGCGAGGGCGTGGGCAACGAGTTCCTCTACATCATCGCCGCGGTCATCGGCGGGTGCCTCCTCACCGGCGGCTACGGTTCGGCCGTCGGCGGCGCGATCGGTGCCTTCATCTTTGGCATGGCCAACAAGGGCATCGTCTACGCGCAGTGGAACCCGGACTGGTTCAAGTTCTTCCTGGGCCTGATGCTGCTCCTGGCCACCATCGTCAACCTCATCGTCAAGCGCCGCGCAGAGCTCAAGTAAGGGGCGGAGAAATGAATGCACACCAGATCGACCAACAGACCCTGCTCAAGGATGAAAAAGACCCGCTGACCCACACGCCTGTCCACCTGCTGTCCCTTGAAGGCGTGGGCAAGCACTACGGCAACATCGTGGCGCTCAGCGACGTCACCATGGCCGTGGACAACGGCCGGGTCACCTGCGTGCTGGGCGACAACGGAGCGGGCAAATCCACCCTGATCAAGATCATCGCCGGCCTGCACCAGCACGACGCCGGGATCCTGGACATCATGGGCGAGGAACGGAAGTTCAGCTCCCCCCGCGACGCGCTCGACGCCGGCATCGCCACCGTCTACCAGGACCTCGCCGTGGTGCCCCTGATGCCGATCTGGCGGAACTTCTTCCTCGGCTCAGAACTGACCACCGGCTTCGGTCCCTTCAAGAGCCTGGATGTCCAGCAGATGAAGGACATCACCAAGAAGGAACTCGCCGAGATGGGCATCGACCTGCGCGACGTCGAGCAGCCCATCGGCCAGCTCTCCGGCGGTGAACGCCAGTGCGTGGCGATCGCCCGCGCCGTGTACTTCGGGGCCAAGGTCCTGATCCTGGACGAGCCGACGGCCGCGCTCGGCGTCAAGCAGTCCGGCGTCGTGCTGCGCTACATCCTCCAGGCCCGCGACCGCGGCCTCGGCGTCATCTTCATCACCCACAACCCGCACCACGCCTTCCCCGTCGGCGACCGGTTCCTGCTGCTCAAGCGCGGCAAATCGATCGGCTATTACGACAAGCAGGACATCACCCTCGACGAACTCACGGCCCAGATGGCCGGCGGCGCCGAACTCGCCGAACTCGCCCACGAACTCGAACAGCTCGGCGGCCACAACGAGGCGCTCAAGGAAGTCCAGGCCGAAGTCGCCGAAGTCGCTGACGCAGCCCACGAAAGCACCACCAGGCGCCACTGAGCGCCACCGTACACAACCAGATGGAGCAACGATGCAGATGTTAATCGCCGGAACCTGGCGCGGTGCCGCCAACGGCAGGACGGAGGACGTCCGGTCACCCTTTGACGGCCGGATCATTGACACGGTTCCCGTCGCCACGGCCGAGGACGCCCAGGCCGCCCTGGACCAGGCCGAGATCGGCGCCCAATTGCAGCGGTCCACGCCGGCACACGTCAGGGTGGACATCCTCCTGCGCGCCGCTGCCCTGGCCGACGAGCGTGCCGAGGACATTGCCCAGGCCATCAGCGCGGAAACCGGGAAGCCGATCACGGAGGCCCGGGGAGAGGCCAGCAGGTCAGGAAACATCATCCGCCTTGCCGCATACGAGGGCAGCCAGCTTTACGGTTCCACCCTTCCGCTGGATGCCAACGCCGGCACCGGGCTGGACAAGATCGGCTTCACCCTGCGGCAGCCCGTGGGCATCGTTGTCGCCATCACACCGTTCAACTACCCCGCACTGCTGGTGCTGCACAAGATCGCACCGGCGCTGGCCGCCGGGAACGCCGTCGTCCTTAAACCCGCCCGTGCCACGCCGCTGACCGCATTGAAGCTGGCGGAGTGCTTTGTCGACGCCGGCCTGCCGCCGGAAGCGCTGTCCGTGCTAACCGGGCCCGGCAGCACCCTGGGCGATGTGCTCGTCACCGATCCCCGGGTACGGAAAGTCTCCTTCACCGGGTCCACCGCCACAGGCACGCGGATCAGCTCGATTGCCGGGGTCAAGAAACTGTCCCTGGAACTCGGCGCCTCGTGCCCCGTGATTATCCTGCCGGACGCTGACTTGGAACTCGCTTCCAGCGCCGTGGCGGCGGGCGGCTTCATCAACGCCGGCCAGGTCTGCATCTCGGTGCAGCGGGTCATCGTGGACCGCCGCGTCGAAGCGGACTTCCTGGACGCGCTTGTGCCGAAGGTGGAGGCCATCGCTGTGGGCAACCCGAAGGAGGCCGACACCCGGCTTGGGTCCCTGATCTCCGAGGAGGAAGCGATCCGTGTCCACTCCTCAATCGGTGAGGCCCGGCACTCCGGCGCAAAAGTGCTCACCGGAGGGGACCGCGACGGTGCCGTGGTCACCCCGGCCGTCGTGGCCGGCGTCGACCCCCGCTCCCCGCTGAGCCGCAACGAACTGTTCGGACCCGCAGTCGCCGTTTCCGCCGCAACGGACATCGAATCAGCGATTGCCATGGCCAACGACAACGATTACGGGCTCGGCGCCGGGATCTTCACCAGCGATGTCGCCGGCAGCATCCGGGCCATGCGGCAGATCGACGCCGGCAACATCCACATCAACTGGACGCCGCTGTGGCGGGCCGACCTGATGCCCTACGGCGGACTCAAGGGCAGCGGCATCGGCAAGGAAGGCGTCCGGTCCGCAGTGAATGAAATGACCGAGGAAAAAACCGTCGTTCTGCACGGACGCCCCTGGTAACCCACCACCTACTGGAATAAGGCAATGACCACTAACTCACAGACCATCAGGCTCACCACATCTCAGGCCGTCATCAAATACCTGTCGGTCCAGCACTCCGTCGCGGACGGCGTCCGGCGCCGCCTGATTCCTGCCGCACTGGGAATCTTCGGACACGGAAACGTCGCCGGCATGGGCCAGGCCTTTGACCAGCTGGCCGATGACATGCCGTTCATCCAGGGCCGCCACGAGCAGTACATCGCCCACATATCGACCGCCTTCGCCAAGGCGAGCCGGCGCCAGGCCGTCCTCGCCGTAACCGCATCCATCGGCCCGGGCGCCCTCAACCTCGTCACCGCCGCCGGCCTTGCCACAGTGAACAGGCTTCCCCTGCTCCTCCTGCCCGGAGACACGTATGCAACGCGGCACCAGGGCCCGGTCCTGCAGCAGCTGGAACACCCCATCGAGGCTGATGCCACCGTCAATGACGCGTTCCGGCCCGTTTCGCGCTTCTTCGACAGGATTACCCGCCCGGAGCAGCTCCTGACCGCCCTGCCGCAGGCCATGCGCGTGCTGACCAGCCCCACCGATACCGGTGCCGTGGTCATTTCGCTGCCGCAGGACGTACAGTCCCACGCATATGACTTCCCGGCTGAATTCTTCGAACCGCGGGACTGGAAGGTCCGGCGGCCGCTGCCGGACCCGGAAGAGGTCGACGACGTGGCCCGGCTCATCCGCTCGGCCCGCCGTCCGGTGATTATCGCCGGCGGCGGTATCCACTATTCGGATGCCCACGCTGCACTTGAGGCCCTGGCCGGGCAGGTCGGAATTCCCGTGGTGGAGACTTTCGGTGGCAAGGGCGCCGTGACCAAGGACGAGTGGTGGCAGGTGGGCGGTGTGGGCCTGGAGGGTAACTTTGCCTCCAACACCCTCGTCAAACAGGCTGACCTGGTCCTGAACGTCGGCACCCGCCTCACCGACTTCGCCACCGGTTCGCAGTCCATCTTCGAGAATCCGGATGTGCGGTTTGCGTCCTTGAACATTGTGGACGCCGATACCCGCAAGCAGGGTGCCACCGGGATCCTGGCCGACGCCCGTCTCGGACTCGAAGCCCTCGCCCGGGCACTGGAGGGCCACAGCACCAGCGAAGCCTGGCAGGACACGGTCCAGGCCGAGAAGGCCGGCTGGGCGCCCATCCGGCTCAAGTGGCTCGATGCCGACACCGCCTATAACCCTGCAGACCACCCCGACGCGCCCGTCACCGAAGCCGTCCTCACCCAGTCGCAGCTGATCGGGCTCATGCAGGAGCATGCACGCTCCGGCGACACGGTTATCGCCGCTGCCGGCGGGGCCCCCGGGGACCTGCAAAAGGTGTGGGACGCGACCGGTAACCGGCACTGCCACCTGGAATTCGGGTTCTCCTGCATGGGCTACGAAATCGCGGCCGGCATGGGCGTCCGGCTGGCCGAAGGCAACAACGACAACCGGGTGGTCACCTTCATCGGTGACGGCACGTTCCTGATGGCACCCACCGAGATCCTCACCGCGGCGCAGGAAGGGCTGAACGTCACGATCATCGTTTCCGAGAACCACGGCTACCAGGTCATCCACCGCCTGCAGATGAACCGGACAGGCAAGGAATTCGGCAACGAGTTCCGCTACCGCACCACCGGGGGCAGCGTCGCGGCCGCCGATGCCCCCAAGGCCCGGCTCGACGGCGACTACCTCAAGGTGGACCTGCGGCAGATCGCCGAAGGCCTCGGCGCCCTGGCCATCCGCGCCACCTCGGCGGCCGAGGTCCGGGAAGCCCTGTCCTCGACCAGGGACACCCAGGGCCCGGTAGTCATCGTGGTGCCCACCGTGCCCCACGTTGACCTGCCCGGCGGCGACGTCTGGTGGGACGTCGCACCCGCAGAGGTTTCCGACCAGGAATGGGTCCGCACCCTCCGCGCCGATTACGAGAAGGCACGCGGCAGCCAGCGGTGGTTCGGATGAGCGCCGAACCAATGAATCCAGGACCACTGAACGCAGGACGGCTGCGCCGGCGGCTTGCCGGGGGCGACGTCACGATCGGCACCTTCGTAGGATTGTCATCGGCAACCGCGGCCGAAGTGTGCGCAGCGGCGGGCGCCGACTGGATCCTGATCGATCTTGAACACGGCTCCGGAGGCGAGGACTCGGTCCGCGACGGCGTCATTGCCGCCGGCAGCTACGGCGTCCCCACCATCGTCCGGGTCGAGTCCGGAGACCGCATCCGCATCGGCCGGGTCCTCGACCAAGGCGCTGCCGGGATCATGATTCCCCGGTTGAACACCGTGGACCAGGCCGCCGAATCGGTCCGGCACATGCTGTATCCGCCCCATGGAGACCGGGGTGTGGCCACCTACAACCGATCCTGCCGCTGGGGCATGGACCGCCGGACGCTCACCGCGCCGGACCAGGAAACCCTCGGTGTCATCCAGATCGAAACCCTGGAAGCATTGGAGTCAGTCGAGGAGATCGCGGCCCAGGACGGCGTCGACGTAATCTTCGTTGGGCCCCTCGATCTTTCCTACGCCCTCGGTGTCCCGCTCCAACTGGACAGCAACGTCTTCCAGGAAGCCCTGCAACGAGTTGTCTCAGCGGCGCAGCTGCACAACAAGGCGGCAGGAATACTCGCCGTGGACGGCATGGGGGCTGCGAAGTACGTCCGCCAGGGCTTCCGGTTCGTCGCCATCGGTTCAGACTCCACCATCATGGCCGCGGCCTTCCGCGACGCCTTTGATACCGCCCGCAATTGATCACGAAACAACGGAAAGACAAGAACGTGAACGCAGAATCTCGCACCATCGGCGTCGGTCTCATCAGCGTCGGATGGATGGGAAAGCTCCACTCCAGGGCCTACCAGACCGTCCCATATGCCTACCCGGACCTTGGCCTTAAGACAAAGCTCGTCATTGCCGCCGACACGGCACCGGACCGCGTCGAGTATGCCCGCGATGTCCTCGGCTTCGCCGAAGGCAGCACCGACTACCACGACGTCCTGAACCATCCGGACGTGGACGTCGTCTCCATCTGCGCCCCCAACTTCCTCCACGCTGAAATCGGCATCGCTGCCGCCAAAGCCGGAAAGCACTTCTGGATCGAAAAGCCTGTTGGACGCGGCTACCAGGAAACCGCCGCCGTGCAGGAAGCCGCCGTGGAGGCCGGCGTCGTCACCTCCATCGGCTACAACTACCGCCACGCCCCGGCCGTGGAGCACGCGCGGAAGCTGATTGCCGAGGGCCGCCTTGGCAGGATCACCAACGTCCGCGCCGTGTTTTTCTCCGGGTACGCCTCCGAGCCCAACGGCGCCCTTTCATGGCGCTTCGACCGAAAACTCGCCGGGACCGGCGTCCTGGCGGACCTGTTCAGCCATGCAACGGACCTGTGCCAGTATGTAGTCGGACCCATCGCTGAGGTGACCGCGCTGACCAGCACCGTCTACACGCAGCGGCCCAAGCTGGCGATGGGATCCGGCACGCACTTCGCAGTGATTGAAAACGGTGAAATGGGGGAGGTCGAGAATGAAGACTACGCTGCAGCGCTGGTCCGCTTCGGCCCGTCCGCTGTCGGCGCAGGCGCCGTCGGCACCATCGAATCGTCCCGCGTTGCCGTGGGCCCCGAGTGCGGTTACCAGATTGAGGTCTACGGCACTGAAGGCTCCCTCAAGTGGGACTTTGAGCGCATGAACGAGCTCAAAGTCTGCCTGGGACGCAACAACGAGGAGCAGGGCTACACCACGGTGAACGCCAGCCCGCGGCACGGCGACTACGCGTACTTCCAGCCCGGACCCGGCAACAGCATGGGTTTTGATGACCTCAAGGTGATCGAGGCGAAGAAGTTCCTCGTCGCCGTCGCGGGCGGAGCCCGGGAAAACTCCAACATCCACGATGCCGCCTCCGCGGCCGCGATCGTCAGTGCCGCCGAAACATCCTCGTCGTCCGGCCAGTGGCAGAAGATCGAGGAAATCCACGGCACCACGGCAGCACGGGTGTAGCGATGACCACTGCATCCGCCCGTCGGCCCACAATCAAGGACGTCGCCGAACGCGCCGGCGTCTCCAAGTCCTTGGTTTCCCTCGTCCTGCGCGATTCACCGCGCGTCAGCGACGAACGCCGTAAGCGGGTGCTCGAAGTTGTCGAGGAGATGGGCTATGAGCTGAACCTCGCAGCCCGCTCCCTGGCTACCCGGGACAACGGAACCATCGGCGTCCTGGTCAGCGACATGCACAACCCGTGGGCGTTCGACGTGGCCGACGCCGCCCGGACCGTGCTCGAAGAAGCCGGACACACCGTCCTCTTCAGTGCAGTCACGGCGCCCGGCAGGGGAGTGGATCAGTCCATCCTCCAGGCCTTCAGGGATTTGCGCGTGGCCGGCCTGCTGGTCGTGGGGACGGTACCCGACAAGGCACCGTTCAACCGGGCGGTTTCGGGCGGCGCGGTCGTCTTTGCCGGCGGCGGACCAGACTACATCGACACCGCCGATGTGGTCCGCAGCGACGATACCCTCGGTATGAGCATGGTCGTTGAACACCTGATCGCCCAGGGACACGAGAACATCGCCCACCTGGGCGGCCTGGGCGGCTCCGTGGGCCGGGCCCGCGTGGACGGATATTCCGCCGCCATGGAAGAACACGGCCTAGCCCGTCACATCCACATTGTCGATGCCGACTTCTTCCAGGAATCCGGCTACATCGCCGCCCAACGGGCGCTGGGCTCCTCGCGGTCCAGGCACCAGCGCCCCACGGCCCTGGCGTGCATCAACGACCTCGCCGCACTCGGTGCCATGACAGCTGCCGATGAACGCGGCGTCGAAGTGGCCATCACCGGGTACGACAACATCGCATTGGGTGCCATGCCCCGCCTGGGACTGACCACCGTCGACCCGGACAGCTCCGGCATCGGCGTCGCCGGGGCGAAAACGCTCCTCCAACGCATCCAGGACCGCGATTTTGGTGGCGGCTTCGTCCACCAGGCCATCGTCCCTGAACTGGTCATCCGCAAGTCCAGCCTGCTCGGCCTTTAACCTCCCACCCACACCGTCACCCCGCGGGCTTCCTTAGCCCTTCCGGGAGTGCACCCCCACATCATCAAGGATGACGATGGCTTCTATAACCACACCCCAAATACTCGTAGCTCTAGGCGGCGTCGAGGCCGGACTGGTGGAACCGGAACTCGCTCCGCACCAGCAAATCATCCACAACCCCACCGAGGCAGACCTTGCCCGGGCCGACGCCGCCATTGTCCGCGCGGCCTACCGTGTGGACCGGGAACTCCTTGACCGCATGCCCGCGCTGAAGGTCATCGCCAGAACCGGCGTCGGCACCGACCTCGTGGACGTCGCGGAGGCGAACCGCCGCGGCATCCCCGTGGTCATCACGCCCGGGAGCAACACGGCCTCCGTCGCCGAAGGCGTGTTCTCCCACCTGCTGGCACTGGTCAAGAAGCTGTCGACACTAACGTCCCTGGTGCGGGACGGCCGCTGGGAGGAACGCTCCGGGGCGGCCGTCGGGGACCTGGAGGGCTTCACCCTGGGCATCATCGGCTATGGGCGCATCGGGCGCCGCGTGGCCCGGATCGCCGAGGCCTTCGACCTCAAGGTCCTGGCCTTCGATCCGTTCGCAGACGTCCCCGCCGGAATCCGCTGCGAAACGGTCGAGGAACTGCTGGGCCGCAGCGACTTCGTCACCCTGCATGTGCCCCTGACGCCGGAAAACCACAACCTCATCAACGCCGAACGCCTCGCGCTAATGCCACCGGGAGCCATTCTCGTCAACTGCAGCAGGGGCGGACTCGTGGACCTGGACGCCGCCCACCAAGCCCTTCTCTCCGGGCAGCTGGGCGGCCTCGGTTTGGACGTCTACGATCCTGAGCCGCCAGCGCACCACGCGGTCTTTGACCACGGCAACGTCGTTCTGACACCCCACCTGATGGGGTTCACCCGGCAGGGTATGGCCCACACGGTCCGCGATGCTGCCAAAGGCGCCGTCGACGTCCTCGCCGGGCGCTCCCCGGCGGCAGTGGCCGCCCCGTGACGGACGGCCGCCACCCAACCCTCACCACACTCAATCAAGCCCAACTAACCGCAGGCGGCTCATCCGCCGGTGGGAAACAGGAAAGGACCCATCCCCATGTCCAGTGAACGACCGCTCAAGGTTGCACTCTTCGGATCCGGCCGCATCGGCCAGGTTCACGCCCGGAACATCGCCGATCACCCTGACCTGGAACTGGCCTGGATCGCTGACCCGTTTATCAAGGGCGCACAGGCCCTGGCCGCCACCACAGGGGCGTTGGCCGTCGAAACCGCGGATGAGGTTTTCGCCAACTCTGACCTGGACGCCATCATCATCGGTTCGCCAACGAGCACGCACGTGGACCTGATCTCCCGGGCAGCAGCCGCCGGCGTCGCGGCCCTCTGCGAAAAGCCCATCGACCTGGACATCGACCGGGTCCGCGAATGCCGGGACCAGATCCGCGGAACCACCAGCCCGCTGATGCTCGGTTTCAACCGCCGCTTCGACCCGAACTTCGCCTCGCTCCGCTCACGGGTTGATGCCGGCGAAATCGGGCGCCTGGAGCAGCTGACCATCATCAGCCGGGACCCGGCCCCCGCGCCCAAGGCTTACATCGAAACTTCCGGCGGGATCTTCCGCGACCAAAGCATCCACGACCTGGACATGGCCCGGTTCTTCGTCCCCGACATCGTCGAAGTCTCGGCCACCGGTTCAAACCTGTTCTGCGACTACATCGAAGAGGCCGGCGACTTCGACTCCGTGGTCATCAACCTGCGCGGACGCGGCGGCGAGCAGATCACGATCATCAATTCCCGGCACAGCGCTTACGGCCACGACCAGCGGCTGGAAGCCTTCGGCAGCGAGGGCTTGCTGACCGCCGGCAACATGGCCCCCACAACCGTGCGAAAGTACAGCGCCGCGGGTACCGAAGAGTCCGACGTCTACCTGCCGTTCTTCCTGGAACGCTACGGCCAGGCCTACCGCAATGAACTGGACAGCTTCGTCACAGCCATCCGGGGAGGAACCAGCTGCAGCCCCGGCTTCGACGACGGCGTGATGGCCCTCGTGCTGGCCAACGCCGCCGAAGAATCCGCCAGGTCCGGCCGCGTCGTGACCATCGGAAAGGAGTAGGAAATGAACAGCCCGCTCCTGGCAGACAAGGTGGTCCTTGTCAGCGGCGGCACCCAGGGCCTGGGCGCCGGCATTGCCCGCCGGGCGGCGGCCGAAGGCGCCGCCGGAGTGGCCGTCACCGGCCGCAACGCCGGCTCGGGCGAAAGGCTCGCCGCCGAACTGGAGGAAACCGGAGTTAAAGCCCGCTTCATCAAAACCGACCTCGCCGACGTAGACCAGGCCAGGAACTCGGTGCTCGAAACCATCTCCGTATTCGGGCGGGTGGACTGCGCCGTGAATGCCGCCGGCCTGACTACGCGCGGAACCATGCTGGACACCACACCGGAACTGTTCGATGCGCACATCGCCGTCAACCTGAAGTCGCCGTTCTTCATCATGGCCGAAACCATCAGACACCTCCGGGAGCGGGGAGCTCCCGGCAGCATCCTGAACATCATTTCCATCGCCGAGCTCGGCGGCCAGCCCTACCTCGCGCCCTACGTGGCGGCGAAGGCCGGGCTGGCCGGGGCCACCCGGAACGCCGCGCATGCGCACCGCTGGGACAAGATCAGGATCAACGGCCTGGACATCGGCTGGACTGCCACCGACGGAGAAGAAGCGACCCAAAGGAAATTCCATGGCGCAGGAGACGACTGGCTGGAAAAAGCCAATGCCTCGGTACCCATGGGCAAGCTCGGACAAGTGGACGAGATCGCCGAATTTGCAGTTTTTCTCCTCTCCAGCAGGAGCGGAGTGGTCACCGGCTCGGTCATTGACTGGGATCAGAACGTACTTGGAGGATCAGATTGAGCATCATCACCAGCCGCCTTGCCGCCGCCCCCATTTCCTGGGGCGTGTGCGAAGTCCCCGGATGGGGGCACCAACTTGAAGCGGACCGCGTCCTGTCCGAGATGACAGCCTTGGGCATCACCGCCACCGAATTCGGCCCGGCAGGCTTCCTGCCCGAGGAAGCAACTGCGCGCGCCGAAGTGCTGCAGAGGCACAACCTGCAGGCCATCGGCGGATTCTTCCCGATCATCCTGCACGATGCCTCCAAGGACCCGCTCAAAGCGGTTTCGGCGGAACTGAACGCCTACCAGGCTGCAGGGGCCAGCATCATGGTGCTCGCCGCGGAAACCGGCGTCGCCGGGTACGATCAGCGCCACGAGCTCGACGCCGATGGCTGGCACCTGTTCGGCCGGAATCTGGACACCATCGTCAAGGCAGCCGCCGATCAGGGCATCCAGGCGGTGGTGCACCCGCACGTGGGCACCATGATCGAGACGACGTCGGACGTCAACCGCGTCCTGAACGACACCGCCGCGAACCTTTGCATGGACACCGGCCACCTTCTCATCGGCGGCACGGACCCCGGCCAGCTCGCTCGGGACTACGCCGCACGCATCGGCCACACGCACCTCAAAGACGTGCGCAAGGCTGTCGCCGAGCGGGTCCAGAAGGGTGAAATCTCCTACACCGACGGCGTCAAGACCGGGATGTACGTCCCGCTCGGCCAAGGGGACGCCGGAATCGCCGACATCGTCCTGCACCTGATAGGGGCTGGTTACGGCGGTTGGTTCACGATGGAACAGGACACCATCCTGGACGCCGCACGGGCAGGGGACGGCCCCGTCCGGGACGTGCGGCAGTCAGTGGCGTTCCTCCGGGACCTGGAAGCCGGGCTCGCCCAATGAGCGCGGTGCGCTGGGGCGTTCTCACCACTGCCCGCATCGCCCAGGACCGGTTCCTGCCGGCCATGCAAAAGGCTCGTAACGCCACCGCCTCGGCGATCAGCAGCCCCAACGGGCGCGCCGCCGAGGTCGCTGCCCGCTTCGGCATCCCGGCCGTCTATTCATCGCATGAGGAACTGCTGGCTGATCCGGCCATCGAGGCCGTCTACCTGCCGTTTCCCAACGGCCTGCACGCCGAATGGATCATCGCGGCGGCCGAGGCCGGCAAAGACATTCTGTGCGAGAAACCGCTGGTGGGCAGCCTCGAAGACTATGCCCGCGTCGTCGAGGCCTGCGGGCGCAACGGGGTGAGCCTGATGGAAGCCTTCATGTACCGGTTCCACCCGCAACACCAAAAAGTCCGGGAGTTCATCGACGCCGGCCGGATCGGACAGATTGTCTCGATGCATGCGCGCTTCCACTTTGTGATGGACCGCAGCCCGGGCGAGGTCCGGCTGCAGACGGGACTGGAGGGAGGCGCCGTCAATGAGGATGCTACGCCGTCGACATCATGAACATGGTGATGGGACGCACCCCCGCCACCGTCTACGCCAAGGGAACCAGCCCGGCGGACCCGGTGGAGACCAGCGTCGCCGCGATCCTGGATTACGACGGCGTTATCGGAACCCTGGACTGCGGCTTCGAAGGACCCCGCGTGAACACGTTCCAGATCATCGGCACCAAGGGGCAGATCACGCTGGACAACGCCTTTGACCCGATTCCGGGGGAGGCGGCCCGCGTGACCGTTTCGCTCCGAGACGGCAGCACCGAGATCTTCGATGTCATCGAGGACCCGTTCAAGGTCGAAATTGAACGGTTCAGCATCTGGGCCCGCAACGCCGGGCAAGAGGTTGTCCATCAGGAACTGACCGAGCAAAACCTGGCTGTCCGCCTCGCCCTTCATGAATCCCTCGCCGCAGGACTCCCACGGAACGTCGAACCGGTCCACGCCGTGGAACACCACTTACTACAGGAGCAGTAACCCATGACTTTCATCAACCATTTCATCAGCGGATCCGAGGCCGCAGGGTCCGGAACCGACACCAAGCCTGTCTACAACCCGGCCACCGGCGCCGTCACCGCAGAGCTGCGCCTGGCGAACCGGGCGGACCTTGAGGCGACCGTCGCGGCCGCTAAAGCCGCCGCCCGTACATGGGGCGATATTTCCCTGGCCAAACGCACCGCGGTGCTGTTCAAGTTCCGCGAACTGGTCGCCGCCCACGTCGACGAACTCGCACAACTGATCACCGCCGAGCACGGAAAGGTCCTCTCCGACGCGAAGGGCGAGATCGGCCGCGGCCTGGAAGTCATCGAGTTCGCGTGCGGCATCCCGCAGCTGCTCAAGGGCGAGTACTCGGACCAGGTCTCCACCGGGATCGACGTGTTCTCCTTCCGTGAGCCGATCGGCGTCGTTGCCGGCATCACCCCGTTCAACTTCCCCGTCATGGTGCCGCTGTGGATGGCACCGATGGCCATCGCCACAGGCAACGCCTTCATCCTCAAGCCCTCCCACCGGGTCCCGTCCGCGGCAATGCTGCTGGCTGACCTCTTCAAGCAGGCGGGACTGCCCGACGGCGTGTTCCAGGTCCTGCACGGCGACCGTGAAGTTGTCTCCGGCCTCCTCACCCACCCGGATGTGGACGGCATCTCCTTCGTGGGCTCCACCCCGGTGGCAAAGCACATCAACGAAGTGGCAACGGCCCACGGCAAGCGGGTCCAGGCTCTGGGCGGGGCGAAGAATCACGCCATCGTGCTGCCGGACGCCGACCTGGACAACGCCGCCGACCACCTCGCCGCCGCCGCGTTCGGTTCCGCAGGCCAGCGCTGCATGGCCATCTCGGTCGCGGTCGCCGTCGGAGACGCCGCCGACCTGCTGGTGAAGAAGGTCGAGGAGCGCGCCGTGGCCGTCAAGGTCAAGAATGGCACGGAACCGGACGCTGACATGGGCCCGGTCATCAGTGCGGACTCCAAGAACTTCATCGTCAGGACCATCAGCGAAGCAGAAGCCGCGGGAGCTGCGATGGTAGTGGACGGCCGTGACCTGGTGGTCCCCGGCCATGAGGAAGGTTTCTGGGTTGGTCCCACGGTTATCGACCACGTCAAGACCGAGATGAGCGCCTACACCGAGGAGATCTTCGGACCGGTTCTCGTAGTGGTCCGCGTCGAGGACCTCGACGCCGGGATCGCCCTCATCAACGCCAACCCCTACGGCAACGGCACGGCCATCTTCACCTCCTCCGGGGCCGCAGCCCGAAAGTTCCAGCGGTCCGTGGATGTCGGAATGATCGGCATCAACGTGCCCCTGCCGGTCCCGGTCGCCTACTACTCCTTCGGCGGCTGGAAGGCTTCCCTGTTCGGCGACAAGCACATCTACGGTCCCGAAGGCGTCTCCTTCTACACTCGCGGCAAGGTCATAACGTCCCGCTGGCCCGAGGCAAGCCACGCCTCCGGCGCTTCGTACAACTTCCCCGCCAATTGAGGCCCCGCCGGACTTCGGCAAGCTCAACCACCCGTGGGTTGAGCTTGCCGAAGTCCGGCAAAATAACCCCGCGGGCCCAATGGTTCAGTCGACGAAGTCCAGCGAGGGATACCCGCACGAGACTGTGGTCCTAAGACAGGAGTCCTGATGGCCATTGGTGGCCCAGTCCCCGACGCACTCGGAGAAGTCATTATCGCGGCAAACATCGCTGCCTCCATATGCCGGAAACGTAAATCGCGGGGGATTGGTAATCGGTTTGGTCAACGCTGCCTTTGGTCATACCTCGCGCTGTCCGGGCACATCACGATTCTCGTCGCGGTGCACCGCGCCTTGGCCAAAATCGGTGCTCTTCCCGTCCGTCAGCGGCCGGGGACAGGGCAGGGATGAACCCGTTCCGCATGTGACTTCACGTACCAACCAGTGACGCTTAGCCCTATGCCGCGGCACGTAAAAGCTCAGGTCAGCAGCAGTGGCAGGTTAGGGTATGCCCCGGGAGACACCAGATTCCGCGTCTCAGTGACTGCGTGATTGGAAATCAGCCTCTAGGTACTGGCGCCCGCCACCAAGCGCCACTGATACTGCCGTCCGGACGCTGTCGGACCCTTTGGCAGGTTCGCACTGCGGCCCTCACAGCCGGTTCACAGTGGCCGGAAGGAGGCCGCACAGGGCGGGGTTCAAGTATTGGGTCATAGCCTTCGAACAGTCGGAGCGGAACCTTAGGAGCACAGACATGAACCAGGTCAAGAAGATCGCTGCAGGCGCCACGCTGATCGGGGCCCTGTTAGGTGGCGGGGTTCTGGCCGTTACGGCCCTGCCTGCCAACGCGGCCACGAATACGACCACGACAGCGTCCAGTTCGGCGTCGGGGACTGATGCCTCCCAGGCGGCACGCGATGAGTCCAAGGGTGGGCACGTGGGAGCCAACGGCGTAACCGAGGCCCTCCTGACCGGGGATACCGCGGCGAAAGTGAAGGCAGCGGCCCTTGCTGCCAACCCGGGAGCAAGCGTCGAACGCGTGGAAAACGACGCTGAGGGTGCCAACTACGAAGCCCACATCGTCAAGGCCGACGGCACTAGCGCCACGGTGAAGCTGGACGGCTCCTTCACGGTGACCGCCACCGAAACCGGCGGCCCTGGACACTGACCCCCACGCTGACGTCCACGTCGTTGACGGGGCCCGGGTCGCCGTTGGCACCCGGGCCCCGTGTCGAAACCAGAGGTCCCGGCGCGGAGTGTCAACAATCAGGCAAGCTGCGGAGATCACGATGGACGTCGCCGGGTCCTGCAGCAAAGCGGCCTGGCCGAGGCGCATGCAAGTCCTCTCGGCAGACCGAAGGCATGTGACGACGGGGGCGAAAGTCTCCGCGTCAAGAGTGAGACGCAGGAGCGCCACCGGCCCGGCGCAGCGGGCGGGCGCGGGGCCGGGCTCGGCGCCCTGGCCAGGAGAACGTCGCTCGTCCGGCCGGACGCTCAAGGCTTTCAGGCGCACCTTGGGCAATCCCGATGAACCTAATGACCAGTTGCGGGTCAGGAAATTCTGCTGGGCTGCCGGTACCGGGTGGGCACATTATGAATGAGAGGGTTCGGGACCCCCGGGTTGGTCTGCAGGTTGTCAGACAGGAGGCTTGTCGTGCTGGGACTTGAGCTTGTCGTGATCCTGGGCGCGGCGGTACTGGTGTGCTATGTCATTGGACAGCGCGTCCGGATCGCCCCGCCTGTACTTCTGCTCGGCTGCGGCGTGGCGCTGGGATTTCTCCCCTCACTTCGCGCAGTGCAGTTGCCACCGGAGGTCGTGCTGCTGACTTTCCTGCCGGTGCTCCTTTACTGGGAGAGTCTGACCACGTCGCTGCGGGAGATCAGGAGCAATCTGCGCGACATTGTCTTGATGGGCACGCTGCTGGTGTTCGCCACGGCCGGGGCCGTGGCGGTCCTGGCTCACGCGGTCGGGGTGGCGTGGGGGCCGGCCTGGGTGCTCGGAGCGGCCGTCGCTCCGACCGACGCCACCGCTGTCGGTGTGCTCGCCCGGGCGCTGCCGCACCGGGATGTGACCGTGTTGCGCGCCGAAAGCCTGATAAAGATGGGACCGCTTTGGTCATTTACGGCCTGGCCGTCGGTATCACGGTCGGGGAGGAGGTCCTCAGCGCGCCTGAGGTGTCGTGGCTGTTCCTCGTAGGTTACGGCGGCGGGGCATTGGCCGGCGCGGTGACCGCCTGGGTCGGGGTGCAGATCCGGCGCCGCCTGGACGACGCCCTGCTGGCGAACGTTGTGACCGTCCTGACCCCCTTTACGGCGGTCCTGCTCGCCGGGGCGATCCAAGCCTCCGGCGTGCTCGCGGTCGTGGTCAGCGGCCTGATGCTGAGCCGGACGGGCCCCCGGGTTGTCCGGGCCGACACCCGCCGGCAAGCCCAGGCGTTCTTGTCGCTTTCCACGTTCCTGCTCAACGGCGCACTGTTCGTGCTCGTCGGGCTGGAGTTGCACTCGGCAGTCAGCGGCCTGCCCGGCTTCGACCTCACGCGTGGACTGATACTCGTCGTGGGCGTCTCGGCCGTCGTCATCGGCCTGCGCTTCGTCTTTTTGTTTGCCTCTGCTTACCTGATCCGCCTTTTGAACCGGCGCCCGCAGCAGCGCCTGCGCCGAGTCAGCAACCGGGCACGGGTGGTCAGTGGCGTCGCGGGCTTCCGGGGCGCAGTCTCGCTCGCCGCGGCCCTGGCCGTGCCGCACACGGTTGCTTCCGGAGGCGCCTTCCCGGCCCGCCACATGATCATCTTCGTGACCGCCGGGGTCATCGTGGTCACCCTCGTTATACAGGCGCTTCTGCTTCCGGGGGTCGTGCGCTGGGTACGGCTGCCCAGCGACACCCACATCGAGCAGGAACGCCACCTCGCCGAAACGGCCGCCGCGCAGGAGGCGCTGCGCGCGATGCCGCAGATCGCTGCAGGACTCAGCACTGACCCGGACGTTATCGAGCGGATGCGCCACGAGTACGAGGAACACCTGATGGTCCTACGCGCGAACCACGCCGGTGCCAACGACGACCTGGCATTGCGGCACGACCGGCACTACACGGCGTTGCGCCTGGCACTGCTTGCCCATAAGCGCGGCACCCTGATCAGGCTCCGCGACGAACAGCGCATCGACGATACCGTGCTCCGCCAGGTACAGGCCGCACTCGACACCGAGGAGATATACCTCTCCGGGCGCGAAGTCCCCGATTGAGGCCCGCGCTGACGCTGTCACCATCGGAGCTAAACAGCTCCCCAAAATTGAAGCGGGGCCATGATCGGCTAGGAGCGCTGCACCGGGTACCGAAGCGGGTTGTGCCCATTGCAGGCAGGTGGATGAGTATGTCCACGCGATTCAGGACCGTCTCTTGCCATCCCGACGGTGTGAGTACCGGCCATAGCACCAACGCTGCGTCAGCCATCCGTTATCTCCTTGGATGGGCCACTACCGCCTCATGGTCCAGCGCCGCATTTCGTTCCTTAATTATCCCGCGTTCGGCTGTTCGCCCATTCCCGGATGGCGGGGGCCGGCGTCGAGGCGTTCCCAGAGTTTTACGGCGGACACGGCGACGGGCGGCTCAGTTCAGTCCCGCGGCTCGGCAGTTTGGTGATCAGCGGCGAATTGCTCGAAGGCGGCGGTGATGGATGGGAGGTCAATGGAGTCCAGGTGGTTGAATACGTGGCGGCGGACGCTCGCCAGATGCGCCGGCCAGGCCTCGCGCAGGCGCTGAAGACCGGTGTCGGTGAGCACAGCATTGAAGCCCCGGGCGTCTGTCGCGCACCGCTCCCGCCGCACCAGGCCTTGGCCCTCCAGCCGGTTTACGATCCGGGTCATGCCGCTGAGGGACAGCGAAGAGGTGGTGGCCAGATCACTCATCCGCAGCCGCCGATCGGAGGCCTCGGACAGGTGCATCAGCGCGGCATACTCGCTCATGGACATGTTCTGCTCGCGCAGCAGGTCGGCGTCGAAGGCCCGCGGCACGGTGATGATGGCCCGCCCCAGAGCGCGCATGAATGCTTCTTCCGCCGCGCTCAGCGGAACGAGGGGTTCAGGCAGCTGGTCTTTCACAGTGCCCATAATACTTGCTTGACAAAGCAACCGGACAGGAGTTTGCTTGACGTAGCAAATAGATACCTGGATATAGACAAGAGGATTGACATGACCAGGATCGGTATTATTCTCGGGAGCACCCGTCCCAACCGTAACGGCGAACAGGTAGCCCGCTGGGTACTGGACATCGCCTCGCGCCGCGCGGACGCCGGATTCGAACTGATCGACCTGCGCGACCACCCGCTCCCGCATCTGGACGAACCGATGCCGCCATCATTCGGCCAGTACCAGCATGAGCACACCAGGCGGTGGTCCGAAACAATTGCCGCTTTCGACGGGTTCATCATCGTCACCCCGGAGTACAACCACGGCATACCCGGCGTGCTCAAAAACGCCCTTGACTACCTATACGCCGAATGGAACAACAAGGCTATCGGTTTCGTATCCTACGGCGCGGCAGGGGGAGCCCGCGCGGTCGAGCACCTGCGCCAGGTCGCGGCCGAACTCCAGATGGCCGACGTCCGCCAGCAAGTGGTGCTCTCGCTGATCACGGAGTTTGAAAACTTCCGTGATTTCCGCCCCGGCGACTACAACCTTCGAGCACTGACCACGATGCTCGACCAGGTCATCGCCTGGAGCTCGGCACTGGCACCGCTGCGGGAGACCCTAAAAGCTGCCTGAGGCACACCGCTCTTTGGTCGTGGTTCGGGTCGCTACCCGACGGAGTTCAGGCACCACCTCCCGTATTCCGGTCCACTGCATTTCCTCTCGGCCCACGGGCCGGGCCACCGGACAAGCTGCTGCCCGCGCGGCTGGCCCCCGGTCCACCAACACGCGGGGCTGATGGGCCCGATCGTTTCCGTGCCGGCGGCCGGTTCCGGCCGAGGCGTCCCCGGGCCTTTCGGCCGGTATCGGGGGCTCGGCGAACTGGAGGAGAGCGACCATGCCAAAGGCGGTTCGGGACGACGAGTTCGGCAGTATCGATGTGTTGCGGGTCGAAGAGGTGGAGCGCCCGGTGCCCTCGGACGGTCAGGTCCTCGTGCGCGTGAAAGCGGCGGGCATTAATTTCAGTGAGGCGGTCATCCGCACCGGAGCACTCGCGGAGCTTTTCCCGTCGTCGTTCATTGTTCCGTATCCGAGGCGGTTGACGGTGTAGCGATCACCGAGGGAGAACGTCCTGGCGTCCGCGGCCGTAGTCATGCGTGGCCCTCCACGTCCCGGAAGGACAACACGTCGCGAGCGAATTCCTCGTGGTGCTGGAACAGGAATCCGTGCGCGGCATCTGGATAGATCTTCAGCTTCGCGCCCGGGATCAGGCCAGCGAGCAGATATGGGTAGTGCGGCAGGATCATCGGGTCGCTGTCGCCGTTCGCGATAAGCACGGGTGTGCGGACAGCCGCGAGCCGCTCGAGCGCTGCGTGGTTGGGGATGCGCCAGTCACAGACAGCGGCGTATTGGTGGTTGCGCGTCGCCCACGTCGTCTGGGCATCCCGGTCCTCCGTGCGCGCATACATGCGGCCGAGAGCCTGCATGTCGGCGGTCTTGCCACCCGTGCATCCCTGCAGCGCCGCGCGGTGCGGAGCTGGCCAGGACAACTCGCCCCAGACTGTCGGGAACGGTGAGGAGGAACTCTTGAGCGAGGAAGCTGCCGCTGGCGCCCTCCAGTTACGGCGTTCTGGGCCGCCAGGTGTCCTGTCTCGGTTTTGTTGGCACAAATCCGGGGCCGTCCAGGGGCGACCCGCCGGTGACGGCGGTGGCTCCGGCGTTGACGGCGGCAGTTACCAGGCGTGCACGTTGTCGCGGGCGCCGGCGTCGATGAGCGGGCCTACCTGGGTGGTGGTTTCAGTGCGGCGGCCGGTGGTCAGGGCGGCCATGGCGGCGGCGAACTTCCGTGTGAATTCCCGGGCGACGGATTGGTGGACGAGAAAGCGGTTCGCGGCGGTGCAGGCTGCGCCCATGTTCCGCATTTTCGCGCCGTGGCCGTGGCCTTGGCTGGGGACGGCTAAATTTTTGCGCGAGCCCACAGCGGGGCAGAGGTGGCGGATCGGCACGCTGTAACAATTCAGGCTGACATTGGGAAATTTTCCGGCCCGCGATTGCCCTCTACCTGCGTGCGACGGTCACGAAGCGCGACCGGGTCCGTGCCGCGGCGTCACATTTCACAGGCGCAGCCGTGCTACCGGTTGTTGCCGGGGGTTTTCGGACGATAGTTGACGCCGTGTGACCGCGTACCTGTAGGTAGGTTTCGTTGCGTTGCCTTGAATGGCCCTGAATTTCTCTACTTTCCGCAGCATTTCCTTGAGCGTCCACGTTGCTCTGTGCGACGCCGCGCGGAGCGCCAGTTACGCCCGGTTTCTCTGCATGAACACCGCTCTTCTGCGGCAGTTTCATCTCTGCTCTCATGGTGGACACCGGCCGATCCGGCCAGGGCTTACCCCACAAAAATTCCCCTTAAGCGCGTAGAAAGTCCCTCAATGAAAAACCCGCACATATCCCGAAGAACCTTCTCCGTCCTTGGCGTGGCCGCGGCCATGTCCGTCTCCTTGGTGGTGTCCGGCTGTGGGGGCCCGGCCACTGCTCAGGGCGGTTCGGGAGCGCCCGAGGTTACGGAATTGCGCTATGAAGGATCAGCCAACAGTGTCAGTCTCGCCGAGCTCGCCGAGGACCTTGGCTACCTGGGCAATGTGAAGCTGAAGTGGGTGGGAAACACCATCAGCGGTCCGGCCAGCATCCAGTCCGCCGCGACCGGAGCCACCGATTTCGGCGGCGCATTTGCCGGCGCGGTCGTGAAGCTCGTCGAGGCGGGCGCCCCTGTCACGGCCGTCATCAACTATTACGGGGAGGATGAGAAGACCTTCAACGGCTTCTACGTCAAGGACGACAGCCCTATCCGTACGCCCCGGGATCTGATCGGCAAAAAGGTGGCCGTCAACACCCTGGGCGCGCACTTTGACGCGGTCCTGAACAGTTACTTGAAGAAAAACGGGTTCAGCCAGGAAGAGATCAAGCAGGTCCAACTGGTCGTCGTTCCACCCAACGACACCGAGGAAGCCATCCGCCGCGGCCAGGTGGACGTCGGGGTCCTGGGCGGAGTGCTGCAGGACAACGCCGTCGCCAAGGGCGGCCTCCGTTCCCTGTTCAACGACTTTGAGCTGTTCGGAACATTCGCCGGAGGCCAGTACGTTCTGCGCAAAGACTTCATCCAGCAGAACCCGGAGACCACGAAGATCTTTACCACCGGCGTCGCCAAGGCCATCGAATGGGAGCGCACCACTCCCCGGGAAGAGGTCATTGCCCGCTTCACGAGCATCATCGAAAAGCGCCAGCGTAATGAAAGCACCGCGACGTTGAAGTACTGGAAGAGCGTCGGCGTGCCGGCCAAGGGAGAGATCAAGGACCAGGATTTCAGTCGCTGGTCTGCGTGGCTGAAGGACACCGGCATCGTCACCGGGGACATCACTCCGTCCAAGTACTACACCAACGAATACAACGGATTGCTAAAGGCCTCATCATGACGCACGCCTACGTGCCCAAGATCAGCCTGCAGAACGTGGGGAAGTCTTTCACCGTCAGGCCCACCAAAGACCAGCCGTTTGGTTCCACGTTGACGGCATTGGACGGGATCACGCTCGATGTCGCCGCGGGGGAATTCATCACCCTGGTTGGTCCCAGCGGTTCGGGTAAGACGACCCTTCTGGACCTCCTGGCCGGACTTACCCGCCCCGACACCGGAAAGGTCCTGCTGGACGGCAAAGAGGTGACCGGGCCGGGCAAGGACCGGGCCGTAGTCTTCCAGCAGTACGCATTGTTTCCCTGGCGCACGGCCTCCGCCAACGTCTCTTTCGGGCTCGAAGGTCCGGGGAAAGACGGCAAACGGCTCAGCCGAAGGGAGCGCACGGAAAAAGCACGCACCTACCTGGACCTCGTGGGCCTGGCGGGCTTTGAAGACCGCTATCCGCATGAACTGTCCGGCGGTATGAAGCAGCGCGTGGCGATCGCCAGAAGCCTGGCCTATGAGCCGGACGTTCTGCTGATGGACGAGCCGTTCGCGGCCCTGGATGCCCAGACGCGTGAACAGCTGCAGGAGGAGCTGCTGCGGATCTGGCGGACCACCGGGAAGACCATCATCTTCATCACCCACGGCATTGATGAAGCGGTCTACCTGGGCCAGCGGGTCGCCGTGCTCAGCTCCCGCCCGGGCCGGCTCAAGGAAATCGTGCCGATCGATCTCGGTGACCGGACCGGTGACGGAGACGTCCGGTCCAACCCGGCGTTCGTGGAACACAGGCACAAGGTCTGGGCGCTCCTTCACGACGAAGTCCTCAAGGCCCAGCAGGCAGGTCATGCCAAGATCCTCCCGGATGGCACCGCACCAGATGAAGCGCTGAAACCCGTCACCGGAAGGGCAGCCTGATGACGGCACCATCGCTGACAAAAGAAGGGCACGCATCCGTTGAAGCTCCTGCCGCGCCGGGGGCTGGCACCGACTCTGCTCTCCAGACACCCAACGGTCCGGCCGCGGGTCTTTCCCCGGTCAGGCGCGGGGTGCTGAACACCGGCCGGGTTCTCTGGAGGGCCGGTGCGATCCTGCTGTTCCTCCTTCTGTGGGAACTCGGACCCCTTTACCTCGCTCCGGCCTCCACCCGGGTGTTCCTGCCGCCGCTGCACGATGTCCTGGGCGCGCTGGGCACCCTGATCACCAAAGGCCAGCTGCAGGACCACCTCGCGGCCAGCCTCAGCCGGTCGGCCAGCGGATTCGGCATCGCGGTCGTTTCGGCCGTCGTGCTGGGCCTCCTGGTCGCCTGGTACGGCGCCCTTGACCGGTTCCTGAACCCGCTGCTGGAAGTCTTCCGGAACACCGCCGCGCTGGCCCTGCTCCCGGTGTTCACGCTGCTGCTGGGCATCGGCGAAACGTCGAAGATCAGCATCGTGGCCTACGCGGCGTTCTTCCCGGTGCTGCTGAACACCATTGCCGGGGTTCGGACCGTGGATCCGTTGCTGATCCGGGCGGCCCGCTCGCTCGGATTGTCGAACTTTACGCTGTTCCAGAAAGTCATCCTGCCATCGGCGGTTCCCACCATTTTCACCGGCATCCGCATGGCGGGGACCGCATCGATCCTGGTACTCATCGCCGCCGAAATGGTCGGCGCGAAGGCCGGCCTCGGCTACCTCATCGTCAACTCGCAAAGCAGCTTCCTCATCCCGGACATGTACGCCGGCATCCTGACCGTGTCACTGCTCGGCCTGCTGGTCAACTACCTGCTGGTCGGCGTCGAACGCCATTTCTCCCGCTGGCGCACCGCAGTCGGCTCCGGGAACGGCTAACAACTGCCGGCAAGCATCGTCCACTGAACTGCACCCCCTTAACCGCGCCCTTACTGGACTGCAACACACCGAACTGCAACGTACTGAACTGTGAAGGAAACCAATCATGTCCGTCATTACTGAAACCAAGCTTGAATTCACCAAACTGGGATCCCGCATCGGCGCGGAAATCCGCGGCCTGGATCTCAGCGCCGATCTCAGCGACGACACGATCGCCCAGATCCGCGAGGCCCTGAACGTGCACAAGGCCCTCGTGTTCCGGGAAGCAAACGTGCTCGACGACGACGCCCAGGTCCGCTTCGCCAGCCGCTTCGGCCCGCTCACCAACGCCCACCCCACGGTCGCGTCCGTGGACGGGAAGCCCTCGGTCCTGCCGGTGGACAGCGAAAACGGCAGCGCCAACAACTGGCACACCGACGTCACCTTTGTGGTCAACCCGCCCCAGGCCTCCACCCTGCGCAGCGTCACACTGCCGGCGTACGGCGGGGAAACCCTCATTGCTTCCTCTGCTGGCGCGTACCGGGACCTTCCGGACGAGCTGCGGAACTTCGCGGACACGCTCTGGGCCATCCACACCAACGACTACGACTACTCCGTCCCTAAGAACCTCGAGCACGCGAACGCGGAGGAACGGCGCAGGGAGTTCACCCGCATTCACTTCGAAACCGCCCACCCCGTGGTCCGCGTCCATCCGTTGACGGGGGAGCGTGGGCTGTTCATCGGCGGGTTCGCCCAGCGGCTGCGGATCGTCGGGCTGTCCAACACCGAATCCAAGGACATCCTCCGGCTCCTCCAGGCCTACATCACCCGCCCCGAAAACGTGGTCCGGGTGAACTGGGAACCGAACCAACTGGTCCTCTTCGACAACCGGATCACCCAGCACTACGCCCCGGACAACTACGACGGCCAGCCACGCAAGCTGAACCGCGTCACCGTCGCCGGCGATATCCCCGTGGGCGTGGACGGCCGCAGCAGCACGGCCATCAAGGGCGATTCGTCCACCTACTCCGAAACAGTTGTCCTCGACGCGTCCGCATCCGCAGGGGTTCAGCGATGACCGCCGGGCAGAGGCAGCTTCACCTCAACGCGTTCCTGATGAGTACGGGCCACCATGAGGCATCGTGGCGGCTTCCGGAAAGCAACAGCCATGCCGGGACCGATGTGGCGCATTTCCAGCGGCTGGCGCAGACGGCCGAGCGGGGAAAGCTGGATTCTATTTTCTTCGCGGACTCCCCGGTCCTGCATGGGGACGTCACTCAGCGGCCCTATGGGGGCCTGGAACCCACGGTGCTGCTTGCCGCGATAGCGGCCGTCACCGAGCGGATCGGGCTGATCGCTACGGCGTCAACGACGTACAACGAACCGTATAACTTGGCGCGGCGCTTCGCTTCGGTGGATCAGATCAGCGGCGGCCGGGCGGGGTGGAACGTCGTGACGACGGCGGGGGATGCGGCGGCGAAGAACTTCTCCCGCACGGGACAGCCTGCGCATTCCGAGCGTTACGAGCGGGCCGCGGAGTTCCTGGACGTCGCCCAGAAGCTCTGGAACAGCTGGGAGGATGACGCCATCGTGGCGGACAAGGCTGCTGGCATCTGGGGTGACAATACCCGCGTGCACCAGGCCAACCACGTCGGCCGGCACTTCCAGGTCGAGGGCGCCCTGGACGTGCCAAGGTCCGCTCAGGGACATCCCGTGATCGTCCAGGCCGGCTCTTCGGAGAACGGCAAGGACTTTGCCGCACGGTATGCCGAAGCGGTCTTCACCGCTCACCAGACCCTGGGTGATGCGCAGGCCTTCTACGCTGACCTGAAGCAGCGCACGGCAGCAGCCGGGCGGGACCCGGAAGGGATCAAGATCCTGCCAGGCATTGTCCCCGTGATCGCGTCAACACAGGAGGAGGCGCGTCGGCTCGAGCAGGAACTCGATGACCTGATCCTGCCCGAGTACGCCCGCAATCAACTTGCCGGGGTATTGCGTGTTCCCGCCGAATCTTTGGAGCTGGATGCCCAGTTGCCGGCCGAACTGCCCTCGGAGGACCAGATCGAAGGGGCCAAGAGCAGGTACACGCTCATCGTGAACCTCGGCCGGAGGGAGCACCTCACCGTACGGCAGCTGATCGGACGGCTCGGCGGCGGGCGAGGGCACCGCACTTTCGCCGGCACACCCGACCAAGTTGCCGACGCGATCCAGGAATGGTTCGAAGCCGGCGCCGCGGACGGGTTCAACATCATGCCACCTGTGCTGCCCTCCGGGCTGGATGTCTTCGTTGACCAGGTCGTTCCCATCCTGCAGGCCCGCGGACTCTTCCGCCACGAGTACACGGGGCGAACCCTCCGGGAACACTTTGGACTAGCCAAACCCGCAAGTTCATCCAACAGGGTGCCGCTACCGGTCTAGAACAAAGGAAGAGAACAACGCCCCGCCGCGTGAGCCAACCCAAAATCCTAAACCGCCCACCTCGTCGTGGGACTCGATCTTCCCACTCTGGAGTCCGCATGAATACCGACATCCTGAATCTCACCGCTGACGTCCTGGTGATCGGCGGTGGCCCGGCCGGGACATGGGCCGCGATCAAGGCTGCCCGCGCCGGAGCGGACGTGATCCTGGCAGACAAGGGTTACTGCGGCACGTCCGGCCCGACCGCCTCCGGCGGCACGGGGGTCTGGTACGTGCCGCCTTCAGAGGAGGCCCGGGAGGCGGCGATGGACAGCCGTGACAAGCTGGGCGGATTTCTCGCCGACCGGGGCTGGATGCGGCGCGTGCTGAACCAGACCTGGGACAACATGAACGAGCTCGCCGATGAGGGCCGGTACCCTTTCCCCGTTGGGCCGGATGGGCAGCAGATGCGCAGAGGTGTGCAGGGCCCGGAATACATGCGGATCCAACGCCGCCGGACGACCCGGGCCGGTGTCCGGATCCTTGATCACAGCCCGGCGCTCGAACTGCTTACCGACGCGAACGGGGCTGTCGCCGGCGCCCGCGGGTACCGCCGCCAGGAGGGGACGCACTACACGGTGCGGGCCGGAGCGGTGGTGCTCGCGACCGGCGGGTGTGCGTTTCTGTCCAAGGCGCTGGGGACGAACGTCAACACCGGCGACGGTGCCCTGATGGCGGCCGAGGTCGGTGCGGAACTCTCAGGCATGGAGTTCTCGACGGCGTACGCGATCGCCCCGGAGTTCAGCACGGTCACGAAGACGGCCTACTACAGCTTCGCGACGTTCTACCGCGAGGACGGCTCGGTGCTCGAGGGCGCTGGCAGCCAGGGTGGGCGTTCGGTGATCGCCCGCGAATTGCTCACCAGCCGGGTCTTCTGCACCCTGGACGGTGCTTCGCCGGATGACCAGACCGCCATGCGGCTCGGGCAGGTCAACTTCTTCCTGCCGTTCGACCGCGCGGGCATCAACCCGTTCAGGGACCGCTTCCCCGTGACGCTGCTGCTCGAGGGCACTGTCCGCGGCACCGGCGGCGTGCACGTTGCGGGCGACAACGGCGAGACGTCGGTGCCCGGCCTGTACGTGGCAGGCGATGCCGCGACCCGCGAGTTGATCTGCGGCGGCTTCACCGGCGGCGGCTCGCACAACGCGGCCTGGGCGATGTCCTCGGGGGTGTGGGCCGGACGCGCGGCCGCGATTCACGCCTCGGGCCTCGGTGCCCGTGCCAGGGACCGTGCGGTATCCGGGGCGGGTGGGGCCGCGCTGCGACCCACCGGGTCGCCCGGTCGTCCCGATGGGTACCAGGATGTGCTGCGCGTCGTCCGCGAGCAGGTCCACCCGTACGAGAAGAACTACCTGCGCCATGCCGACCGGCTCACCCCCGCCCTCGCGGCTCTGAACGACACGTGGGACCAGCTGCGCTCCTCTCTCTACGCCGAGGACGGCGACGCCGTCCGTGCCCGCTCGGCGGCGGCGATGATCGCGCACGCCCGCTGGATGTACACCTCTGCACTGGCGCGCACCGAAAGCCGCGGCATGCACAAACGGCAGGACTACCAGGGCATCGACGCTGCCCAGCACCACCGCCTGCTCGTCGGCGGCCTGGATGCTCTGTGGACCGCACCGAGCACGTGGACCCGCGACCTTGCGAGTGTGGCGTCATGATCGAGCTCGTGTCGCCGGACAAGTGCATCAGCTGCAACAAGTGTGTCCAGGTCTGCCCGACCAACGTGTTCGACAGCGGAGCGGACGGCCTGCCGGTCATCGCACGGCAGGACGACTGCCAGACATGCTTCATGTGTGAGGCGTACTGCCCCGTCGACGCCCTGTTCGTGGCGCCAAACGCCGAGCCGCTGCCCGCCGACAGCCCACTCCACGACGAAGAGCATCTGGACACCACCGGCCTGCTCGGCAGCTACCGCAAAGGCATCGGTTGGGGCCACGGACGCACGCCCGGCGCCCGCCTCGCTGTCGGACCGGCGCTTCCACCAGCGCGCATCTCCACCAAGGAGAACGCCGGCATGCCCGTGGCGGCACCCATCTCGGATCCATTGACCGCCTGATCCCGATCGCCCCCCGCGGCCCGGCGCCGAAACCACCCACCACGAAGGCCAATCCCTTTGTGCCCGTATTCGGCTGCCAGCTGGGTGCCTCCCATGAATTCGATAACCGATACAACCAGATTTTCTTCGAGGAGAATAAGTGACGCAGGAACCGATTCCCCCGTATGCGCGGGGCTATGAGACCTTCGAAGGAAGCATCGGCAGGACCGTCGCTGAATCCCGCCGGGCATGGCCGGCCGAGAAGCGGGCCCCCGAGGGTGCCCCCAACATCGTCGTGATTCTGCTTGACGATATGGGCTACAGCGACATCGGTCCCTTCGGCTCCGAAATCGAAACCCCCCATCTGGATCACCTCGCACAGACCGGCGTGGCTCTGACCAATTACCACACGACGCCTGTCTGCTCACCCGCACGTGCTGCGCTGCTGACCGGCCTCAACCCCCATCGCGCCGGTTTCGCGAGCGTTGCCAACTCTGATCCGGGCTTCCCCGGGCTCCGCCTCGAGCTGGATGAAGACGTTGTCTCGCTGCCCGAAATCCTGCAGGGTCACGGTTATGCGACCTTCGGCGTGGGTAAGTGGCACCTCACCCGCGATGCCCTGATCAACGAGGGAGCCTCCAAGTCCACCTGGCCCATCCAGCGCGGATTCGACCACTATTACGGGTCGCTGGAAGGCTTCAACTCGTTTTTCCACCCCAACCAGATCGTCCGCGACAACACCGTGGAACTGCGGGAGGAAACCCCCGAGGGCTACTACATCACCGATGACTACACTGACCAGGCGCTGTCGATGATCAAGGCCCTGCGCGCCAGTGACTCACGGAAACCGTTCTTCCTCTATTTCGCCCACACCGCAATGCACGGACCGCTGGGGGCCAAACGCGTCGACATCGACAAATACCGCGGAAAATACCATCACGGATGGGACGAAGTGCGGGTGCAGCGCCACGCCCGGCAGGTAGCAGCCGGCATCATCCCCGAGGGAACACCGCTGCCGGACCGCAACTACAAAAACGGGGCCGGTGTCCCCGCGTGGGAGAGCCTGCCCGAGGAGACCCGGGACCTCTACGCGCGCTACATGGAGGTCTACGCCGCCATGGTGGACAACGTCGACCAAAACCTGGGCCGGCTGCTGGACTTACTGGAACAACTCGGTGAACGGGAAAACACCATCGTCGTCTTTACTTCCGACAACGGCGGAACCGGCGAAGGCGGCCCCGAAGGCACCAGATCCTACTTCAGCCGCTTCAACCACACCCCGGGGCTGCCCGCCGACTGGCAGCCCGACGTCGAACGGGATCCCGACCTTATCGGCGGACCCCAGGCGATGGTGCACTACCCGCAAGGCTGGGGTATGGCCTCCAACACCCCCTTCCGCTTCTACAAAGGCCAGACCTACGCTGGCGGCGTCCGCGTTCCCCTGATCCTCTCCTGGCCCCAGGGACTCCAAACATCCGCCCAGAAATCACCGATCCGCCCGCAGTACCAGTACGTCACCGACCTGACCCCCACGCTCCTGGACCTGGCCGGACTGGAGCATCCCGGACACCGGCACAACCTGCCGGCCCAGGAGATTGACGGGGTCAGTTTCGCAGCGATCCTGCGGGACGCCAAACACCCGAGCACGCACCGGGAACAGTACGCCGAGTTCGGCGGCAACAGAGGCTACTACCGCGACGGCTGGAAGATTGTCGCTGACCACCAGCCCGGAACCCCCATCCATGACGGCGAGTGGGAGCTCTACCACGTTGAAAGCGATCCCAACGAGCTGCACAACGTGGCCGCGGACCACCCCGAATTGCTCCAGGAACTTGCCCTCGCGTGGGAAAAGGCCGCTTGGGAAAACACCGTTTTCCCGCTGCAGGATGGGCGCGGAGGAGGGGACTTGGACATCCGCCGCCCGGCCGAAGAGGAACTCGCCAAGCCGGTCATCCTGCTGCCTGGCACTCCGAAGCTTGAACGGTATCGGTCCAGTAAGCTCATCGCCCTCCGCAACTTCACCATTGAGATAGATGTGACCTTCGAGCCGGGGTACCAGGGAGTACTCGTGTCCCACGGCGATCAGGGCGGCGGCTACTCGGTCTACATCGAGGATGGCCAGCTCAATTTTGCCCTCAACGAGTACGGCAAGCTCCATGTCATCAACGGAGGAACGTTGGCGGCCGGACGCCAAAAGATCCACGTCTCAGCCATAGCGGGCGAGGACTTCCGCGTCACCTACCTGCTGTCAGTAAACGGCGTCCAACGGGCGACACTTCAAGATGTTTGGGCATTTGTTGGAATGGCACCTTTCAGCGGCATTGACGTCGGAGTAAACCGAGGAGGGCCCGTCCACTGGGACCTGTATATACGCCACGGATCATTCCGCTACACCGGTAACCTCCACAGCATCCACTACGAACCCGGAAACCGCGCGCCCTACGACCCACTGGTTTTGGCCGAGCTGGAGCTGGAAGTCGCACTCACGTACGACTGAAAGCACTGTCAGGTGTAACGGAACGGTGTCACTCATCACTTCCACGTCCATGTTTAGTGACCGGGCGCTGAACATGCCCGCGTCCGGAAACGGCGGGTAGAGGCACCGTCAGATGCTGCTGCGGTCCGTGCGCGCCTGAGCCGTCCCTGGCGGGATCGTCAGACAGGGCGCCGGCCACCATAAGTCCGGTCGTTCTAATCGTACGGAAGACGTCACTCCCCGGAAACGCCGGTGCAACCTGCGGCCCCTACCCTGAATAGACGGGGGTCCGCCCTGCTGGCTGGGAATGAAGGAGGGGGTCGTGACGGGAGATCAAGCGGAAGGTATCGTGCGGGAGCTGGGGAGCTCGCCGTGGGGGATGTGATTGAGGCCTGGCATGAGGGACGACGTTACAACCGCGGGAAAGTACTCCAAACAATTCCGTCCATGGGAATGTTCTGGATCCTGGACGCCGGCAGCGGAACCCGGAAACTGGTGGACTTCGAAGCCCTGCTCATCCGGCGTGTCCCGGAACAGCACACCCAGAACGCGCCGTTTGTGGCCTGACCTATGCCAGGGGCACGGAAGTGCGGCTGAACTGTACTATTTGGGGATCCTCGTCACCAAAGGACCTCGGGGAGCTCAGGCCGAAGCGGACTGGCGGGGTACCGGTTTCCGGCCGGGTGCGAGGACCTGGTTTTGTCTGATGTAGGGCCGTGGCGGTTCCGCATTCAACGTGGTCTGGAGAATCCGTCAGATGGACTCGGCTCCCGGGCCGTGCAGGGACTCGCGGGAATCCTATGCCCCTCCAAAAGTGCTGCCCCGGCATCACTGGACGGGCCCCGACGCCTCGGGGAGGATGGCGGCACCGGGGTAGGTAAAGCGATCCGCCGCATCTAACACTTCCAGTGCAGTCATGTGTGCGGCAGAGGCCACGTCCTTGATAGTGGCTCCGTGGTTTACCGCCCTCGCGACGGCAACTTGCAGCTCGGGAGCCGAGTGCTCGTGCTCGAAATCCAGGGCCGCGCTTCGTGTGGCAACCTCTTGGACTGCCCTGATGTCCTCAACAGTCACCGGTCCGGCTGCAGGGGGCGGTTGATTGCCTCGCATGATGTCTCCTCCGGCGCCGCGCCGTGTAGAAATGGGGCGCTGCCAGGGTCCAGGGCAACAGTGCAATGCTAGGCGAGGCCCTTGAACTTGAACAGGCCTGAACTGATACGCCACGTGCTACAGACGCAGAGTCCCATCAATGATTTGCGTCGCCGTGTCGTGGAGGTTTTAGTTGTCGCGTGCGTACGTGCGCAACCCCCAGCAGAGAAGCCACAGGCTTGGGTAAAGTCAGGAGAGCCAACCAGGCTGCCAATTCCTTCATGCACGGGGTTCTCGCAGCTGCTTCAATACCCGCTACCTTAACGCCTGTGAGGATTGGGGTGGCTGGTCTGGGATTGGCTGGCAGAGTAGGCGCAGGCTGTTCCACCCGGCGGTCGTGACTCATTAAACGCTTGGCCCCGTCCCAGGGTGTCCTGTTATCGACATGTCCGTCTGCTGGGTGGGCGGCCGGCACCTGCCCGGCCCACCTCGGTGACTTGATCAGAAGATTGTCCGCCCCCGTGCGGGGCGTGGCTCGTCACAGTGCTGTTCCGAAGTGACCTCTACCCGGGCTGGTACCGGCCCGTAACGGCCTGACCATTGTCCGCGAAATGAGGAAGGTGCCAGAACCGCTATGACTATCGTTGCGCATTGCCATCCGTTTGTCGTGGGTGTCGACACCCACGCCCGGAAGCACGTCTTCGCCATCATCGCCGCGGCAAACGGCGAACGGATCGACAACCGGGATTTCCCAACGACTGGTGCCGGGATCAACCGCGCCATTGCTTGGGTCGCGCGTCGCACCGAAGCCGATCTGGCCACTCTATGGGTGATCGAGGGCGCCGCTTCCTATGGTGCCGTGTTGGCCGGTGCTGTCGCAGCTGCCGGTTACCAGGTCGCCGAAGCCACCCGCATGGACGCGCTGCCGCGTCGTGGGATTGGCAAATCGGATCCGCTGGACGCGCACCGAATCGCTTCTGCCGTCCTTGCCTTGGAAGAGGATAAGTTGCGCCGGCCACGGCTGAACGAAGGCGTCCGCGCGGCCTTGCGGGTCCTAGTCAGTGCGCGTCATTCAATGACCACCGACCGGACCAGGACCGTGAACGCGTTGACCGCCCTGCTCCGGACGAATGATTTGGGTTTCGATGCGCGCAGCTCGTTGACCGGGAGCCAGATACTTGAGGTGTCCCGGTGGCGGGCCCGTGAAGAACCTCTTGCAGTGTCGGTAGCCCGCTCCGAAGCCGTCAGACTGGCCAAGCGCATCGGTGACCTTGACGCTGAAATCAAGGCAAACGGCTCCCGGATCACCGAACTGGTTGAGGTAAGCGAAGCCGCGCCGCTGCTGCAGGAAGCCGGCTTCGGACCAGTCACGACAGCCATTTGTCTCACCGCTTGGTCTCATCAGGGCCGAGTACGTTCCGAGGCAGCTTTCGCCTCCCTGGCCGGAGTCAACCCCATTCCCGCTTCATCCGGAAATACCGTCCGTCATCGGCTCAACCGCGGCGGCGACAGGACTCTCAATAAAGCACTGCACATGATTGCTCTAACAAGGATGGCATTCGATCCAGAAACCATCGCATACGTAGCAAAACGGAAGGCAGAAGGTCTAACCAAAAAGGAGATCCGTCGGTGCGTGAAACGGTACCTCGCCCGACGGATCTACCGCACCCTCAATGCCAACTGCCTCAAGCCATCGCTACGTTGACAACCATAGAAGAGTCTGTGAAACGAAAGGGCGAGCGGCACGGTTCGGCTGTGGCTGGAGCGTTGATGACCTACCCGGGCTTTGTGCTGATCGGCGACGTGCGACCCGTTCCTTCTGCGGCCCTGATGAACACCGGGCCGGGTCAAGTCTTCCATCAGGGGTGGTTGGCGAAGTACGCGCGTTTGCTGCGGCAGCAGGACCTGTCGCGTTGAGAGGGTGCCGGCCTGGCCGCCTACTTCAGGCGCAACAGATGGACCTGAGTCCATGCTGAATGTGTTCTCCCAGCTTCGTGCCCTACCATGGCCTAGGAATCCTAAGTTTGCTTAGCAGTTGGGCGGCTTAGTGGCGATACTGAGCGGAGAAGACTGCATGAGCAAGGCCGAAACTGCCAGGCTGCCCAGGAATGATGACCAAACCGGGCGCAGCGGCAGGCAGAAGTCCCTCCTGCGCCGCTTTGCGGCATTTCTGGGTCCCTGGATGGTGACCGGGGCAGCGGACGACGGTCCGTCGGGAATTGCACCTGTTCCAAGGCGGGCGCCACCTTCTCCAACGGCCCCCGGCTGGTTCACGGCCGCCGTCATGGTGGTGGCCGGCAGCATCGGCGTCTGGACAACCCTGACCGGGTCCTGAGGTTACCCATCGCTCCAACGAAAGGAAGAACGACGTGGATCACAACGAGGCTCCCCTCCTGGAGGCGCTGGACCGGTACCACGAGGTGGACCGCTACGGCTTCACCCCGCCAGCCCACCGGCAGGGGCGCGGCGCGGACCCCCGGGTCCGGCGCATCCTGGGCGCCGACACCTTCCGCTCGGACGTCCTGGCGTCGGGTGGTCTGGATGACCGCTCCTCCTCCGGCGCATACTTGAAGAAGGCCGAGCAGCTGATGGCGGATGCCGTCGGCGCCGAACAGGCGTTCTTCTCCACCTGCGGCAGCTCCCTCTCCGTTAAGGCGGCCGTCCTGGCCGTTGCGGCGGGCAAAGGCGACCTGCTGGTGAGCAGGGACGCCCACAAGTCCATCACCGCCGGGCTGGTGTTTTCCGGGATCCAGCCACGGTGGATCCGGCCCAACTGGGACTCCAAACTGCACCTGGCACACCCGCCGTCGGCCGGGGACGTGGAAGAGATGTGGGAACGGTACCCGGACGCAGCCGGTGCCCTCATCGTCAGCCCCACCCCCTACGGCACCTGCGCTGACATCGCGGCAATCGCAGAGGTGTGCCACAAACGGGGAAAGCCCCTCATCGTTGACGAGGCGTGGGGCGCCCACCTGCCCTTCCACGCGGACCTTCCCACCTGGGCGATGAGTGCCGGCGCGGACGTCTGCGTCGTCTCGGTACACAAGATGGGCGCCGGCTTTGAGCAGGGTTCTGTCTACCACCTCCAGGGGGACCTGGTGGATGCCGCCCACCTGTCCGAGTGCGCGGACCTCCTGATGACCACCAGCCCCAACGTCATCCTGTACTCGGCCATGGACGGCTGGCGCCGGCAAATGGTCCAGCACGGGACCGAGCTCCTGGACAACGCCCTGGGCCTGGCCCGGAGGCTGCGCCGGGACATCGAGGACCTCCCAGGGATCCATGTGCTTGAGGACGAGCTCCTGGCTGCCGAGTCCTCGCACGATTTAGACCGCCTCCAAGTGTTGATGGACGTCTCGGGGCTCGGCATCAGCGGCTACCAGGCCGCCGACTGGCTGCGGGAAAACCGCCACGTTGACATGGGACTGAGCGACCACCGCCGCATCATGGCCACCCTGTCGATGGCCGATGACGACGCCACAGCCCAGCGGCTCCTTGACGCCCTAGAAGCTCTCATCGAGGCCGCTCCGGCGCTTCCGGCCCCTGCCCCGGTGGACCTACCCGCGCCCTCGGGTCTGGAACTGGAAACCGTAATGCTTCCACGCGACGCCTTCTTCGGCCCGCGGGAAGATGTTCCGGTCAAGGAAGCGGCAGGCCGCATCGCAGCCGAGCAAATCACCCCCTACCCACCAGGCATTCCGGTGATCCTGCCGGGGGAGCGGATCAGTGAGGCCGTCATCGAGTACCTGGAGTCCGGCCTGAAGGCGGGCATGGTCCTGCCCGACCCCGCAAACCCGTCGCTGGACACCATCCGGGTGGTCCGGGAGCAGCAGTGAGCCGGAGTCCGGCGGACGGCGGTGTGCAGTGCACGGCATGCCCCACCTGCCGCCATACCTCACCGCAACCGCCGACTACCAAAAGCAATTCCGCTGCTTGAGGGACTGCTGGCCGGCGCGCATATGGTGACCATGGCCTGCCGGTGAAGCTCCGCGGCATCCCGCAGTGCGAAACGCGGCTGATGCGCGGTCCCGCTGGCGCCGGGAAAGTTCTGCCCCTATCCGGAGTAGGGCGAAGCTGAGGTGCTGGCGCGCTTCGGCCGGGTGGCCACGGGGGAGACCCGTTCGGCGTTCCCACGCGGGCAGCGCTCGATCCCGAACGGCGGATCGATCGGAGTGGTGGGAGAGGGGCTCAGGAAAGTTTGGCTTGGCGAAGGTGCTGGTACACCGTTTCCCGGCTGATTCCGTAGTCGCTGGCCAGGGCTGATTTTGGGACGCCGCTAGCCGCCCGCTGGACCAGTTCGGCCGCCGGTTCCGGAGTGAGAGTTTTCTTCCGCCCGTGGTCGGCGCCTCGCTGCTTGGCCAGGGCGATGCCTTCCCGCTGCCGTTCCCTGATCAGGGACCTTTCGAACTCCGCAAAGGCGCCCATGACGGAGAGCATGAGGTTGGCCGTGGGGGAGTCCTCCCCGGTGAACACCACGCGGCAATACTAAGCATGGTTAGTATTGGGCCGTAAGTGATTCAATGCGCGAAGTCGCGCAAACCCGCAAAGGAGACTCTCATGTTGCTTTGGATAGCCATCATTATCGCGGTTCTGTGGCTTCTTGGACTGCTTGCCAACGTTGGCGGTGGACTCATTCACATCCTTTTGGTCGTCGCGGTGGGCGTCCTGATCTTCCACTTCCTCCGCGGCAGATCACGCGTTTAGTACCCGGCCATTGGTCCGTTACCGGTAAAGGTGGCAGCCGCCACCCTTCCCGCGCGGCCAACGGGCAGGGTCAGTGAGGGCCTACCGGAACGGGTGACCTGGTTCAGTAGGAGCTGGGCGGAGAGCGGCCGGCGTGCTTCAGCCGGGTGCTCTCCGCCCAGTCACGCGGGCGTGGGTGCTGCTATTCGGCGAGTTTCGCGACGGAGTGCGCACAGAGGAAGAGGAGCTGGCCGCTGACGCATTTGCGCGTCGAGTACTGTTGCGGGCCGGGCGGACTTTCCTCGCGCCGTGTCCGTTTCGTCGTGCCGTCACAACGCAACAGCTATCAGCCCATTGCGGACGCCATGGTCAAGAACAACGAAGTCCCGGCATTCGAGAAGGTCGCGACGCGCCATCAGTCCCGCAAAGACGCCTGGCTGCGACGAAACGCAGTCACGGCACCCGTGGACCTCTCGGAACCCGTCGTGGACACGCTGTTAGCGGTGATCGCCCGGTCATGGAAAGCCCGCGGACACGGCCCATCCTGGGGTGAAGCCCCTGTTGTCGGCGCAGCAGCCGGCCAAGGAGCGAATTGAGGGATCCGTTAGTTGAGGTGATGATTTATCGAATTGTGCAAACACGTCTGCACAATTCGGTGTCTCCCGCCCGGGCCCTCCTGTTCTCATGGACCGGATCGCGGCCACGGGGTGATGTGCGGCCAGCAGGCAACAGCGCGGCGGGGTCCATCACGCGGGACTTGGCTCAACGCGGCTTACGGTTGGGGTTAGTGGGGTGGTTCCATCTGGAAGCGGCACCGGCAGCGCAGGACGCGGGTTTGAAGGTAGGCGCCCAGGAAGTCGCCCGGGCCGGGTTGGGTGCTGACGGGTCGTTGCAGTTGGCGGCGTACAGGGTCCATCGGGGCCATCGGTTCTCCGCAGTGGATGTAGTCCCTGCCCAGGTGAACGACGGCCTCGTCCGAGGGGGTGGAGCGGGACAGGACGGGGGCGAGGCATTCTGGCGTGGTGGCCAGCACGCGTGAACCGCGGCGGGAGGAGCAGGTGACAGCGACTGCCAGGGAACCGCTGAGCTGGTCCAGGACGGTGACGGATTCGGCGAGCAGGTACTGGTCGGTGCCGCATGTGGTGCACCAAGGGCGCAGGCCGCAGGGCTGTTCCCGGTCGGCAGGGTAGTAGGTGCCGGACGGGAGCATCTCCCGCATCAGACCAGCGTGGGGTAGCTGGAGAGGTAGTAGTCCGCGGCGGCTGGCCCCGTCATGCGCAGGCTGTTGTGGTCGGCATCGATCCGTTGCTGTATGCCTCTCCAGAAGGACTTTTCGCCGCGGGGCCGGGCATGGGTCACCGTGCACCAGCTGATGTAGAGCCCGTAGAGCGGGTCGCGTCCGAGCGTGCCCTCTGAATCCGGGTCGATGATGGTGGCGTCGTGAAGGAACTGGTCGAACTGTGAAACGGCCATGGCTGGCTCTCTTCGTTCCGGTGCATTGCAGGGCCGCCATGAGACTACAGCAGCCGGGCTTCGGCGCTCTGCACGTGGCGCTGAAGCTGTTCACCGGACCGCCGCTACACGGCCGGCCGGGCTCACACCCGTTCTCTACATTGTAGACTGTGAGTGTAGAGAACGTAAGAGGCGCCGTCCCGCGGTGCTGCCCGCGCGAGGGGAAGGATGCCGCCATGGGGAACGGCAACGCTGCCGGCCGGAAACCCCGGCTCAGCCGCGAAACTGTGCTTTCCGCTGCCCTGGAGCTGGTGGACGAGGAGGGGCTCGAAGCGCTCACCATGCGCCGGCTCGGGCAGAGGCTGGGCCGTGACCCGATGGGCCTGTACCGTTACGCCGAGAACCGGGCCGCGCTCCTGGACGGGCTGACCGAACTCGTCCTGGACCAGCTGGCTGTCCCGGAGGGCATGGACTGGCAGGCCACCCTGCGCGGCGTCGCGCACGACCTACGCCGGCTCGCGCTCCGGCACCCGCACGTCGTGCCGCTGCTGGTGACCCGGCCGCTGTCCACCCCGCTGGGCCTGCGCCCGCCTGGAACGGTCAGGCCGCTGGAGCAGATTCTCGGGCTGCTGATCGGCGCCGGGTTCACGCCCGCGGATGCCCTGCACGTCTACCGGGCCTACCATGCCTTCCTCTACGGTCACCTGCTCAACGAACTCCAGGAATTCGTAGTTGACCCGGACGAAACTGAAGCGGTCCTGCGCCTGGGCCTGCACCACCTCCCGGCCAAGCAGTTCCCGCAGCTGCGGGCACTGGCCCCGGTGCTGGCCGACTATGACGGGGCCGAGGAACTGGACCAGGGGCTGGGCATTCTCCTCTCCGGGCTCGCCGCGCGGCTCCCATCCAGGGCGGGGTAGCCGCCTGCGGGAGTTCAAGGACCTGGTTCGAGCCCTTTACCGACTCACACGTTCCGGACTCCGTCCACTGACACCCCGGCCCGGCCTTCGGTCAGGCAGGGTGCCCTGGAGACCGGGGCGTGGCGTTGTGTCGGCCGCCCGGTTGAGAGAATGCCTGTATGGAAGACCCTGCAGCGGCGACGGCGGACGCCGCGAACTCGCTTCTGGAGATCCGGGTACGTCTGCCCGAATGCGATCCCGAGATCTGGCGCCTGCTGGAGCTGGCCGGTTCGTTGTCGTTGGGGCAGGTCCACGAGGTCCTGCAGGCCGCGTTCGGGTGGGAGGATACACACCTGCACCGGTTTACCGCCGGCGATCCCTTCGCGCGCCTGGACCCGGTTGACGGGGAAATCATCGAGCCCCCGCAGTGGCTTCCCGCAGAATGGTGCGAGGAACCTACCGACCTGGCCGAGGAGGACTGCTCCCCGGACCAGCTCCTGGCCGCCGGGGCCGGGGGCGCGTTCTACGAGTACGACTTCGGGGACAGCTGGCTTCACCGGCTTGAGGTGGTGACCCGCCGTCCCCGGAATGACACCAATCCGCCGGCGCGACTGGTTGATGGCGCCAGGCGCGGCGCGCTGGAAGATTCGGGTGGTTTCCCGGGGTATGGGGAGATCCTGGACGTCCTCGCCGATCCTTCCCACCCCGATCACGCCGACGTGGCGGACTGGGTCGCCGAGGTCACCGGCACCGGCGACCCGTACGATCCCGACGTCCTGGACGTCGCTGCGGTGAACCGGGCCCTTGACGCCTGCTTCAGGGCAGCCTGAGGAGGCTCGGCGTGCCGGTGTTGGCCCTCGCCTAGTGCTGGTAGATGTCCCGGCGATGGCCCATGGCGACAACCAGGACGATCAGCTCGGCGTCCCGGATTTCGTAGATGATCCGGTAATCCCCGGTGCGGACGCGCCAGTCGCCGCTGCTGCCGGCGAGCTTCTTCGCCCCCGGCGGCCGCGGTGTTTCGGCGAGGAGTTCGATGGCGGCCTGGATCCGCCGGCGGGCGTCGGGCGGGAGCTTGCGCAACTGCCGCAGCGCCGCCGGCGCGACCTGCACGGCATAGCTCACGCCAGGCCCAGCTCCGCCTTGACTTCCTCCCAGGGCACCGGACCCTCGCCGGTGTCGGCCATTTCGGTGCGCGCCGCGTTCGCTGCCCGGAGGTCGTCCAGGTCTTCGGCGGCCTCAATCAGCGTGGCGAGATCCTCGGCGTCGATCAGCGCCGCGACGCGGCGTCCGCGCCGCAGCAGGTACACCGGTTCGTGGCTCACCCGGGCGGTATCGACCGCCTCCGAGAGCCGGCTCCGCGCATCCGTCACAGTCATCTCGCTCATCACCCAACCTTACGCCGGAAGCGCCGAAATGTACATGACCGCTAAAAGTGACGAAAACGCCGGTAATCCATGTTATGTAAAGTAAAGCACTGCGTATTGCATCAGATGCCCTCACTTCTCGGTTCGCACACTCGCTGCTGGCAACCTTGACACGCGGGAGCCGTTGGCAGGAGCCCGCTCCCAACCTAGACGCGCGGGCCCGGTCGGGACTCACCCTGCCTGGGATCTCAGCCCCAGGTTGTGTGTTCGCCGCTGAGCGAGTGCCGTCCAATCAATCCATGCCTCAATCGGGTTCCACGTTTAGCTCCTGGAGGAAATCGGGATCGGAAGAGGGGCCAGTGGCAAGTCAACCCGTCCAGACTGCAGCTGTCGCCAGCTACCCCTGCACTCGCATCGCGCCGGCCTCGCCTCAGCTGCCGTGCCCGGCCACCGCTTGGATCTCGATCTTGGCGCCGAAGGGAAGGGCGCCGGCCTGGAAGGTGAACCGGGCCGGAGCTGTGGACAGGTCCGGGAATTGCTGCCGCCACCACGCATTCAGACCGTTGTAATCGGCCATGTCAGCCACGACGCACTGTACGTACAGGATCTCCTCGACCGCGAAACCTGCGGCGCGGGCGATCATCGTGACGTTGTGCCAGGCCAGTGCGGTCTCCTCCTCGAAGGATCCCTCGCGGTATTTTCCGTCAGGATCCAGGGCGGGCATGCCGCTGATGAAGCAGACACCATTTGCTTCGCTGGCCAGGCTGAACGGGAAGCCTTCGGGTAGTTCCGACCCGGAAGTCGTGCGGATGATGGCCATTGAGGTCCCCTGACGATGGAGAAGGGCTCAGAGCTGATGGTGAAGCATACCGCACTAAGGGTTGCATCCGCCCGGCGTCGAAAGTCACGGGAATAGACCGCTGAAGTGTGCAGAAGCCAGGCCCTGACCGGAATGCACCCGGGTTGACCCAAGGCACCCGCAGGCGCGGGTGTTTACTGGGAGTGTGGGCTCCCGACCGGTGACACGTACGCAGAGGCTTGTGCTGTGGATCGCGATTCTCGCCTCGTTTGTGTCGTTTCTCGACAGCAGCGTCACTAACGTTGCGCTGCCGGCTATTTCCCATGAACTGAGTGACGGCATTACTACCCAGCAGTGGGTGGTCGATGCCTACCTGATCATCTTGGGTTCGCTGATCCTGGTCGCAGGTTCGCTCTCTGATCTGCTGGGGCGCGGTGTGGTTCTCCACGCAGGCCTGATCGGATTCGGTGCCACGTCAGTGATGTTTGCGCTGGCACCCACGGCATGGGTGCTGATCTTGGCAAGGGCCCTTCAGAGTGTTGCTGGAGCCCTTCTGGTACCCAGTTACCTAGCCCTCATCATGTCAAACTTTGAGGAAAAACCCCGCGCAAAGGCGATCGGGCAGTGGACAGCCGGGACAACTGTGGCATTCATCGCGGGTCCTTTGCTCGGCGGTGTGCTCGTCGATTCGGTGGGCTGGCGCTGGGTCTTTGGAATCAACGTTCTGCCCGTAGCTGTGTAGCTGTGACCTTGTACCTGCTAGCCGTGCTGCGGGCCATGAATGTTCGCGAGGAGGGCATGGCCATCGACTACCCGGGTGCCGTGCTCTGTGTGCTCGGGTTGGCGGGGCCGGTCTACGCGCTGATCAACAAGGCAACTATGGCTGGGGGAAGCCCCGTCCTTCAGATGCCCTTCGTCACCGGCGTCCTGTGCCCAGCCGGGTTCATTTGGCGAAAAGACCGCACGGCAACCGCTCCTGCCGCTCAGCCTCTTCTCGGTTCGGTTTCCGCACAGCAGGTCGGCGTGGAGACGCCGGCCTGGAGGAGTGGTCTCAAAAGCCGGCCCAATGCAGGAGGAGCCGGGGAGTCCGGTCGTACTGCTCCTTGAGGACGTCATCGATCGACGTCTGACCTACCAAGGGGCAAGGAGCACCCGGCCTATTGGCCACTCTTGCCCACCAAATGGATTACTGGCATGATCTGCGTCAATTGCGAGTCGGATTGGCTGGATTGCACCCACTACGGAGTCAAGATGAGCATGGTTGGATCGAGAGACGCGCAGGAGTCCGGAAAGTCCGATTACCCGGCCGAAGGTGCGGCCAACACCCACGCATACCTCGCGGAGGACCACAGGACGTTCCGCGCGTGAGCACCTCCATGACACCGGGGGCCTGGACCTTCGAGACCATCACCGTGCAGAGAGATGGACCGGTCCTGTTCGCCGAGATCCTCGCCCCACCCATGAACCTCCTGGGTCCGGAGCTGGTTCGCGATCTCGTTTCGCTGATCCAGCGAGCGGAAGCAGACGCGGCTTGCAGGGTGCTGGTGTTCAAGAGCGGCGACCCTGACTACTTCATCTCGCATGTCGACCTGACGCGAATCCCGGAGTACCGGCAAGAAGCGGCGAAGCTGACTGGCGTCCCTTCGATTGCGCTCCTGTTCCGCTACCTTAGCGCAAGTCGCCTCGTCACCATCGCGCAAATCGAGGGTCGCGTACGGTCTGGAGGCAGCGAGTTCGTGCTGGCGTGCGACCTGCGCTTCGCCGCGCTCGAGTCCGCCGTCTTCGGCCAGTTCGAGTCGGCGTTCGGTCAAATCCCCGGCGGCGGCGCAACCCAGTACCTCGCACGGCTCATGGGGCGCGCACGCGCCCTCGAAGTCCTGTTAAGCGCCGAGGATTACCCCGCAGACCTCGCCGAACGCTACGGCTGGATCAATCGAGCCCTGCCCGCTAATGCGCTCGGCGCGTTTGTTCGGGCCCTCGCCGAGCGAATCGCGCAATTTCCTGCCGCTGGCGTCCTCGCGATTAAAGACCGCATCAACGCGATCACCCTCGCGCCGGCCGAGGACTTCCGTCGAGATTCCGATCTCTTCGGCGAGGAGGTGCGCAACGCCGAGACGCAACACCGCATCAACACCGCCATGCACCATGGTCTGCAGACCCGACACGCCGAAATGGAGTTCGCCAACATCATCGACGGTCTAGCGACGTAATCCACCCCCCACCATGTCGGCGAGACCATGTCGACTCATCCGAGTGTTCGCCTGGAGCCCAGCACGGCCAACTGGACCCTGTACGGGTCAAAGCGCTAGACGCAGCACTGCCAGGATGGTCCACCGGCAGGAAACCGGCCGCCAACACGCATAGCCCGAGCCCAACTATGGCCCACGTCCAGTGGACCGCCTGTTCCGCGTCTCCAGGACTGCGCAGTGGTATGCCTACCTCAGCTACAGGAACGCGCCCAGGCCCGCCGAAGTCGCCGATGGGGTGCTTCTCCCCCGTGTTTTCGCGGATTTAGGACGCCGATAACCGGGATTCCGTCAAGCAGGGGAGCGCGCTCTTTTGGCTATCCCATGCCCCGTGGGGAGAGGTCCAGGTCATGCCCTCTTCTATCGTGTGGCCCATGAGATGTTCGAAGGAGGCGCAACACTATGACGCTCGTTAAATCCCAGCCTGCGGCTTGGCTGGCACGTGCGTGCCCCGTCGAGGTCGAGCGCAGAGCCCCGGCTAACCCAGCGGAGTGTGAGGACAGAGGGATTGCCGACGCGCAATGCCGGTATTCGCTTCCGGCCGAGGGGAGGGGCGGGGGGGCGTTGCTTCTTCAAAACGGCCAAAAAAGAGGGTGTGCACAATGTGCACACCTGGGGCTTCGGATTCGGTTGTACCGGCCTCGGACTGGGCCGGATTCGGGATGTTTTCGGGGGAGTGGCGGGTTTTCAAGGGGTGGCGCCCGGTTCGAGTCCCACCTTGGGCACGTGTTTTCCCTGTTCAGGGGCTTTTTAGCCTCTGAATGTGCACATTTTGTGTTGTGAAGGGCCCCCTTTGGGGGCCTTTTTCATTGCTGGCCGGTGGTGTGGCCGGTGGCCTCCTTGCCTGGTTCTTGTGCTTGAGTGTTTGGTCTTTGGTACCTGTTCATGGGTAGCTTGGGGTCGGCCGACATGATCTTTGAACGTTCGGCGGAAATTTTCTTTTCTGCTCGACGTTGGTTGTTCGTCCCGCTCCTCCTCCTTTCGGTTGTGGTGGTCTGTTCTGCTTATTCATGGTCGGCCTGGGGTGGAACCGCATGACCTTCTGTAGTTGCGGAGCCAGCTGTCCCGTGGTGTTGTCTGTTTTTGCCTTCACGACTGTTCATGGCGGGGGCTCCGCCTGGCTGCATGACTATCAGGGATCTTGTCCCGAGCTCTTCAGGGGCTCGCCGGGAAGCCGGCATCGGATGCCACCAGAACAGGGGCAGGACGATTAATAGCTGGGTGCTCTCCCAGGGCGGGAATGTCCGGCTGTGCTGCGGCATGAACGGACCTCAGCAGATGACAGGGACGAGACTGATCGCCCATATGAACGACCATGCATGCATCGGGTATGTCAGCATAGGATCTCAGAATTCCCTGAGCCTCGTCAGAAAACGAGAATCTGAAATCTATTCTGACGGCCCTTCGGCTACGTGCCGACGTCGGGTTGGGGTGTAGCCTCGCATCACGGACGGGTAGCGCCTTTCCGGCAGCGGGTGAGTCAGCTGGTCCGGCGGGCGCGCAGCACGCGGTCGTGGGCGTGATGGGTTGAGCTCGCCGAGCCTGCCGGTCGGGGGCGCTTGTCGTTGACCTCGATGGTCCAGCCTGGCGTGGCCTTGAGCACGGCGGCGAAGTCGTCGACGTGCAGGTAGGCGTCCGGGTCGAACGGATGATGCTGGTGCTTCGGTTCTCGCATCGCTTCGAGGTCGTGGCTGAGGATGACGAGAGTGCCGTCGGGGGCGACCGCGTCGAGGACGTTATGGATGCCGCGCAGGTCGGGCGTGCGCGGGATCGACGCGTACGCCGCGGAGACGAGATCGAACCCACCTCGGGCGAACGGCTCCCGCGCGTTGGCGTCGACCAGTTCGCACGTGACCGGCAGGTCACGGCGTTCAGCTTCGGTCTGGATCCTGTGGAGAGCGCGCGAGGAGATGTCGCTCGCCGTCACCGCCCAGCCCTGCTCGGCCAGCCAGAGCGCATCGCCACCCTCACCGGCGCCGACGTCCAGCGCACGGCCGGTGGTCAGGTCGGCCACTTCCTCGACCAGCGAGCCGTTCGGGTTGCCGCTCCAGACCGGGTCGCCGGAGTAGCGGTGGTCCCAGTCGGCGACCGAGCCGGACGGGCGGGCCGCGATTTGCATGTCCTCTTCGGCGAGGCTCATCGCGACAGCGCCACCGACGCGGCTGCCGTGTGCGGCGGCCGGGAGCACCTGCTGGCCCGGGTTCGTGATGCTGCCGGCAGCGAAGATCCCGTCGACAGCAGTGGCACCCATCGCATCGACCTCGATCACGTTGCCCATGCCCGAGGCGTGCGGCGCGGGGTCCAGCCCGAGCCCGACGAACGGCTCGACACGGGCGTGGAACCGCGGCCCGACGAGCATGGCGTCGGCGTCCACGTGCGTGCCGTTGTCCAGCTGAACTCCTGTCAACCGGCCGTCGGCGTCGGTGAGGACACGCTTCGCCGTGGTGGCGACACGCACGTCAACACCTCCGGCGGCGAGGGTGTCAATGTCGGCTTCTTTGACCTCGAGCCCGTCGGCGATCAGCACGGTCAGGCGGGCGGTCAGCTGGCGCAGCAACGGGACTACGTGCAGCCCCATCGTATGGGTGACAAGCTGGACCAGCCGTTGGTCGCGCACCTCGTAACCGTCGCAGAACGGGCAATGGATCACCGCCCGCCCCCAATGTGCGGCCAGCCCCTCGACGTCGGGCAACTCATCGATCAGGCCGGTCGCGACGACGATCCGGCGGGCCACGAGACTGTCTCCGGTAGCAAGCTCGACAACGAAGCGCCCACCGTCCCGCGCCACCAGCAAAGCTCGGCCGGACAACACCTCACCCCCATAGGTTCGTACCTCCGCTCGACCTGCAGCGAGCAGCCCGGCCGGGTCAGTGCCATCTCGGCCAAGGAAGCTGTGCATGTGCGCAGCCGCCGCGTTGCGCGGCTCACCGGAGTCGACCACGATCACGGACCGACGTTGACGGCCGAGCTGCAGGGCGGCAGCGAGACCCGCGGCTGATCCGCCGATGATGGCAACGTCGCAGTGACGGACGAGGGCCAACGGGGCGGAGGTAGAGGCGCCTGATTGGCGGTGCTGATCATTCATGCTTCGAGCGTAGGACCATCTGGCGAAATCAGCTAGAATCCTTGCAGGATTCGCAAGGAGCACCATGACCTCATTCACTGACATCGAACACATCGTCCGGACACGGCTGCGCAGCCTGCGCACCACACTCGGTCTGTCCCTGGACGACCTCGCCGCCCGAACAAACCTGAGCCCGTCAACCATCAGCCGGATCGAAACCGGGAACCGCACGATCAGCCTCGACGTGCTGTTGCCGCTCGCCACCGGCCTCCAAGTCGGCCTGGATGTGCTACTGGACGTGAGCGCCGATACCGACGTGGTCATCCGGCCCACACCGAGCCGGATTGAAGGCCGGACGACCTGGGCGTTGAGCCGGCCCGACAGCAGCACAGTCGCGCTTAAGACACGGGTCGAGCCGACTGCGACCCGGCCGCAGCAGCGAGTCCACCCCGGCCACGACTGGCTCTTCGTCCTCAGCGGCCGCCTCCTGCTCCTGCTTGGCGACCGCGAGATCACCGTCGAGGCCGGCGAAGCGGCCGAGTTCGCCACCATGACCCCCCACGCGTTCATCGCGGCCGACGGGCCCGCCGAACTGTTGATGATCTTCGACCGCGACGGACAGCACGCTCATGTGCACCGCGACAAGCAGTAATCCCCGACGCGCCCACCAGGAGCTGCTCTAACGACTCAAACAAACCGTCCGTTCAACGCTGTTCGAGGACCCCGCCATCCATCAAGTGCACATTTGCACCCGCCCTGCAGGCACGGCAGCCAAGGAGCGATTCTCACATCTGGTGAGCACTGAGATCGAACCCGGATAACAGTGATTCCGTGAATTAGCTGCCGGTATCCGGCTAGGGTGTGCCTTATGTCGATAACCTATTTTGTAGGGTCGTGCCTACGAAAAGCTGCGCTTGCCCAGGCGGGCCACATGGACCGCAACACCGAGATCGCGGATGTTCTCCTGCATTTCCTGGGGGAGCTGTTCGTCAGTGACGACCGCGTCTAGTTTCTCGATTGCGGTGACCTGGAATTTCGAGACCGTTCCAAACTTTGTGCTGTCTGCCAGAAGGAAGCAGGAGGTGGAGGCTTGGAGGGCGGCGAGTTTGACTTCCACCTTGTCCATCTTGGGGGTTGTGACCCCTTGGTACATGTTCCAGGTTCCGGTGCTTAGAAAGAACAAGTCGATATTGACGCCTTTGATTGCGTCGGCCGCGATGCGTCCCTCGCTGGAACCGCTGGATGGATCTACGGCGCCCCCGGTGTGAATGACCTGGATGTGGGGGTGGGTGAAGAGGCTGGTCACCACGTGGAAGTTGTTGGTGACGACCGTGAGATTCTTGCGTGCGCCGAGGTGGGCTACCACCGACTGGCAGGTGGTGCCGGCGTCCAGGAAGACCACCATGTCGTCCTCGATGACCCGGGCAGCCAGTTGGGCAATGGCCTGCTTGCGGGGCAATTCGAGTTGGGCCCTGAACTCCCGCTGTCTGGGAAGGGCCTGGCCTGTCCATTCCGCCAGACGGACTCCGCCCTGTACCGAGACGACTTGTCCCGAATTTTCCAACGCAGCGACATCGCGCCGGACGGTCATATGGGAAACGTTCATGTAGTCGGTGAGGCTGCGGATGCTGAGCACACCTTCTCGCCGCAGGAGCCGCAGAATTTCCTGGTGGCGCTGCTCCGGGATAAGTGGTCTGGCTGTTTGATTCACGTCGGGCTCCTTTTGTGGCCCACTCTCCTACCCGGGGGCTGCTTTCGGGGTCTTTCCGGACCGTCGGCCGCGGCAACAACTCCTCAACCAACGACCACTGAGCATCAGAGCGCAACTGAAAACGCGACACGCCCCAAGACCTTCGCCCGGAACCCCCGCGTGATCAGACGCGCTCTAGGTTCATCGCGGGGCTGGGCCACCGCCGCGGCGCTAGCGAGAGGGTGCGGTTGGTATGGCGTCGCCGGTGCTGAGCGCTGCGGTGGCGGGGCCGCGCCCGTTCGGGGGCGACGTGCTACATCACATTCCGGGGGTACCCGTACAGATCGGGCTCAGGATTTGGAGCTGGGTCGACCAGGAATATGGCTAAGAATAGACTTGGAGAAGCCACCATCGACACAGATGTCTTGGCCGGTGACATAACCCGATAGCGGACTTACAAGAAATTCGATCACGTTGGCAATGTCCATAGGGTCGCCAATTCTTGCCAGCGGAATAATATCTTTCCTTGCCTTTTTGATATGGGGATCGGCGTACATTTTTTCGGTCATCCGTGTGTGAGTCATGCCCGGGGAGACCACATTTACGCGGATCCCGTCGGGTGCCCATTCCAACGCGAGTGTTTGGGCCAGCATCGTCAGTGCAGCCTTGCTGGGGCTGTAGGCGCCTGATCCGGCATGGGGTAGCTGACCGGACATGGAAGAGGTGAAACAGGCGGCGCCGTTGCTCTGCTTCAGGTGCTGGTAGCTTGCTTTTGCAAGAAGCCACGGGCCGCGGAGGTTGACGGAGAACATGTTGTCCCAGTCCTCAAGGGACACGTCACAGATGGTACCGGGGTTAGCGATGCCGGCGTTCGCTACCAGGGCGTCCAGGCCGCCGAATTCGGCTACCGCAGCCTCTACCAGTTGCGCTGGCACGTCGGGATCACCGAGATCGCCGGCCAGTGCGATGGCGGTACCGCCCATTGACTGGATTGAACGAACGACTTGGTCTTGGCTGCCGTTCGCTTCGTGTCCAGCCACGGCAATCATCGGGTGCACACCCCGGGCCAGAGCCGCCTCTGCGATTCTCACGCAGGTAGACGCGCCTATGCCGCTGCTTCCGCCACTAACCAAAGCTCTCATCGCACACATTCCTTTTACTGGTGGTTCACATGAACATCATTTTTACTACCAAAATGGTAGAAATCCTGGGGTCGTGAGACGGCTTGTTTTGCAGATCGGTTCACACGGTAAACCGGAATCGCCTTAACAAGCGCCGACTGAGGGTCGCGACCTCGAAACGCTGGACTAGGGCCGTAGATCCCAGCCCTGATTCTTGAGATCTTGCATGGCCTTATTGAATTCTTGCAGGGGGTTCTCTTCGCGAATGATCTCGAGAACAACATTATTGACACCGCATGTCGCCTCGACGGTTTTGCCCAATCCGTTCCAGTCGATCACTCCAGTGCCGATTGGATCGTGGCCCCAGGTTTCGGTGCCTGTATCGGAAATATGGACAAGTCCGATTGATTCGTGGTTGGAGAGCAAGCTGTCTACGGGATCTTCTCCGATGTAGGCGGCGTTGGCGACGTCGTACACGATCTTGACTGCATCGTCGTTGATAGTGCTTACGACCCCTGCCAGGTCCTGGATGGTAGGGGTGAAGCAGTAGGGAGTGTTTTCGAAGAGCAGGCGTGTGCCGGCCTGTTTGGCTAGTGGGATGAGATTTTCCAGGCTCTCGTACATCCACCCGTACGTCTTTTCGAGTGACGGTGAGATCATTGGACGCCTCGTGCCGGGGGAGATCACGACTTCGGCGACGTCCCACGCTGCGGCCAGGTCAATCACCGATTTGATGTGCTCGATGCTCTTACGACGCATATTGGCGGCGGGGCTGGCTAGGTTGATGTCGTATCCACCGGCGTTAAGTGACCTGATTTTGGCGCCGTATTCGTCGAGTCTTGCACGAGTTGCCGTGCGCTCGGGGCCTGATATTTCATCTGGCCAGCAATGTGGGGAGCTGACCGGAACTTCAAAAGTTTTATACCCGCTCTTGACCAATTCAGCTATCGCATCAATGGCCGTAGATGACCATAGATAGGAAAATGTGTTAATGATCATTTGGTTCACCTGAAGGTATCCTTCTGTTCTTTGCCTATGTTTATAGCGCAATGTGAATTCGGTCCTGTGGAGGGGACCGCAAGCGTAAGCCGGGCGGCTCGACAAGGCCCGGGGCGGATACGCCCCTTTTTGCCTGGTCGAGCCGCCACAGCTTCCTGGGGATCAGCGTGCCTACTGGAAACGCTTAGTGTTGTCGGTGGCGGGCGAGGTGCTTGAGACCAGGTGTTCGCCTTCAAGTACCTCAGGGTCGGCAAGGGCCACGGTGGCACGGTCACCGCGGTTGCCGGTCTCCGGCAGGGTGAAGTAGACGACGAGGCAGAGGGCGACAATGGCGATCATGTAGACCGCGACGAGCATCGGTTGTCCGGCGCCTACGAATGCGGCGGCGATCAGCGGCGCGGTGCCGCCGAAGACGGCGATCACGATCTGGTGTGCGAAGCCGATGCCAGATACCCGTACTGCAGCCGGGAAGAGTTCGGCCTGGATGGTCGGGTAGATGGACTGCCATATACCGAGGACCACCCACCCTGACGCCGATACCAGAACGTATACGCCGAAGCCTGGCTGGTTCAGCAGCAGGAGCAAGGGGTAGAAGAGCACGATCATGCCGATGGCGCCGATGATGGGGAAGATTTTGCGTCGGCCGAGGCGGTCAGAGAGCGCGCCGCAGACCGGAACAATGACCACGAGCAGGGCCAGTCCGATGACGCTGCCGGCCAGTGTGGAGGACAGGTCCCGGCCGGTGGTCAGCTTGGCGTAGGTGGGGAGGAAAGTGGCCCAGGTGTAGTAGGCGACGGCCGGGGCAGAGAGCGCTGCTGCCTGGAGCAGAGCCTTCGGGTGTTCGCGAAGCAGGTCCATCAGGCGTGCCGGCGCGGACTTTTGGTCGACGAGGGCAGTCGCCTCGAACTCAGGGGTCTCTTCTGCCCGGGCCCGCAGGATAAGGCCGACGACGCCGAGGATGCCTCCCGCGACGAACGGGATGCGCCAACCCCAGGCGGCGAGGTCGGCCGGGGTGAAGGATGAGGTCACCAGTGCCGCGGCGCCGGTGGCGGCGAGGGTCGCGAAGCCGCTTGCCATGTTGGAGAACGAGCCGAACAGGCCCCTTCGGTTCGCGGGAGCGTGTTCGACCATGAAGGCGATGGCGCTCTGCGCCTCACTGCCGGCGGAGACACCCTGGAGGATGCGTGCAACCAGGAAGAGAACCGGTGCTGCGTAGCCGATTGTCGCAAATGACGGTGTGAGGCCGATGAGCAGAGCGCCGAGGGCCATGCCGGAGATGGACAGGGTCAGGATGAGCCGCCGGCCGAAGCGGTCGGCCAGTGGAGAGATGATGATTCCGCTGAGCGGGCGCACAACGAACCCGACCGCGTAGGTGAGCAGTGCTGCGATAAGGGAGGCAAAAGGGGAATCGCTTGGGAAAATCTGTCCAGAGAACACGGCGGCGAGCAGCCCATAGATGTACCAGTCATACCACTCCACGAAGTGGCCGATCGTACCCGCCACCATATTGATGTTGCGGCGAGGGTGCTCAGACTTTTCGGGACCGGCCGAAGGGTCCGGGCGGCCGAGCGCTTCCTTTGAGGTCTTCATTGAACTCTCCATACTTTCACGTTTGCTGACGAGGGGTAATGGGTAAGCCAGGGCACTTGATGCTCGCCTGACAGCTGCTTTACCGCCTGGTCGTTGGCTCAGCAGGCTGAATGAGATCGGTTGCTGAGATCGGTTGCAACAACTGTAAGGGCGATGAAAGAGGCTTGTCAACGCCTTATTGGCACAGCGTGGCAGGTGCCCGGAAGCAGCGCCGGCCGTGCAGGGATTGCGGTGCTGTTTTGCAGGCACGCGTCTTGCCGCGGTCGGTTGGGAGCCGGCCTCAGCCCCGAGAGGGGTTGCTCATGGGGCCGGAGTGGGAGCGGACGGCTTGGTCAGGTCTGAGGCTCAAGCATCAGCCGGGAGCGGTGTTTCGTTGTTGAAGTCGAGGTACCGCACTCCGGACCACGCGCATTCCAGGTTTCCGTATAAGGACCAGTACTCGTCCCAGTGGGAAAGTTTCCATTGGTCCCGTTCCAGGCCCCGGCGGGTAAGCCGTTCCCGCAGCAGGTCCTGTGGAACCCTGACCCGCACGACCGTGGCTTCGGCAGGCGGCCAGTGAAACTTCTCTGCCGCGGCGGTCAGGAAATCGGGTACCTGGAAGTAGGCGCCGAAAGGGGCATCGATCACCACGGACCGGCCCAGGCGCAGGTTCGCCCCGGCCACGTCCATGAGAGTGTCATATTCGAGGGGCAGCAGGTTCTCGCGATAGTAGTCGTTGGATTCCCGGTCGGTGGGGTCATGTCCGGTCACTCTCAGGGCGAACTCGACAAACCGTCCGCACACCCGGTCCTTATCCAGGTACGCGGCATCGTTTTCTCTTGCTGTTTTTTGTGCAACTGTCGTTTTCCCTGAGCCGGCCGGCCCGATAACAATAAATAACGTGGGGACGCTCACCGGCGGGCCTCGGCCACTGCTGACAGGAACTCCTTGGCAGCATTGGTGACGCGGTTGAAGTCGCCGTCCGGCTGCCATGCCTTGGTCACATAGCTGCCGACGCCGACACCTACGACGCCAGCGGCAAACCATTCGCCGACGTTCTCAAGGGTCACGCCGCCTGCCGGCATGATCGGCAAATGCGCGAGCGGGGCGAGCACGGATTTGGCGTACGGGATGCCGCCGGCCTCGGTGGGGAAAAGCTTGAGGATGTCGGCACCCGCCTCCGCGGAGTTAACGAGCTCGGTGGGTGTGTACGCGCCGCTGACGGTCGGTACCTGGTACCGGTTCGCGGTACGGATCATGTCCGGGTTCAGTTGCGGACTGACCAGGAACTCCGCCCCCGCACGGATGCATTCGTAGGCCGAGTGCTCATCCAGCACCGTTCCGGCGCCAACTGCTACTCCGTTGGCCCCGTGTTTTGCGGAGAGCCTGCGGATCACATCGACGGCGCCAGGGATCGAGAGAGTGATCTCAAGCGCGCGGAAGCCTCCCGCGATGGCGGCTTCCGCAACGCGTTCCGCCACGTCAGCGTTCTCGAGGCGAACAATCAGGACGGCGCCGGATTCCTCGATGGTCTTCAGGGTGCGAAGTTTCTTGTACATGCTTGCCTTTCTTGAGCCCCGGCGCTGTGGTGGTTCTTGTGGCCGGGCTCTGTTCGAAGTGTTCGTTGACAAACTTTCCCACTATCCATAGTGTTATTGCAACCGATCTCAGCAACCGATCTCATACAAGGGGGTATTGCGGTTGACTCATATACGAACAATCATTCTGGGTGCTTCCCACTGGCATGTTCCGCTTTGCGCGCAGGCCATTTCCGAAGAGCACGAGGTGGTAGGAGTCGGCGACGACGACGTATCCCGCGTGCAGGTGCGGGAGCTGGCGAAAGGCTGGGGAGCGCCGGTTGAGACTGACTGGCGGAAGCTGGTTGATCTCCCCGACGTCGGACTCGCTTATGTCTTCGGTCCCCATGACGGTATGGCCGAAAAGTGTCTTGCCCTGATCGGGCGCGGTATTCCGTTCGTCGTGGAAAAGCCCTTGGGCACTTCCCTTGACGAGCTTTCCGCCGTACGTCAAGCCGCCGAGGCAGCGGGCGTGCCTGCCACTGTCCCCCTTGTCCAGCGTGGCGGACCCACAGAGCAATGGCTTGCCAAAGCAGGCCGGCCAACTTACCAGCGGACCTCATTTATTGCCGGTCCACCCTCCCGGTATCTCGGCAATGCCAATCCCTGGATGCTCGATCCGGTTCAGGCTGGCGGGGGTTGCCTGGCCAATCTGGGTCCGCATTTTGTCGATCTGTTCCTCAGGAACAGCGGTGAGCCCGCCGCACATGTGGATTCCCGGCTCTCATCGGCTCTCCACCACCAGGGCGTTGAGGATCATGCCAGCCTCATCATCACGACGCCGGAAGGACGCGAAGCCATTGTCGAGGTTGGCTACGCATTCCCCGGCTCGCCGCTTAAGCGCTACTGCAGCTTCACCTCGGTCGGTGAGGCAGGTTTCGCCTCCGTTGATTCGGACGGCACAGCTACGTTCACTGCAGTGGACGGCACCACGGAGGTCGACAAGATCAATGTGGACAGCGACCCTCTGTACGATCCGTTCGTGCGGAGCGTCGCGCGGACACTGGAAGATGGATTCCGTGGCCTGACTACGCTGGCCCAGCTCGAAAACGTCATGCGCCCCATTTGGCGGGCCTACGACGACCAGCACGGAGGAAGAGAACATGCCTGACTTAAGTATCGACGTCGTCGCAAAAGCTGCCGGTGTCCACCGGTCAACGGTATCCCGGGCATTCTCACGCCCCGAGGCGGTGAAGAGCGAAACCCGCGAACACATCCTCCGGGTCGCCGAAGGACTCGGCTACACGATGAGCCCGCTCGCGCAGGCGCTTCGTCGGAAAACCAGTACCTTCGTCCCGCTGATCGTCCCTGACATCACCAACCCGTTCTTCGCTGAACTGGCCAAAACGATGACACAGGCGGCTGACGAGCGCGGCTACCAGTTGCTGCTGTGCGTCACCAACGGGGACCCGGCCAAGACCGATGGATACTTCACTGCCATGCAGGCGATGTATGCCCCCTTCGGGATTGTTGCCCCCTCAACGAAGGTCGATACCGAAGCGCTCAAACGCTTCGACTTTGGCCACAAGGTCGTGGTGATCGACCGCGTCGAAGGTGATGACTCTGTCCCTACCGTCACCGTCGACAGCCGCCAAGGAATCATGCTCGCGCTGGAGCACCTGCACGCTCTGGGGCATGCCTCGATCGGCTACGTCTCCGGCATTGCCGGGACGCACACCGCACAGGACCGGATGGACGCCTACCTGGAGCTCACGGCCCAGAGCGGCAGCACGCCCATCGTTTTGGACAGCGGGTCGGATCTCGATGCGGGCACGCGCGGGGCGGAGCACTTCCTGCAGATGGACAATCCGCCAACAGCCATCATTGCAGCCAATGACATGGTCGCCTTTGCGGTGATCTCGGCGCTTGGCCGAAGCGGTGTACGGGTACCGGAAGACGTATCCGTCATCGGCTTCGATGGCCTTGCCCTGGGAGCCCGGTTCAACCCCGCCCTGACGACCATCCGGCAGCCAATCGCCGACATGGGACACATCGCCATCGAACTGGCCGAGAAACAGAACGCCGACGGCTCCGTGGACCACATCGTCCTCGAACCGGAGCTCCTGGTGCGCGGCTCCACCTCGGGACCACGCAAATGACCGGGGAACAGGAGCAGCCGCTCCGGCGACTGCCAGGGCTCCGCCACACTGACCACGTAGGCCTGACCGTGCCAAACCTTGAGGACGGCATCCAGTTCTTCGTCGAAGTTCTTGGAGCTGAGGAGCTGTACCGCTCCGAACGCGGACCGGACGAAGACTTCATGCCCACAAACTTCGACGTCCCGGCGGATGCCAAACTCACGCTCGCCATGCTGCGCCTGCCCCCGAACCTCAACATCGAGCTCTTCGAATGGAACAGCGCCGAAAGCCGCGAAACGCCACCACGGCACTGTGACGCCGGCGGCCACCACCTGTGCTTCGTCGTGGACGACGTCGACAAAGCGATCAAAGTACTGCAGGAGACACCCGGGGTACGCGTGCTCGGTGAGCGCAAGGAAGTCGCCGGTGACAGCCCCCGCGTCGCCGGCAACCGCTGGACCTACTTCATCACCCCCTGGGGACTGCTGATGGAAATCGTCGACCGGTCCCGCGTCCCGGCCCCGCCCCGGCTGGTCGGTCCTGCGGACTGGACAGCATCCCAAACATTTCAGAAAGGACCATGAACAATGCGGCTAGCGGGTCACACACTAGGCACCCCCAACCAGACGGTTCCCCAAGCACTCAAACTGTTCCGAGCCGCAGGGCTCGATGCCGCCGAAGTCATCTACCAGGACGATTACAAGTCCGGATTGGCTCTTGGCGACCGTCGCGCCGCGATGGAGGCACTGCAGGCGGCCGAAAGCGAAGGCGTGCCCATCGTCGGCCTTACCCCGTACACCACAGCCATCAACTCACTGGACGATGGGGAATGGCGTCAAGCAGTCGATGAATTCCGTGGCGCCATCGACACCGCCCACCTGCTCGGCGCCGACCGGGTCCGTGTCTATGCTGGCTCCTGGCACCCTGGCGACAACGAGCACGCGGCGCGATGGGCACAACTGCGTCGGGCATTGGAGACGCTCGCACCTGTTGCAGATCAGGCAGGAGTCCGCCTTTGCGTGGAAAACCACTTCGGCACCATGACCCAGACCGCGACGGACACCGCTGCCCTGGTCCGGGAAATCGCCCACCCGGCCATCCGTGTCCTCTATGACCAGGCGAACCTGACCTTCACGCACGACGAAACGTTCGAACAGGCCTTCGCTGTTCAAGCGGACCTGATCGGTCACGTACATGTGAAGGACCTGGTCTTCACGGACCCCAACGCGGCCTTCCGCGCCACGGAAACGGCCCGGGTCAACGCCTCCGAGCGCGCGGTACGGTCCCGCGTCGTCGGCAGCGGTGTCGTTCCGTGGTCCGAAATCCTCGCCTCGTTGGTGCGCCACGGCTACGACGACGTGCTGAGCATCGAGCTCGAGTACCGTTGGCACCCCCAGGACCTCCCTGTGCCCGAGGACGGGTTCCGTGAGTCCGCCGCGGTCCTGCGCTCAATGCTCTCTGACCTGGCTGAAGTGAGGAACGCTTGATGACCACCAAACGTCTCCGCGTCGGAGTTATCGGCGCAGGCAATATCGCCACCATTGCCCAATTGCCCACCCTCGTTCAACGCGATGACGTCGAGCTGGCTGCCCTGGTCTCCCGGCGTGAGGACCCAAGCAGCCTGGTCAGGCGCTGGGGATTTGGCGCCGCGTATAAAACGGTGGAGGACATGCTGGCTGCGCAGCAGCTTGATGCGGTCTTCGTGCTGACTCCACGCTCCGAGCACGCCCATGCCGTGCAGCTGTGCCTGAGCCGTGACGTCGACGTGTTCTGCGAAAAGCCGTTGGCTCCGGCAACCGATGAGGCAGAACGTCTGGCAGATCTCGCCGACGAGCGGGGACGCTTACTGATGGTCGACTTCAACCGCCGCTACGCTCCCGTCTATACAGCCGGCCGCGAAGTTTTTGGCGCTAAAGGCGCCACCTTCTGCGTCGCCCAGAAAAACCGCCCTGGGTCCGAATACCGTGCAACCTTCGAGAATGCCATTCACATGGTCGACCTCCTCCGCTGGTACTGCGGCGGCGAGCCGGTGGACGTGGCCGCCCATGCCGCCGGTGACGATCCATGGGAAGAAGACGGCGTCGCAGCAACCATCCGCTTCAGTACCGGGAATACGGGGGTCCTGATGGCAGCGCGGACAGCAGGAGCATGGAACGAGAAGCTGGACGCCTATGGGGACGGTAAGACAGTCGAGGTCCGGGCGCCCGAAACGGTATCGACCACTGTCAGGGGCATCACGACATCCCGGGAACTCAGCGCCGAGGCGTTTGGCTGGGCTACCGCGACAGACACCCTGGGATTTTCGGCCGCCGTTCATCATTTCCTGGACCGGGTCGCTGACAGGGCGCAGCCGCTGACCTCGGGCCGCGACGCTGTCCACACCCAACGCTTGCTCGACCGGATCCTCGCCGCGTCCGGGTTGCCGACAGAGGAACAAGCCGGTCGGGAATGGGCCAGCCACGCAGTGAACGGAAGCTGAACAAACCAGGCTGGCCCATCAATCAGTCCAGGTCTTACACCGGACGCTGTGGGGACCGCGGCCTGACACAAACCGCCGAGCAGAAGGAGGCGCAAAAATAGCTTCGAATCGCCTCCGCCAGAGCCCATCGAAGATCGGGGGAGAGGGACGACATCCGCTGCGCGGGCGGCTCACCCCGCTGGCCGGCATCCTGCTGGTCGCGTTCAGCGCCAGGCAGGCGGTTTCGGCGATATCCCCACTCCTTGGTCCAATAAGCCAGGACCTACCCCTTGACGCCGTGACGACAGGGATCCTGGGGATGCTGCCGACCGCCGGGTTCGCAGCGATGGGCTTTCTGGTTCTCCCTCTCATCCGCCGTACCCGGCTGGAACACCTATTGCTGGCGTCGCTCCTGCTGACAACACTTGGCCAGGTTGGACGCGCACTGGGGTGGACTGTCCCGGCCTTTTTGGCCTTCACCTCGATCACCATGCTGGGGATCGGGGTGGTAAATGTGGTGATTCCGCCGCTGCTGATGAAGTATTTCCCCGATAAAACCGGGATCCTCCCAGCCCTCCACGTAACTCTCCTCGCCGTCAGTACCGCCGTGGCAGCCCAAGCCGCCATACCCTTGGCGGGTATCTACGGCTGGCGGTTCTCGATCGGCAGCTGGGCGGTGCTCAGCGCGGCCGCAGCCGTACCCTGGCTGATGGTCCTTACAGGCAGGCGTACGGCTGCGCGTGTCAAGGAACCCGCGGCCGGCGGAGTACCGCCGCCCGGTACCAGCGTGATCAAGCCTTGGAGATCATCGATTGGCTGGGGTGCGGCACTAATCTTCGCCGGTTGCTCGAGCAATACGTTTGCGGCTCTTACGTGGTTTCCAGTTGTTCTTATGGACAGGGGCATGAGCCCGGAAAGCGCCGGATTCATGCTGGCGCTCTATTCCATCCTTGGCCTGCCTGCCGGTCTTATTGTGCCTCTGGTGACGGTGAGAATGCCTCGCCCGCTGCCTCTTGCAATCCTGTTCGCCGTCACGTTCGCCGTTGGCTATGGAGGGATCATCTTTGCTCCGACAGCTTCTGCCGCGGCGTGGGTGGCCATCGCGGGGCTGGGCCAAGGCGCTTACTCGTTCGCGTTTACGATGATCAATAAGCGCGCACGAACCCAGACCGGCTCGGGGATACTTTCCGGGTTCGCCCAAGGAGTCGGCTACGCCCTGGCAAGTGCCGGCCCCTTCCTCTTTGGTCTGCTGCATCATCCCGGAGACGGCTGGGTGCCCTCTTTCGGCATGCTTGGAGCATGGCTCCTGGTGCTCATGGCGGGAGCCATGACGATCAACAAACCGCGCGTGCTTGAAGATGCGTTCGGGCCCGCCCCCCACAAGAAGTAAAAGCAGGATGCACGGCCCCGCGCTCACCCTGTCCCGAACGCCCGCCATCTCCGCTTTCGACGCGGAGTAACGGCACCCAAGCGCGAATCAAACAAGTTCTTGACAGACCCTTTTTTCGACCCTACGTTTATTGCAACCGATCTCAGCAACCGATCTCACTCACTGTGCAGCAATGCAACCGATCTCAAAGGAGAGATGACATGATCAGAACCGCAGGCGTTTTGACCGCGGCGGCCCTTGCCGCGGCGCTGTTGACCGGATGTTCAGGTACTTCGGGGGACTCCGGCAACGGGGACGGCCCCGTGACGTTGACGTACTGGGACTTTATGGACCCAAGCCAGTCCAATCCCCGCTCCGCGGCACTGAAGCAGAACATCGAGAATTTCGAAAAGGACAATCCGAACATCCATGTTCAGCTGTCGACAGTTTCTTTCGGGGACATGATCGGCCGGCTCCCACAGGCTGCAGCTGCGGGGCAGACGCCGGATGTCGTGAAAATGTTCGCCCCGGTTGTTCCGCAGATCGCTGCCGCCCAGGTCTATGAGCCCCTTCCGGAGGAGGCTAAGAAGATCACCGACTGGTTGCGTCCGGTCGACAAGCTGGCAGGCAAGGATGGAAAGCAGGTGGCCGTTCCGTATGATTACCGCACCTGCACCCTGTACTACAACGACAAGATCCTGAAGAAGATTGGTGCGACCGTTCCGACTACCTGGGACGAGGTCGCCAATGTCGCCGGAAAGGCGGCCGCCGCGGGATTCACGGGATTCGGCACCGGCTTCTCGGGCGTCGACAACTCGGCGATCATTTCCACATTTTTTGATTGCTTCATGAGTGAGGTGGGGCAGAACATCTCCGGCCAGGACGGCAAGGCCAGCTTCGCGACGGACAAGGGTAAGGAATTCGCGGACTTCCTGGTCAAGCTCAAGAAAGCCGGCGGGATGGCACCCAGCGTGGTGGGGGACCAGACCTCCACCGTCACCGACGGCCTCCAAAACGGCACGGCGGCGATGGCGGTCCTCGGAACGGAACGTATCGTAACCCTCAAAAAAACCAATCCGGATATCAAGTGGACCACCTTGCCCAAGGCCTCAAACGGTTCGAACAAGGGCTCGACATTCGGCTGGACCCTCGGCATCGGCGCCGGGACCAAGCACGCGGACGCGGCCTGGAAGTTCATCGAGTACATGACCGGTCCCAAAGCGGGCGCGGTGATGGCAAGCGGCGGTGACATTCCCACGCGTGCCGCCACCTTCAAGGCACCCTTCTTCTCCACCCCGGAAGCCAAGACCGTGCGGGATGTCAGCAAGTTTGTCAAAGACCACAGCGAACCTCACACCTACCCGGAAAACTGGATCGCCATTTCGGGCGGCCTGGCCAACGCCGGCCAGGAACTGTACCTCAACAACCGTTCAGCCGATGAGTTCATGAAGGCCGCCCAGGACGCGGCCAACAAGTGACCCTGACTACCCGATCCACGAGGAATCGAACCTCAGGGCCCAGGAAAGCGACCCCTATGTCAACAACACAAATACGGCACGCACCGCCGCGCACCACACCTCAGCTCCGTCCCGGACGGAAGGACCCGCGGGTCTGGCTCTACGTCGTCCCTGTCGTGGCAGTCTTCCTCTTCGTCTTCGTCGGGCCCCTTGTTTTCACGGCCTGGACTGCCCTGCACGCAACCACGTACTACCAGATAAGGGACTTCACCGGGCTGAACTCGTTCGCGAAACTCTTCGCCGACAAGAACCTGCCCAAGCAGATCGGGACAACCCTTGCCTTCTCGCTCGGGGCGCTGGCAATCGCCTTGCCGCTCGGTTTCGCCTCTGCAGTGGTGCTGAACAAAATCATCCGGTTCAAGCGGCTGGTGCGGAGTCTGTTCCTGCTGCCGTGGCTGATGTCCCAGGCCACCGTCGGCACCCTCTGGTTGTGGTTCCTCAACCCCAACTACGGTCCCGGAACGGCCATCACCAAGGCTTTTGGCTTCGGCCCCACCGATGTGTTTTCGGCCCCCGGTTCTGCGCTGGTGGCGGTCACCCTTATCACCGCGTGGTGGTCCTACCCTCAAGCGATGGTCCTCTTCCTCGGGGCATTGCAGACCGTCCCCACCGAACTTTACGAGAGTCTGCGCGTTGACGGAGGCAACGTGTGGCAGGGTTTCGTGAACATCACGCTTCCCTTCCTTCGGAACACCATCGTCTCGGTCGTCGTCGTCCTCCTGATGCTCTACGTGCAGATGGTGACCATCATTCTCGTCACCACACGCGGCGGCCCGCTGGGCGGAACGGAAACCCTCTCCATGCGGGTTTTCAACAAGACGTTCCAGGACTTTGATCTGTCGGGCGCCTCAGCCACAGCCATCCTGCTCTTCGCCATCAACATCGCTCTGACCCTGGTAGCTGTCCGCTTCCGACGGAAGGAAACCCTGTGACTGCCACTATTCCGGCACGCCGCCGGCCCGGTCATATGCTGCGGCGGATACCCATCTGGGCAGTCGTCGCAGTCACAGCCGCCCTGGTGCTGCCGCCCATCCTCTGGATCCTGTCAACATCCCTGAAGATTGACGCCAATACGGTGGCGTTTCCGCCCGTGTGGATTCCGGACCCGGTCTCCGTCGAGAGCTACACCGGGCTGTTCACCTCCACCAACATCCGTTTCTTCGCGAACTCCCTGATCTACGCGATCGGCTCGATCATCCTCGCCCTGGCCGTCTCCGTTCCCGCAGCGTACGTCGCGACCCGCTACCGAGGCCGCCGCATGGAGGGCCTGATGACGGCAATCCTGGTGCTGTCGATGGTCCCTGGGGTCGTGGTCTTCATTGCGCTTTACTCGATGTTCGTCAAAACCGCGCTCATCAATACCTACCCTCTGCTGATCGTGGTGTACACCGGCATCATCTGCGGACAGACGATCCTGTTCCTGCGCAACTTCATCGAAAACATTCCCGTTGAGATCGAGGAAGCGGCAGCAATCGATGGCTGCAGCCGGCACCAAATCCTTCTGCGGATCGTGCTGCCGTTGATCCGGCCGGGAATCGCCGCCGTCGCGATTTTCATCTTCGTCTTCGTCTGGAACGACTTCCTCGTAGGAACCGTCCTGGCAACAACCGAAGACATGAAAACCGTGCAAAACGGCATCGTCCGCTACATCTCCACCGGATTCGGCAATTTCTGGGCCTCCTTCGGCGCTTTCGTTGTCGTCGCATTCCTTCCCGTCCTGGCCATCTTCGCCGCCTTCCAGCGCTGGTTCATCGCCGGCCTGACCTCAGGGGGAGTCAAATCATGACCTCGGCAAAACCGGCTCCGCGCGTCGCCGTCGTCGGGGCAGCCGGCTGGGCCGGATCACGGCACGCACGAGCATTCGCCGCAGCAGGTGCCGACGTCACCGTCCTTGTCGAGAAGGACGACCGCGCCTACCCGCTCGCCCAGGAACTGGGCGCGGTCCTGGCGCCCGGCATCGAGGAGCTCCGGCCTGAGCACGCGGACCTAGTGGTCGTCGCCCTCCCGGCGACCATTCAACCGGCGATCTGCGCCGACCTGCTGAACAGAGGCTTCCGTGTGCTGACCGAAAAGCCGGTGGCCGCGGACGCGGAGGGCGCTGCCGTCCTTGCTGCCGCATCCGGTGTTAATGAGCGCCTGATGATCGGGTACACCCTCCACCAGCACCCCGCAGCCTCCCTGGCCTCTGAATGGGTGGGCAAAAACGAGGTGATCACCGTGTCCGTGCGTTCCGTGGCACACAAGCAGAACGTTGATTCCTGGCGGGCTGACCCGAAGGAGGGCGGCGTCGTCGTCGTCAACGGCATTCACGCCATCGAGTTAGTGTCATCCTGGTTCGACGGTGACCCAAAAGTCCTGGCCACAAGCTCCAGCAGCAGCCTGTACGGCTCGCCGGTACCAGAGCACGTAGTCACCGCGCTCGAATTCCCTCCAGGCGTCCTGTTCAATCTGCAGACTTACTGGTCTCCCTGGCAGGAGCCACAAGGGCTCAACCAAGGGGACTGGAGCCTCACTATCGATGTTCTCGCCCGAGACGGCCGGATGTTGTGGTCCAACGACACCGTGCACGTCTGGAACCGGGACGGAGGCCACGAGACACAGTCGTTCGCCCCCTCCGACCTCTTCCTTCGCCAGGCAGAGGCGGCCCTGAAGTTCTGCACCGGCGAAGCCCCTGCCGTTACGTTCACGCAGGCACTCCGTGCCACCGCCATCGCCGATGCCGTTGTAGCTGCGGCAGCTTACGGCGTGAAGGACGTGGTCGCCCCGTAGCATCGTCAAAAACTGAACAAAGGCCACCAGCCGAACTGCACGACAGCTAAGGAATGAACATGAAGCGAGCAACTCACGCTCAAACCGCAGGAGAACCGCGGTGCACGCCCGTCCATGGGGGCGAGAACAAATGAGCCTCAAAGATCAGGTGGTTCTGGTAACCGGGTCAAGCGGGGGAATCGGCGATGCGGCTGTCACCGCGCTCATAGCCGAAGGCGCCATCGTCGTAGGCGCTGACCGTTCCCCCAGAGAGGGACAGCCTCTGGAGGGCTTCTATCCCCTCGACATCACCTCGGAACAGCAATGTGCAGCCACCATCCAGGACATCGCAGCTAAATACGGCCGCATTGATGTTCTCATTCATGCAGCTGGAGTGCTGGGTCCCACCCCCGGCCTTATGGAGACAACCACCGAGGAGTTCGACTCCGTTCTGAGGATCAATGCCTCCGCGACCTTCACCATGGTGAGGGAGACCGCCAAGTCAATGCTTGAGACCGGCACCGCCGGCGCCATCGTGGTCCTATCGTCTGTTGCAGCGAAGGAATCACGGCTCAACTACCTGCCGTATAACGCGAGCAAGCTGGCAGTCCTTCACATCATGTGGTCATTCGCCGAACTGCTCGGGCCCAGCGGCATCTCCGTCAATGCGATCGCACCAGGCCCGGTGAACACTCCCATGTGGGGACAATTCGCAAAGGATACCGGTCCGGACGCGGCCGCCAACCGTGCCAAGCGTGCCGCGCAACTGCCGATGCGCCGATTCGCCGAACCCGACGAAGTCGCCCGCGCCATCCTGTTCCTCGCCGATCCCGACAACCGCTACATCACAGGGGTTTCCCTGGATGTGGCAGGCGGAGCACATCTGGGAATCGGAACCTGAACCACCCAACACGGGGCCTCACACATGCTGCCGCCGCGCCGCTATCCCATGGCCCACTCATCCAGCATCAACGCTTCCGGGCTGCTCTCATTCCCCGAAAGGCCAATTCAGCTATCGGAGACGAGTAGCAAGCCCTCGACCAATCATGGAGACACTTAATGCGACATCATCACACTGCCCTGCACGTTACGGATATGGAGCGCAGCGAGCGATTCTACGTCGATGGTCTTGGACTAAAGCGTTTGGATGCGTGGACGTCAGGGCCATACGTCGGCGAACTTTACGGCCGTCCCAACGTAAAGGTCCGAGCCATGCTTCTCACCACCGCTGACGGAGCCTTCCGGCTGGAACTTGCCCATGCCGAGCCTCTGCTGCCCGCCGTTAACCCATCGGCGGCGCAGCCGGGCACGGCACACCTTGCCTTCACAGATATTGACGTACGGCAGGTTTACACCAGGATGACAGCGCTTGGTTACGAGGCGGTGTCCGAACCCGTTGCCCCGACGTCAGGCCCCATCGCAGGCGGGTGGCTGGTCTACCTACTCGATCCGGACGGAAACCGGGTGGAACTCATTCAGACGCCCGACTGGCAAAAAGCTGACGCGAGCGGTGACGGAACGGCGGTAACGAGTATCCCAGCAAGTTAGGTGTCAGGTTGGGGTGTAGCTAGGCGGACACGCGTACCCGCTAGGCAGTCCGCTGGTCATACTCTTGACGGCACACCGCAGTTCGAACTGTGGGCTAGACGCTGGGTTCCGCCATCGGCAGCAGTTCATCCATGAAGACTTCTCGGTTTTCTGCGGCTGAGCGCCCCACGCCCAAGGTGGCTGCAAGTGTCATCAGACCATCCCGAGCTCCGATGAGGGGTTCGGCACCGGTTTTGATGATGTCAAGGAAGTGCTGAAGCTGGGCGGCGTATGCGTGAGATTCTGCTATTTCATGCTGTTCGACAATCAGAGGGTCGTGCCAGTCTCCGCTGTTGGCATGCCTGTAGAGCTTCATGCTTGGAATGGCAAGCGATCCTTCTGTGCCTCCGATGTGGTAGGCATCTGCAGGAGTATGGGGGAAATAGGCGCCCTGTCCTGAGTTCAGGTCCCAGCACCATGGTGAGGCAACGGAGTCGCTCAGCAGCAGAGTTCCGAGCGAGCCGTTAGCGAACTTCAGGATCACGGCCGCGGTGTCTTCAACTGCAAATTTCCGGACATTGTTGGACGTCACCGCGAGGACGCTCTGGATGTCTCCGATGAGATATCGCAACGTGTCAATGTCGTGAATGAGGTTGATAAGGATGGGCCCGCCCCCAGGCTGCTGGCGCCACAGGTTCTCGAAATACTGATTTTCCTTTTTGATCTGGCACATGCCGTTGACTGTGACAATCTGTCCGAGTTGTCCCCCTGAAATCAGCTGCTTGGCCCGGACAATGTCCGGGCTGTGGCGTCGCTGGTGACCGATGAGGACGGGAACGTCGGCCGCGTCAGCCGCTTCGATAATGGCCAGGGCGGCCTCTGCAGTGTCAGCGACGGGCTTTTCTATCAGTGTAGGGATGCCGGCGCGTATGCACGCTATGCCCGCCTCCCGGTGCATGCTGTTCGGGAGGGCGACAATGGCTCCATCCAGGCTGACCTGACTTAGCAGGTCCTCGTAATCGGAGAAGTGGGGCACATTGAGTTCAGCCGCGAGCTGTTTGGCTGAGGGTGCTGGATCTGCTATGCCGGCGAGTTCTGCTTCTTGGTTCGCCTTGAGGAATCGTGCGTGCTCGCGGCCGATGAGCCCGGCTCCCATAAGGGCGATTTTTACGTGCTTCATGTAGGTGCTCCGTTTTGATTGTGGATGTCGCCTGGATTGCGAATGCGAACTCGCCGTGGTCTTTTTCCCTAGGGTTAGGCCTTTCGCTCACCGAGGACGGGTCCTCGGGAGGAGTGCGACGGGTCGACCAGTCCAGGCCGTCCGGCGGACGAGCATGCCGGAGTGGGCGGTTGGTTCGCGTTTCGCCTACCCCTGATGATGCGGCCAGGAGAATCTCTTTAACCGCTGAGTTGAGGGCGTCGATGTTGGCGAAGGGGAAGCGCCTGGCTATGCGGTGTTTCGCCCGCCGCTGAGGTCCAAGGTCTGGCCGGTCATGTAGCTGGATTCGTCGGAGAGGAGCCATGCGGCCAGGGACGCAAACTCTTCGGGTTTGCCGATCCGGCCCATGGGAACCCGGGCGAGGAGTTCCTTGTTTCGTTCCGGGCTAAGGGCGTTGATAAGTGGTGTCTCGAACATTGACGGCGCCACTGCGTTTACGGTCACGCCGTAGGGGGCTACTTCCTTGGCGGCTGTTTTGACGAGCGAGATCAGTCCCGCTTTCGATGCCGAGTAGGCTGCCTGGTGCGGATTTCCTTCTCGAGCGGCTATGGAGGACAGTACTGCGATCTTTCCGTGTCCCTGCCCGCGCAGTATTGGAAGAAGGAGAGCCAGTCCATGGAAGCAGCCGTTGAGGTTGACGTCGAAGGTCAGGTCCCAGCCCTCGACCGACATGTCTTCAACGGGCGATTCGGGACCTTGGATGCCGTGGCAGAATAGTGCTCCGTCAAGCCTGCCGTGTTCCTCCAGGAGGTCAGCAAGTACCTGCTTCCACGCCTGCCTGTCCCGTACATCGAGTTGCCTCATGAGGGGGTCGTTGGGAGTCGGCGGCTGGGAGTCGGCGGCTACGACGATGGCTCCCTCGGCGGTCAGCCGTGACCGCGCTGCTGACCCCAGGCCGCCTGCGGCCCCGGTCACGAGTATGACTTTGTGTTTGAAACGGTCGGGCCAGATGGTGGTTGGTGACATATCGTGCAAGGTTGCTCCTAAACTGGCTGCTGGTAAGTGCGTAGTGGGGCCGGCCAGTTGCACTCTCGCAGCAGTCGACTGGCTGAGAGAAAGGCCTCGTGGGCGACCCAGGGCAGCGGAAGGGCGTCGATCGCGTCCGAGAACGGTTCGAGCGTGATCGGCGGGACCGCGGTGGCTCGCCCGTTGCACAGGGTGTGAAGCAGACTGTGCAGGTCAAGATTTCCGTGCCCCGGGAAGGTCCGAAGGTGACGACTTTCGAATCGGGTGTCCGTCCGGGCATCCGAAAGGTCTGACAGCTGGAGAACGGAAACCCTTTCCAGAACTTCAGGGGTGAGGTCAGTGAAGGAGGCTCCCGACCTGAAGAAATGTATTGCGTCCAGAACGATCGTCGCCTCTTCGCAGCCGGGACTTGCCAGTAGATCCATTGTCGATTCGATGTCCGGGAGTTTGCTGTATGGCATGAACTCGACTGCCACGGTCGTCTCCGGCAGGAGGTGGCAGAGCTCGCGTAGTTCCTGTTGTATTACGCCCGGTTCCCCGTCGAAGGCGGCTACATGTACCCGGTTTGGTTTGAGAATTGCAACCAGTTCGACGAGGGCGTCGTTCATGCGACTCTGAAAACTCGTGCCGCCCAGCCTGATGAGCTCGAGTTCGGACAGCTCCAGGTTTCTGGAGTCGAGCAGTTTGCGGATATCGGCCGGTTCCAGTCCTTCTTCCAGAGCTGCCAGGCATTCCCCGATGCTTATCCCGATGCCTGTGTAGCCGACGTTGTGCGCGTATTCAATTGATTGCTGGAGGTCCCGCTGCCGAAGGGCCATGGCGCCCAGCGTTAGATTTGCTGCCACTTTCCGCCTTCTTGCCTATTCGTTTTCTTTGGCATGGAAGTCCATCTTGAATGTCTCGGGGGTCGCCCTGATCATCAGCAGCGTCACCACGTAGGCCGCAAGAAGGAGGCCGACGATGCTCCAGGTACTTCCGGTGCTCTGGAGCAGAAGTGCTGCCACGAAGGGCGTCGGGGCGCCCCCAACCAAGTTGGTCAACGTGTACGAGGCCGCGTGTCCTGAATAGCGCACGTGTGTCGGGAACGGCTCCGCGAAGAGTGCTGCGAGGACGCCGAATGCGAAGTACTGGAAACCCAGCAGCAGGATGCTGCCCAACAGCATGAGCCCGAATACCTTGGTGTTGAGGAGCGGGAAGTACGCCACCGCACCGATCATGCACATGGCCGCACCGGTGTAAAGGATCGGTTTCCTTCCGAACCGGTCTGACATGTAGCCGCCGAAGGGGATCGCGAAGACTCCGACGACGTTGGTGATCAGCACCAGGGTGAAACCGACATCGGAGGTCATGCCCAAGACGCGCTTGATGTAATCCAGTGAGTAGGTTGTCACCACGTAGGAGCACGCCACGTTCGCTGCCCACAAAAATGTCAGTCGGAGAATGTGCTTGGGGTACTGCCTGAATACGGTGAAGAGCGGGGTCTTGACGACCTGGTTGTCTTCTCTGGCCTGTTTGAAGACCGGTGTCTCGTCGATCGTCCGGCGGATGATGTAGCCGACAATGGCCATGATGAAGCCAATGAAGAACGGGATCCGCCATGCCCAGTCGATGAAGGCCTGCTCGCCGACCAGGCCTTGGAGGCTGATTAGTGTGAGCGCCACGAACACCTGGCCCAGGGGTGAGCCCATGTTGACGAGTCCCCCATAGAGGCCGCGCCTTCCGGAGGGGGCGTATTCGAGGGCCATGATCTGCGCGGCGCTGGATTCGCCGCCGAGTGCAAATCCTTGTACTACACGGAAGAAGACCAGCAGGATTGTCGCGAACAGGCCCCAAGTGCCGTAGCCGGGCAGGAGGCCGATGGCGAGGGATGCGACGCCCATTGCAATGATGGCTGCAACCATTGTCCGTTGCCGGCCGATCCTGTCGCCGAGATTGGAGAAGAACGCTGCACCGAGGGGTCGGGCCGCCAATCCGATGCCGAATGCCGCAAAGCTGGCAAGGATACCGGCGACCGGGTCGAGGGAGGGAAAGAAAAGCTTCGGGAAAACGATGGCAGACACGCTGCCGTAGAGGGCGAAATCAAACCATTCGAGGGCCGTGCCGGCGGAAGCGCCGATGAGAACCTTCCGGATTTGTTTCTGGCTGATTGTTGCGGCTTCATTGCCGCTGGTTGTGGTGGTCATGTGGATTTGCCTCCAATTGGGCAGGGGTAACGGAGGGGGATGGTATGGTGCGGGCCGAGGGCATTCGGGCCGGAGGCTTCTCAGCTCTCCTTGTTTCGGAGGAACTCGACAAGGTGCTCAAGCGCGACCCCATATCCGTCGGACTTGAGGCCGGCGATGTAAATCGAGGCCAGGTCTGCGTACATGTCGGGGTGGGCCTGCTTCTCGAACTGAAAAATTGCAGACATGTGCACTATCGCGATGGGAAGCTCGGCGTCCTTGAGCGAGTCGTACAGGGACCGGCCATACGGGGTGAGGCCCGCCGGGTTGATGAGGATGCCGTCAATCTCGTCCTGGACTTCATGCAGCCAGTCGATAAGACCGCCTTCGTGATTGGACTGGGTCTGAACGACCTCGACGCCAAGTTTGTCGGCCAGCACCTCCAGTTCCGCCGTGATGTCGGCGAGCGTCTTCCGGCCGTACTTGTCCGGACGGCGCTTCCCCAATCGGTTGAGGTTAGGGCCTTGCAATACTGCTATTTTCACAACTTCTCCATCGAAGATACGAGCTAAAAGATTTATGGGTACGTACCCATGGGTACGTACCCATAGTGTAGTGATGGCCGCCACCCGTCAAGGGGCGGCCAGCTTTTCGGAAAACATGACGCGCTGGATAACGCGTCTGCGTCAGGTTTGGGTCGTTCTGCCCGGGCCCCCTGGACCCGCAGGATTGCCTTGCCCCTGCCTCCAAGACGCCACCCGCAGCGGAGAGCGGGCGGGGTATCTTATGCGCCGAGGTGCTTCCTAAGTGATGACGGTGCCGGCGGCGCAGATGTGCCCCGGACGATGAGTTCCACCGGGAAGACTCTTCGTCCTGGCCGTTGTTCACGCCGCCCCTCGAGGTGGTCGACCAGCATGGCAACGGCTTCACGCGCCATGTCATTTAGCGGTTGATGCACGGTGGAGAGATTGATCATTTTCCACGACGCGGGCTCGAGGTCGTCAAAGCCCACCACTGACAGTCCGCCCGGAACTTTGACACCGAGCTCGGCGGCCGCGTCCAGGGCGCCTATGGCCAGCATGTCGCTGCCGCAGAAAATGGCAGTGGGAGGGTTAGACGCCGCGAGGAGCTTGCGGGTCAGGGCGGAGCCAGTGTCGTGGTCCAGGAATCCCCGTTCCACCATGTCCTCGGGCAGGGAGAGCCCGTGCCCTTCCAGCGCCGATCTAAAGGACTCTTCCCGTTGCCGGCCGCTGGTCGTCGACCAGGATCCGGTGATGAGTCCGATTCGGGTGTGGCCCAATCCGACCAGGTGATCAGCCACCTGCCGGCAACCGGATTCATCGTCAGGGAGGAGCACCTCGGCCTCAACACTCGGGTCATCCCGGTTGAACAGGACGATGGGAAGGCTTCGTTCTTTGAACCTCTTGACTGTCGGGGAACCCTCAGTGGCTGAGGCGAAAATGGCACCGTCGACGGGAAGCTCCTGAAGGGCGGCGCCGGCGAGTGAGTCCGGGGAATCCAGGCTTTCTCGAATCATCACCATCTGGTAATTGCGGGCCGCGAGCTCCCGGTTCATGAGATGGATGATCTGGGGGTAGAAGAGGTTTGCTGTATCGGCCACCACCAGACCCACCGTCCGCGTACGACGGGTGACCAGGCTCCGGGCGCTGATGTTCACCACGTAGCCGAGCTCAGCCGCTGCAGCAAGAACCTTTTCACGGGTGGCCGGGCGGACGGCGGGGTCGTCGTTCAGAACGCGGGAGACGGTGGACTGCGAGACTCCCGCAAATTCTGCAACATCGACACTGGTAACCATTGTTTTTTCAATATAGCGTTTTCTGGCACGTCAAGAGTTGGCAGCCTCATCCATCGAGTTAGCCGATCTTCGGCAGACCGGTCTGTCCTGAAGCGGAAACACGGAGTGGAAACTCCCGTGTGAGGGCTACCGGCAAAGTTCGGGCTATGCAGCAGAAGCTTTAGGTGTGACCAGTCCTGCGAAGCCGGGAGTCACCGCCCTCTGTATCCGTGCCGCTTCGTGGGCGGCCTCGACGGCGGCGAGGGATCGTCCGGCGTCGGCCACGCCGACGATGGGTTCGGCTTCTCCGCGGACGACTGCGCAGAAATGGGTGAGTTGGTTCTGGAGGGCGCCGCCCACCGGCCTTTCCAGGAACTCAGTGGTCAGGGGCGAATGCCAGTCCCGTTGACGGGGGTAGGACCACAGTTTCAACTGCGGGACCGATATGGATCCCTTGGTGCCGGCGATCAGGAGACTTGGTTCGTCCGGCTGCTGGGCGAACTGCGGGTCGTCGCCGGAGTTCTGGTCCCAGCCCCAGGGTGCCGCTGCCGTGTCCGATCCCGTCAGCGTGCCGATCGCGCCGTCCTCGAACTGGAGGAGCAACCCCGCGGTATCCTCGACTTCGAAGCCACGGATGCGGTTACTCATGACTGCCTGAACACTGGATATCTCGCCGATGAGGTACCGCATGATGTCCAGATCGTGGACCAAGTTAATCAGCATCACTCCGGCACCCGGACCACGTCGCCAGGAGTCGAAGTAAGACTCTGGTTTAGTGGTGAGCCACAAGCCGTTTACGGCGACGATGTCACCGATTGCGCCGCTCTGGATCGCCTTCCTGGCCGCCGTGATGAGGGGGTGATGCCGGCGGTGGTGGCCCACCAGCACCGGCACTCCTGTGCTCTGGACTGTGCTGGCGAGACGGGCCACTTCGGTAAGGTTCACGCCGACGGGTTTCTCGAGGAGGCAGGGAATGCCAGCTTCGATGGCGAAGGATGCGGTGTTGACATGTGTCTCGTTCGGTGTCGCAATGATCACCGCGTCGACCTTGGCCCCGGCGATCAGGGCTTCGTAGTTGTCGAACTGTTCGGCCCCATAAGCGTTAGAAAGTTCTGAGTTGACCGGATCAGCGACAGCGGTGAGTTCGGTATCGGGGTTTGCCGCGATGAATTGTGCGTGGCTGTGGCCCATGCGGCCTGCCCCGATCAGCCCGATACGCAGTGGCGTTTTTGTCATGGTGACGTCCTGTTTTGGTCTCGCGTCCGAGTTCGGATGTTTTTAGTTCGCTTCGGCGATCTTGTAATAGATGGCTTCCAGGGCAAGGGAGTAGCCACGCCACCCGGCTCCGGTGATGTAGGTGGTGGCAGTTGAGGCGAAGATATCGGTGCGTTCCTTGCCGTCCATGGCATGCCATTGGGAGATATGCACGACGGCGAACGGCTGGGACGTGTCCCTGACGGCATCGAGGAGGGAGTAGGAATAGGCGCTAAATCCTGCCGGGTTGATGACGATCCCGCTGGTGTGTTCCTGCATCTCGTGGATCCACTCGATGAGTTCGGTTTCGCTGTTTGACTGGAAGTGCAGGACTTCGGCGCCGAGCCGTGCTGCCGTTTTATCAATGTCACTTTGGATGTCCTGAAGAGTGGTGGTTCCATATTTCTCTGGTCGACGGACCCCGAGCCTGTTGAGGTTCGGGCCGTGAATTACTGCGATTTTCATGCTGACCTTCCGGTTTTGGTTGTGGTGTCGAGTTTCTCCGGCCGTCCGGCGCCGCCCAGTTCCTTCAAGGGGGTACGGTAGGTTTCCCGCATCCCCAGGGCTGCCAAGGCGGCGACGACGCAGCAGGTGAGGGTAAGGGCGGCGGCGGGAACCCAGCCACCGGGGGAAGCCGACGAAATCCCGGCCGCCACGGACGGCATGAAGCCGGCGATAGCGAAACCGATCTGAGTGCCGATGGCCGTCCCGGAGAGGCGGACCTGGGTGGAGAACTGTTCGCCATAGAGTGCTGGAAAGACCCCGTTTTGGGCGTGGTAGACGATGCCGGACATCAGGATGCCAAACAGGAAGATCAGGGGTACCTGGCCGCTGCTGACGGAGGCAAGATAGGGGAACATCAGGATCCCGCTGCCCAGGACGCCGAAGATGTAGACCTTTTTTCGCCCGATGCGGTCGGCAAGGGCAGCCCATGCCGTGATCGAAACCAAAGCCACCGCAGCGGCGGTCACGGACAGCCAGAGCATGGCGGATCTGTCGACGCCGACGGTGTTGGTGGCGAAGGACAGGGCAAACACGCCAAACACGGTGCTGACGGTCGAGACGAGTGAACTGAGGGCGACCTTGAGCACATCTGCCCAGTTATGGCGAAAGAGTTCGGCCAGCGGCATCTTGGCGACCGTGTTCTGCTCTTTTTCTTCGGTAAAGGCCGGGGTCTCATCAAGAGTACGGCGGATAAGGTAGCCGACGATCATGACGACGAGGCCAAGGTAGAAGGGGATGCGCCATCCCCAAGTCAGGAGCTGGTCCTGTGGCAGGGCGCTGACGGGGATCCACACGGCACTGGCCAGAATGAGCCCGGCCTGGGTGCCGCTGAGCGTGAAGCTGGTGAAAAACGACCTGCGGTGCTGCGGTGCGTGCTCAAGTGTCAGAGAATTCGCGCCGGCTTGTTCACCTGAGGCAGAGAAACCCTGCAGCAGGCGCAGGACAACGAGAAGGATCGGGGCCCAGACCCCGATCTGGCCGTAGGTGGGCAGACATCCGACGAGGAATGTCGCCGCGCCCATGAGGGTCAGCGTGAAGATCAGGATTGTCTTGCGACCGTACTTGTCACCGATGTGACCCATGAAGAACGCGCCGATCGGGCGGGCAACGTAGCCGACGCCGAACGTCGCCAGTGCAAGCAGCGTTCCGGTCGCTGGATCCGCGGCCGTGAAGAAGATCTTGTTGAAGACCAGTGCGGCTGCAGTGCCGTAAATAAAGAAGTCGTAGTACTCCAGGGCGCTGCCGACAAAACTTGCCACGGCGGCGCGGCGCGGCCTGGCAGTAACATGGCCTGCCCCAGGCTCTGCGGACGTAGTCGTCACGTCATTCCTCCTTGAATGGTTGGACCAAAAAACCGGGTTTTTCCCGCCGCGTCATGCGACACGAGTCACACTAGAGCAATTGGAAGGGGATTCCAAACTGGAATGTTATTCCAAAAACTTGCTAGGCTAGTGTTCACCCGCCCTCGGCACGGGCATGGCCATGAAGGGACGCAATGAAAACGGCAATAGATTCGTTCTGCTTTCACCGGTACTTCGGAGAGGTTTATCCGGAATTGGAGAGCTTCCCTGACCGCACGTGGTCCATTGACATGTTCGTTGACTTTGCCCGCGACCTCGGCGTGCAGGGCATTTCCATTGAGCACTTCATGGTGCCGGACCTCGCCGCGAAGTCACTCGATACACTCCGCCTGTCGGTTGAGGAAGCAAACCTCGAACTGGTCTGGGCCTGGGGCCATCCCAACGGTCTCTCATCCGGTCAGGATCCGGAGGCGCTGCAAGATCTTGAACGGCACATCGACGTCGCGGCGGCGCTTGGCTCCTCGGTCATGCGTATCTGCGCAGGCGGGCGTCGAACCCGGATCGAGGACTGGGCGGAGCATCGCCGGCTACTTGTTCCCCTGTTGGCAGCAGCAGCCGAACGGGCAGCAGCGCGAAACGTGACTCTCGCCCTGGAGAACCACGCGGATCTCTACGGCGAGGAAATGCTCGACCTCCTGCAGGCGGTCGATAACCCTTACCTGGGCATATGCCTGGACACCGGGAACAATCTCCGGATGCTCGAAGACGTCATGCCCGTCATCGAGGCCCTCGCCCCCCATGCCAAGGCCGTTCATTTAAAGGACATCGCTGCCTACCGCGGAGATCCCAGGCATTTTGGATTCTGGCCAAGCGTTCCGCTCGGAGAAGGCCTGATCGACGTTCCCCGAGCCTTGCGTGCCCTGCAGGGAGCTGACTACGACGGCCTGCTCGCAGTCGAGATAGACTTCCTCAAACCCGGAAACGGAGACGAGACTGCGGCAGTCACGCAGAGCATCGACAGCCTGAAACTGTTCCTGGACCAACTCTAGGATGGCCACCCGCGACCCATGGAGGAAGACATGGACCCGTTCATGAACCGATCAGACCAAGGATACAAATGAGTTCTGCTCTCCTGCGGGGTTTGAAAATACTGGAACTGCTCGCCACCGAACCGGAAGGCCTGGCTCTGGGCGACATTGCGACCCGACTCCAGCTTCCCAACAGCGCAACCCACAGACTCGTCACAGAGCTCGTCGAGGCCGGCTATGTCAGGCGTAGCACCAACGGCAGCGACTACGCCCTCAGCCTGAAGCAAATCTCACAGTCACTGACATACCTGTCCAAAATTGACCTGGTGGACCAGGCGAAACCATCCATAGACCGTCTCGCCAGGCTTTCCAGAGGGCTTGTCCGCCTTGCCATAGTCGACGACGGGCGCCTGATGTGGGTTCTGAAGTCCCAAGGTGCCACATCGAACATCAAATACGACCCGCCAATGCACCATGATGTTCGGCTCGCATGCGCGTCCAGCGGATATGCCTGGCTCTCCCAGCTCAGTGACGAAAAAGCCCTGGAAATCGTCCTTCGGCAGGGCATCCCAACTGAAGGCTTCGGACCCAACGCGCCCCGTACTGTCGAACAGGTCCTGGCACACATCCACCAGGCTCGCTCGGACGGCTATGCCACCGCCGTCGAGACGTACGAGGAAGGCATCCGCTCTCTGGCAATGCCAATAGTAAACGCTGACATTGGCCAGGTTACCGGCGTCGTCACCATCGCCGGTCTTCTTATGCATATGACGGACGAACAAGTAGAAAAGCTCATCCCGGCGTTGCGCGAAGAAACCGAGATCCTCAGCCACGCAAGGCTCGACTACGTCCCATACCTGCTGCCAACCCAGCGGCCAAAACAGCTGGCATAGAGCACCCCCTCGCCGCGAAGGAGACTGCACGGGAACTCCAACGGACACGTCTGACCGCTGCACTTTCGATGGGATCGAGGCTCCGGGCCACGCCCTGTAACCGGCTCACCCAGCGCTGTGGCCCCCATTGGTGGCCGGTACGTTGGGGTTCCAGGATTGGTGCGGGCTGGCGGGACGCCCTCCCGGGAATGCGGCGTATTGGGGTTCAGGCGGTGGTGTTCCAGTGACTGAGCGGGTGTCCTGCCACTGGCGCTTCGAAAGAGACGAGATGGCTCATTCCCAGCGTCCCCACGTATAGGGTTTTCAGATCGTGGCCGCCGAACGCGATGCTGCTGGGTTCCTGGAGGATTTCCCCGCGGGGGTCTTCGAAGGCGAGGTGCTCCCGGCCGGACGGGTCGAGTACGAATATGGCGTTTCTGCTTAACTCCGTAACCCACAGGTTCCCGCCGCTGTCGAAAGCTACGCCGTCGACAGCGGCGCCGGGGAAGAGAGGTGCCTTCCCGAACAGTTCTCTTCTGCCGAGTGTGCCGTCGGGCTGGATAGGCTGGCGGCTGATCCGCCCGGCCGTTGTCTCGGCGGTGTAGAGGTAACGCCCGGAAGGGTCGATTCTGATTTCGTTCGTGAAGAACAGTCCCTCTGCCATGATCATTGGCCCCGACTGGTCGAGGCGCATGATGTATCCGTCCGCCACGGGGGTTTCTTTGGCCGCGGATCTGGGGGTGACCGTGGTGGAGACCGTCACCCAGAGGTTCCCCGCCTCGTCAAAGTAGGGGAAGTTGACTGCGCCCAGGGGGCGTCCGTCGATTTGGTCCAGCACGACCCGCTCTGTGCCGTTCCGATCCAGGGAGAGCACAAGTCCCCGTTCAATATCGGCGACGTAGAGGGTGCCATCCTGGTCCAGGGCGAGTCCGTTCGGTGTCCCTCCGGCGTTGCCGAAAAGTTGTTGTGTCTCGTCGGGGCTGATCCGGCAGGCGGTAGCTCTGTTGTCTGAAGCCCAGAGGGTGCCGTCTCGTTCTGCGAGGACGCATTCGGGACGACTCAGGCCTGTCCCTATGGTTCCGGCAGTGTCGGGATTCAATTGCATGGTTGGCTGAGTCCTCGGTAGCGATGCGGGTGTGGCTAGGTGCAATCAGCGTGCTGTCCATCCGCCATCGACGAAGAGTGTTTGCCCTGAAACGTAGGACGCATCCGGTCCGGCGAGGTAGGCGACTGCGGCGGCGATTTCTTCGGGTGTTCCGAGGCGGGCCAGGGGGATCGCTGAGGTGTGTTCTGCGAGGACGGTGGGGTTGTCGGTGATCCAGGTGGTCATCGGTGTTGCGATCGTGCCGGGTGCCACGGCGTTAACGCGGATGCCCTCAGGGCCCCATTCGGTGGCCAGCGACCGGGTGAGCGAGACGACGCCTGCCTTGCTCAGCCCGTACCATGACCGGTTCGCGAGGTGCCGTGTTGCGGCGATGGAGGCGATGTTGACGACGGCGCCGCCGGCGTGGCCCATGTGCTTTTTGGCGGCGAGGCAGCCAAAGTAGGTGCCGTAGGTGTTGATGTCGAGCATCTGGCGTACTTTGTCGATGTCTGAGGAATCGGCGGGGGCGCGGTAGGCGATGCCGGCGCAGTTGATCCAGATGTCCAGGCTGCCGAATTCTTCGACGCTTCGCCGGGCCACGGCGTCGAGTGCCTTCTGGTCGGTCACGTCTGCACTGGACGAGATCACGTTGGGCTGCGCGTTCTCGTTCTCATCCACTGTGAGGTCTACGACGTTGACGTTCGCTCCTTGAGCGCGGAGTTTGTTGACGATCGCCTGTCCGATGCCCCGTGCTCCGCCGGTGACGACGGCCGTTTTTCCAGTGAGAGGCAGGTGCATGTGGATGGCTTCTGGGGTGAGCTGGCTAGTGGTCATGTTTGGGTGCCTGTTCCTTTCTGCCCCGGCCGCTGCCGGGTGTGGTGTGGGCCAGTGAGCAATTCCGCTTTCGGTCAGGCCCGGACTTTCTGACCCTGCAAGGGTTGCTGGTCAGGAGCCGATGAGATGCCGGGGCGCCCACTTTTATCTAAGCGTTTGGCCGCCGCGTCGATTTCGGCGTTCATGGTTTCGGTGTATTCGGCCGCTTCGATTTCCATCGTGTAGCGGGGACCGCCGGGGTAGTGCCGTGCGATGTAGTTGCGGCGTTCCTGGATATCCTGCTCCATTTCGGTTTGCGACGGCAGTTGTCCGAGCCCTGACTCGATCTGTGACACAAGGCGGGCCTGGAGTTCGAACATGCGAAGGTTCGAACTGCCTGCAGCGTTGGAAAACCCTACGAAGTAGAGCCCTGCCCATCGGGGTTCGACCACCTGCTTGTACAGGTCGATGCCGCGGTCTGCCACCTGTACGACGCCTTCCAGGAACGGCAGCGTGAGTTCATAGCCTGTGGCACAGACCATCGCGTCGAACTCTGCGCTGCTGCCGTCGGCGAACCTGACCAGGTTCCCCTGCACCGAGCTGATGCCGTTGGCAACTTCGATGCGGCGGTAGGCGATGTGGTTGATCAGCAGGGCATTGGATGTCGGATGGGTGCGGACACCGCGGGGGGGCGTTTTGAAGCCCCACTGTTCCATCCGCCCGTGGACCATCCGGGTGATGAGGTTCCGCGCGAGTTGCGGCGCTCCGGAAGGCAGCCACGGGCGGTCGAAAAGACCGGTGATCTGTGTGACGGGTCGGCCGAGGAACAGTTTGGGAACGATGAGTTCCGGGGACCGTGCCACCATCACCGTGCGCTCGGCGAGCATGCAGACATCGGACGCGATGTCGCAGCCGCTGTTGCCCGAACCGACAACGAGGACGCGTTTACCCAGGTAAGAGGATGGCTCGCGATACGCGTTGGCATGGATCATTTCGCCGGTGAAATCTTTGGCGAAAGCCGGGAAACTCGGTACCGACTGGTGTCCGGGGGCGACGACCACGGCATCGAATTCCGCTTCCGAGCCGTCCTCCAGCCCGACCCGCCAGACCCGTGCGCCGCCGTCGTCGTCGGGCTGGACCGAGGCGACGCGGGAGCGGAACTTCGTGTTCTCCAGCACCCCGAAGTGTGCGGCGTAGGCGTGCAGGTATTCGTGCATGTCGTGGTGGCTGGGGAAGTCCTGGACATCCGGGCCGAACGGAAAGTCGTGGAACTGGGTGTTCCGTTTTTCCGAGTTAATGTGCAGGCTTTTGTAGGCGATGCTGGCGCCGTTGTCGTTGGAATATTTCCACAGCCCGCCCACGTAGCTGCCGGCTTCGTAAACCGTCACCTCGTGCCCTGCCTGAATGAGATATTTGGCGCTGCAGAGGCCCGAGGCCCCTGCACCGATGACGGCGATCCGACGTTTCATTTTTCTCCTTGGCGTCTTTGCGTAGGCTTGATCTGGAAAAGGGGAGGATGCCCTGGGTTACTTTGAGGCGTAGGCGCGGGGGTTGAACGGATCCGCGATTGCCCCGCCGGCGTTGACCCAGATGCTCTTGGTCTCGGTGTACTCGTGCAGCGCTTCCGGGCCGTTTTCGCGGCCGAGGCCGCTCTGGCCGTAGCCGCCATAGGGTGAGGCGTAGCTGGTCCGCCGGTAGTCGTTGATCCAGACGGTGCCTGCCCGCAGCCTGCCTGCGACCCGATGGGCGGTTGCGACCTCACGGGTCCAGACCCCTCCGGCCAGGCCGAAGTCGGAATCGTTGGCGATCTGGACTGCCTGGTCCTCGCCCTTGAACCTCAACAGGCACGCGACCGGGCCAAAGATCTCTTCCCGGGCGACCCGCATGTCGTTGGTCACTCCCTCCAGAATGGTCGGCTGGACAAACCGCCCGGCGCCGTACCCGGGTCCCTCAGCGCGCGCTCCGCCGCTGACCAGCACGGCGTTCTCGTCCACGCCCGTCTGGACGTAACCCAGGATGTTCCTTACCTGGGCCTCGGAGACGATCGGACCGATTTCCGTGGCCGGGTCCATCGGGTCACCCAGGACGATCCGGCGGGTCCGTTCGGTGAAGGCGGCCATGAAGTCGTCATAGACGGCGTCTTCAACGAGGATCCGGGAACCCGCCAGGCAGGTCTGGCCCCCGCCCCCGAAAATGCCGGCGACGGCGCCGCCGACTGCGCTCTCCAGGTCTGCGTCATTGAAGATAATGTTGGCCGATTTGCCGCCGAGTTCCAATGACACTCGGAGGGTGCGGGCGGCGGCCTGCGCGGCGATTTTTTGACCCGTTGAGGTGGAGCCGGTAAAGGCGACTTTGGCGATTTCCGGACGCTCTATCAGGGCCGCGCCCACCTGGCCGGACCCGGTGAGGACGTTAACGACGCCCGGGGGGAACCCTGCCTCGTCTACGAGGGCGGCGAAGGCGAGGGTGGCGACCGGGGTGAGGGAGGAGGGCTTGATGACCACTGTGTTCCCGGCTGCCAGGGCAGGGCCGATCTTCCAGAGCAGAAGCATGATCGGTGAATTCCATGGCGTGATGGCCGCGATGACTCCCAGGGGCTGACGCACGGTGTAGTTGAGTCGGTGGGGAACGCTGACCGGGATGGTGAAACCGTGGGGCTGCTCTGCCAGTCCGGCGTAGTAGTGGCAGTAGTCCGGCAGCAGCCCGGTCTGGCTCGCGGTGTCCCGGATGACTTTTCCGTTTTCCTGGACCTGGATGCGTGCAAGACGGTCTTTGTCGCGTTCGATGAGCTGGCCGAGGCGGCGCAGCAGACGGGCCCGGTCCACGGGGGTCGATTCGGCCCAAGGGCCGGATTCGAAGGCAGCGGCTGCAGCCCGCGTCGCCCGCGCGACATCCTCGCCGGACGCTGCCGGTACGCGTGCCCATTCTTGGCCCGTGAACGGGTTATCAACGCCAAACGTTTCTCCGCTAGTGGAATCACACCAGGCACCGTCGATGTACATCTTGTAGTTCTCAATGGGTGAAGTCATCTTCGTCTCTTTCCTAGCAAGTGGTTTGTTATCGAGGCTGCCGGAGTCAGAACATGGTGGCGCCGCCGTCGACGTACAGCGATTGGCCGGTGATGAACCGTGTAGCGTCCGAGGCGAGGACGGACACGGCGTCGGCGATGTCTTCAGGTTGGGCCAGCCGGCCCAGCGGGATGCCGCTCCGGAACGTTGCAGGGTCGCCGTTGATCTGTCTCTCGGGGCCTGTTCCCAGCGCCGCCCATTGGGCGCGCTGCAGATCGGTTTCCACCGAACCCGGGCACACGGAGTTCACCCGGATCCCGTGGCCGGCCAGTTCCAGGGCGAATACTTTGGCAAGCATGTCCGTGGCGGCTTTGGAGGCGCAGTACGCGGCGTGGTTCATTCGTGGCTGGCGCGCGGTGTTGGAGGCAATAACCACGATGTTGCCTCCATTTCCGTGGGCGGCCATTCTCCGGGCTGCCGCCTGCATGCCAAGGAATGCAGCGTCGCTGTTGACCGTCATGACGGTGCGCCAGTCCTCCAGTGGCATCTCCAGAACCGAGCCGGTGCGCAGGACACCGGCGTTGTTGACGAACAATCCCATCGGGCCCATTTGACGGACGGCTTCGTCGAAGGCCGCCTCGATTTGGTCCGGGTCGCACATGTCGGCCTCAACGGGGTGGGCGGTGTGGCCCTCGGAAGCGATGATGTCCGCCGTCTCCTTGGCCGCTGCCGGATCGAGGTCGAGCACGGCTACCGGCATTCCGTCGCGGGCGAGCCGGCGTGCAATGGCGCGTCCGATTCCACGGCCGGAACCTGTGATGACAGCTGTTCCGGGCCGGGGGGACGCCGCTGAGGGACTGGTTGGCTCGCTCATGCTCGTGCTCCCGCCGGGAGAGTGTCTGCGGCCTGGTCTTCCTGTCGCATCCCGTACATGTCGTAGCTCAGGACCCCGGTTTCGTAGCGGCGCCGGAGTGCTTCTTCTTTGTCACGCCGTGCCAGGGAAGCATTCAGGACTTCGCTCACACGCGATTCCGCGACCGCCACGGCGCCGTCGGTGTCCAGGATGACGAGATCCCCGGGTTCAATCCGTGTTCCGCCTATAACGACAGGGGCGTTCACTTCCCCGCGCTGGGTCTTGGTCGCCCCCCGGGCACGGGTCCATCTGGTCCAGACCGGAAGGCCGAGGGCCTGGAGTTCCTCGACGTCGCGGACCGCTGCGTCCACCAGCATCGCTGCCGCGCCCTGCTTTTTGGCTTGGGTGACGAGAAGGTCCCCGATCAGGGCCACGGGGGCCGGGTCGGGCATGGTCAGGACCAGAACTTCCCCGGGCAGCACCGAAGCGACGGCTTCGTGGACCGTGCGGTTGTCTCCTTGTCCGCAGCTGACGGTTCTGGCGGGGCCGGCGATTCTGGATCCCGGGATCAGGGGCGTTAGGGGGATATCGATGAGGCCCTGCCGGCCGGATGCTTCGTAGACGGTGGCTACGCCAAGGTCTGCGAGTTCGCTGCAGATCTCAGATGCTGGTTGGGTGTTCGGGGTGTGGGAGTTTTCCACGGTTCTCCTAAAAGTTGGCATAGGGATGCCCGGGTGCTGCTGCCGGAGGCATCAGTAATAGGTTCTTGAAATGCCTAAGGGTTGCGGCGCTGGTTCCGGGCGAGGTCGGTCTGGGCGATGGCCTCGGTGATGTGGCCCATGTGGGCCTTCATGGCGCGTTCAGCCCTTTCTGGGTCTTTGTCCGCGATGGCCTCGACTACGGAGGAGTGCTCGGCGAAAGCATGCACGTCCCGGCCGGGAACCAGGATGGTCTTGAACTGGAACCGGACCAGTTGCGCCCTAAGGCCCCTGATGAGGCTGCCAGCGGTCTTGTGCCCGGATACCTCGACGATCTTGTCGTGCAACCTGGCATTGCAGTCCGAGTAGCTCAGCAGGTTGCCGCTCCCGAGCAAACCTGACGCTTCGTCCAGGATCTTCCGCAATTCTTCGATGTCCTCAGGGGTGGCATTAAGGGCCGCGTGGAACGCGGCGAGGGTTTCCAGCGCGCAGCGCGCCTGGAGGATTTCAACCGCCTCGGCCTCGGTCACCATCCGTACCCGGGCACCCCGGTTAGGTTCACGGACCACGAGGCCCTCCTGCTCGAGTCTGGTCAGAACTGTGCGGACCACCGTCCGGCTCACGGAAAAATCGTTGGCCAGATCCACCTCGACCAGGCGCTCATTCGGCATCCGTTCGCTCGCCACGATCTGTTCCCGGAGCCGCTGGTAGGCGGTTTCGGCATTGAATCCGTTGGCGGTCATTGCGGGAAGTGTCACGGGCGGACTTTCGACTGGGTGGCGGCAATTTCGAGCCACTTTAGCGTGGCTTCGCACATATGTGTGGGTACACCGTAGTCTTCCAGCGCCGTGCGTGCCGCCAGCACTTCATGGGCCCTTCGCTCAGCGTGGAGCAGGGAGCCTTCGATCAGACGGTCAAGGACTGCATGTCCCTGCGGCCCAAGTTCAGCTGCGATCTGTCCGCGCATCCAGTCCTCGCAGCCGGCCGCTTCGGCAGCGGCCATGCCCTCCAAAGCCAGAGCCGCCAAGCCTTTCATGAACACGCTCCGCAACAGCTTTCTACCGGCTGCCGCTCCCACGGGGCCCTGCAGTAATTCCACGGGAACGCCGGCGGCGCCTAGCACTGCCGCTGTTCCCGGCGCGCCCGCGCCGCTTGCCAGGAGCGGTGTGCGGATTCCGTGACGGGGAACGGCGGCAAGTACTGCGATATCAGCCATCTGAGCGCCGGTCGGCTCGACGATCGCCTCAATGAGGCGTTTCTGCTCGGGAGCCGCGGTGTTCAGGTCCGCGAACAACATCCCAGGACCAAGGGCCGAGGATGCGGCGCGGGCTGCGCCGAAGGCCGCCGATGCTCCCGTCAGGCTCAGCACGATGCCCGCCCCCTGCAAGGCACCCTCAATGTCTGCTGCGCGGATCGTCTTCGGGGGAGTGGGGACGTCCTGCGGGTCGAAGGTGCGCACTTCCCAACCAGCCTCGGCGAGACCTTTGGCGTAGATGGTTCCGGCCTCTCCCAGGCCGAGCACTGCAGCGATCACGATTCCTCCTTGAGTCGGTACGCCAATTGTTCACAATCATGTATTCGATTGTCAACCCTTTTCCGAGCATTCTCCGGGGAGGCTTGCGAAGGATTTATGGAAACGCTGGATCTTCCGGAAACCTCTTGACTTTAGTATCCACAATTGTTCACAATCGCTCTAGCTGATGTGATGCCGCTCATAGTGTTGATGCGATAAGTAGGAGCACGAGCCGGAGGCCCCAGCGACGAAACCCACTGATTTTGACGGTGTTACGCACTACCAAGACTCAAAGGAGAGCATGTGAAGACACATCACCCGCAGGGCGCGGCGGCCATGAAGAGGCGCGCGGCCCTGGCCAGCGGCGTCGGGGCCGTCATGGACTGGTACGACTTCTTCCTCTACGGAATCGCCAGCGCCCTCGTTTTCAACAAGGTATTTTTCCCTTCTTTCGATTCGACTGCCGGAACGATTGCCTCCTTCGGCACGCTCGCCATCGGATTCTTCTGCCGCCCCATCGGCGGGGCGATCTTCGGGCATTTCGGCGACCGCATCGGGCGGAAGAACATGCTCGTACTCACAATGCTCCTCATGGGAGGCGCCAGCACCGCAATTGGGCTGCTGCCGACCTTTGACGCGGTCGGTGTCGCTGCCCCGATCCTCCTCATCACACTTCGCGCTGTCCAGGGTTTTGCCGTTGGCGGGGAATGGGGCGGAGCCTCCCTGATGGCAGTCGAGCACGCCCCAAGGGGCAAGAAAGGTCTCTACGGTTGCGTGGTGCAGGTGGGCGCATCGGTCGGTCTCCTGCTGGCCAACGGCGCGTTTGGAATCATCGACGCTATCACCAGCGATGAGCAGTTCCTGGCCTGGGGCTGGCGGATACCGTTCCTTATCAGCGCCGTCATTGTCGTGGCCGGTTTCCTCATCCGACGCGGGGTCGCCGAATCCCCGGAATTCCAGCAAGTGAAGCAGCAGGGCGCGGAACAGAAGGTGCCCCTGTGGGCAGCGATGAAGGCCCACCCGATGGCATTTGTCCGGATCTTCGGCATGCGGTTTGGAGAACTCGTCGGGTTCTACATCGTCACCAGCTTCCTGCTGAACTACGCCACCACAGGCCTGGGAGTTTCCAGGGCGCTGATCCTGACGGCGACTCTCGTAGCCGCTGCCGGAGGCATCCTCGCCAACCCGCTGTTTGCCATGCTCGGTGACCGCATCGGCTGGAACCGGATGTACATGATCGGGTCCGCGATCGGCGTCGTCGCGGCCGTGCCGCTCTTCTGGGGGGTGGCGACCGGCATTCCTGTTATCGTCATCGTCGCCGTCGCCCTCTACATCAACATCTCCCACGACGCCATGGTCAGCGTCCAGCAGCCACTGTTCACCGAGATGTTCAGCACCGACACACGGTACTCCGGCGCCGGGTTCGCCTCGCAGGTCGCCTCGGCCATCATCGCCGGCACGGCACCGCTGATCGCGATCTTCCTCGTCCAGGCCAACGGAGGAGGATGGGCTTACCTGGCGATGTTCCTCATCGCCGCATCACTCATATCCATCTGGGCCGCAGCCTCCGCACCAGCCGGAGACAAGCACCGGAGGCCCGACCAAACCGCCGAGGAAACAGAACACACAGAACAGCCTGCACAACTCCGCTGAAACTTTCCGGGTCACCGCCTCGTCCCGAGGCGGTGACCCTAAGTCGCTGGTAGTGGAGGACAGGCCCATGCGGGTGACCGCGACCACTTTTGACGACTTCCCGAGGGAGACGATTTCCATCGATTCAGGAAGCGAACAGGGCCGAAGTAAAGAGGCAAGCTGCCTCTACGCAAGTTGCTGTACGCTCTCAGGATCTGCGGCAAAATCCGAAGGCCTCCTGTGGCAGGTCTTGTTTCGAAGGGCATCGATCCGGAACGAATCTGCCTAGGGAACAGCTCAGGACTCAGCCATTCCACCCGGCTCTGCCGAACCCGGGCAGGGGATGGGAACCAAACCACCAGACGAGAGCCGCGCCTTTGTGATCATGAGCGGGTCTCTCCGCCTCCCGCTCAACATCAGACCGGGCACGCGCTGCAAGGCCGGCCGTGGTCGCTACCTTACTTTTTCGGGCCAAACGAAGAGCGCGCCCCTCCAGACTGCTCACTCGCACGTACCCCAAGTGGCTGACCACCCACCGCTGCGTCCAACCCCCTTACATTTACATTTGGGGCCGAGTTCTAGGCCTGTCAGACGAACATCAACAGGGTTGGAGCGTTTAGGTGTCAGCTTAGGGTGCAGCTCAACCGATACTGTGCTCGTCCGCCGGCGACTGCTCCGAGGGTGCGAAAGCCTTGCAGCAGGTCGAAAGGCAGCGGTCACCCCGAGCCAAATCTCGATGGGATCCGCCGACACTTTCTGAGTTTATTGCAGTTCAACGAGGTGGCCATGTGGTGAGCACCGATCTGGCCGCCGTCAGCCTGGTTTCGTCTCGCGGTTCGAACAAAGGCCCAGAGCCGCATCCCCGGGCATCTGGGACACGAAGGTGCGCGTTCTGTGATGGCTAATCCTGGTATCCGAATTGCGCTCAGCTCTCTCGTGCGTGCTGGTTCTTGACGTGTGCGGGCAATCACATTATGGTTGACCCTAATCCTTTAGGTAACGCGATCGGAGATTTGCGGAGCCTTTCCCTAAACGATTAGAAAGCGGGCGCGGTTATGGCGAAGAAGCCCACCTTGCGGGACGTGAGTGAAGCCACGGGCCTGTCTTCCTATACGGTTTCGCGTGCTCTAAGCAACGGCGCGGACGTCTCGGAGGCGAGCCGGAAGCTGGTGCTTAAGGCCGCCAGGGAGTTGGGGTACGTCCCGAACCGTGCGGCGCAAGAGCTGCGCAAGAAATCTCGGAGTTCGGTCGCGGTCATCACGGCGAGCACGTCGAATTACTACTACCTGGATCTGATGAAGGGCGTTCAGCGGGTTCTGCGTGTGTCCGGTCGGAATGCCGTTGTGGCCGATATTGCCGCGGAAGGCGTGTACACCCCCGAGGTGGAGGACGCCATCGTTCAGGACCTGATCCAGTCGCGTACGGCGGGCATCATCACGACCCTGACGCTGAGCATCGAGAACGTTAAGCTCCTGGAAAGCTGGGACATCCCGGTGGTTTTCGTTGACTCGGCACCGCCGGAAGACGCCACAGAAGTGCCGAGCATCCTGACGGACAACTACGCCGCGAGCATGAAGGCGGGCGCGCATCTGGCCCAGCACGGTTACAAGGATTGGCTTTTCCTGGCCTATCCGGGCCGCTGGTCCACGCGTGCCGAACGGGAGCGCGGTCTCCGCGACGCGGCCACCAAGCACGGGGCCGTACTGCAGGTGCTGGAGACAGAAAACGACTCCGACTCCGCTTACAGGGCATTGTCTAGCTACCTGACCCCCGGGCGGGCACTGCCCAGTGCGATCATCGCCGGCAACAACCCCCTGCTGCACGGTGCCCTCACCACGCTCCAGCAACGTGAAATTGCTGTCCCAACCCAGGTGGCACTCATGGCGTTTGACGAGTTTGCCTGGGCCCCCTTGCTGGATCCGCCGCTGACGGTGGTGGATGAGGACAGTGAATCGATCGGTGTTCTGGCCGCGCAGACGCTGACCCGCATTCTGGATGGGCAACTGGAGGCCGAACGGCGGGGCGAGCCCCCCGTGCCCAACTACCGTCCCGAGGACCGCCGGGAGGTGAACGCGGACTTAATCGTGCGGCAGTCTTGCGGGTGCTGACCT
>NZ_JBHUSE010000020.1:0-95527 GCF_042674585.1 Arthrobacter sp. NPDC057013
GAAAGTGTAGCCGCGGTCGTCAAGCACTTCCCCGGTGCCGGCCCACAGCTTCGCGGTGACGACGCCCACGACAAACGCTTCCCTGAACAGGTCTATCCCGGCGGACAGCAGCAACTCCACCTCCGCCCCTTCGAGGCAGCATTTGAAGCCGGAGTCACCCAGGTCATGCCGTACTACGGCATGCCGGTAGGAACGGACTGGCAGGAGCGCGGCTTCGCCTTCAACGAACCAGTGATCCGAGATCTTCTCCGGGGCAAGTACGGCTTCGACGGCATCGTCGTCAGCGACTGGTTCCTCCTCGAACCCACCTTCCACGCCGGCCTGACCTTTGGCCCCAATGGGTACGGTCTGGAAGAGCTCACGCCGACCGAACGCCTGGCCATCGGCATGGGCGCCGGAGTCGACCAGTTCGGCGGCGACAGCTGCACCTGGCGGGTTGTTCAGGCAGTCAGGGACGGTCAGCTCGAGGAGGGGCTTGTAGACCGTTCGGTCGCACGCTTGCTGCAGGAAAAGTTCAAACTCGGCCTCTTCGAGAACCGCTACGTCGATGTTGAAAACGCACGCGAGGTCGGGACGAACCGGGAGTTTAAAGCTCGTGGCATCGACGCGCAGGCGGCGTCACTGACGCTACTCAAGACCGACGACACCCTCCCACTCCGGGCCGGCACGAGAGTCTACTCCGAAGGCATCGACTGGTCTACTGTTGAGCACGATTTCGAAATTGTCGCCACCCCGGCCCATGCCGAGGTCAACCTCGTCCGCCTTGATGCACCATGGCAGCCCGACCCCGATAACGCGCTCGGTGACTTCTTCCACCGCGGCCAACTCGATTTTCCGCAAGACACCCTAAAGCGCATCGCTGAGCTCGCAGCCCAAGCCCCGACGGTCGCAGCCGTCTACCTCGAACGTCCCGCCGTCGTGAAGGAACTCCTCCCACACCTCGCCGGCCTCGTCGGCGAATTCGGCGCCAGCGACCAAGTCCTGGTCGACGCCCTTCGTGGACGCACTGCCTTCACCGGCAAACTCCCGTTCGATCTGCCCAACAGCATGGCTGCGATCGAAAACTCACGCGAAGATGTCCCCTTCGACACCCAAAGCCCATGCTTCGGCCACGGCCACGGGATCACCCTCACGCCAGCAACCGTGTAAGCACAGGTCGCAGCGAGAAAGGTAGAGGCGGCTGGCGCAGCACCGCCGCCTCTACCCTCCCCGCACCCTTCAGTCACAGCTGTGATAACAACTTTCCTGCAAATACGAGGTCCCGTGACAGCAACAGCACAAACCTATCCATCACCAGGAATGGTCGATGTCATCGTTGACGTCGCCTCACAAATCGACCACGCCCTGAACAATGCGGTCGAGACGGTAAAAGCCGCAGCCATTCGTCACGAGACAGGGATCATGATCACCCGAATCGGACCCGGCCGCTACATCGTCCGGGCGCACCCTGCAGTGCCCTTCGGACTCATCCGCCAGCAACACAACTAGAGCAAGACACCCAATTCAATGTCGCGTTGTGGCACAAAATCGGCGCGGGCTTCACGACTGACGATACAGCTAGCTGCCTGGTTAGAGCACACCCCAACCTGACATCGCGTGAGTGCGCAAGGGCCACCAGAATGGGGTTCGTTTCTTCTTATTCTCACACCGACCCCAGAAGCTTCTGGTCGCAACCTGAAACTTCTGGCTGTGTCCCTAACGGCAGTGCGGCAAAGAAGAGCGACATGCAGGTTCTTGTCGGCCCGGCTACTCGAGGCATTGGCTTGCCGCAGGATTCGAATCTACTCCAGCCCTTTACCCAAGGTGCTCAGCCCCGAACACTGCACAGTAATGCCAAAATGGCTTTTATGACCCCACGCCTCTTCGACCTCAGCTCCACCTGGCACCTCCCGGCGACTCCCGAGCAAGTCTGGGAGGTAATCGCCGACATCGACATGAGTTGGCCCAATTGGTGGCCACGCTGCAGCTTCGCGGGGCCGCTGGTACGCACCAAAGCCGTGAGCAACTCCCAGGAAGACATCCTCAAGGCGACTACCGCCCACCTCAACTTCAAGGCATCGCTGGGTTACGCGCTCACCATCAGCATCCACCCAACAGATGTAGTTGCACCCCAGGAAATTGACTTCGATGCCGGCGGACATTTGAACGGCACCGGGCGAGTAGTGCTCACCCCCGAGAAACAAGGTGTAGCCACGCGCATGGACATCGAGTGGCGTGTCCACCCGACCCAGCGCTGGATGAACCTCCTTACGCCGATCGCTGCACCGGTCTTCACGGCAGCCCATGCGCTCATGATGAAACAGGGAGAAAAAGGCCTCGTCAAAGCGCTGGCAAATGAGGCAAGGACCGCCGCCTCGTAGACCCGTCTACGATTGACTAGCCACGTTGATCTAACCGTCCTACCATGGAATCGGTCACGCGAGCTGGGGAGCTGGTGCCCCACTTTCGAGCGCAGACTCTCAGGCACGGCGAAGGGGCACGATGAACATCCACGACACGCAAGCCGTGAGCCGGCACCGCCAGGAGAACACCCACCCCGAGGACTGGGAGGCCACCTTCCGGAACATGGCTCTCTTCGACCTTGCGGCAGACATGGAACTCGGCTTCTTCCTCTCGTACTACCGCAATTTCGCCATCCCGAGTATCGCTTCAACACTGCACAGCAACGCCGAAATCCAGGAGCGCCCCATGAAGCGCTCCTACGACACCGCCATCGTCATCTACGAGCTCATCGCTTGCGGACTGGACAGCGAGCGCGGCCGCGAAATGGTTGGACTGCTTAACCGCGTGCATCGCAACGTCCCCGGCAGCAAAGACGACTTCCTCTATGTCCTCCTCACACTGCTCGTGGTCCCAATCCGTTGGACGCAGAAGCACGCGTGGCGCCAACCCACAACAGCAGAGTTGGCGGCCGCTGTGCGATTCTTCTCCGAACTGGGCTCCCGGATGAGCATGGCGAGCGTGCCCCGAACATACGCTGAAGCCGAGGCGTTCTTCGACGCCTACGAGGCTGCGCATGTCGCGCCATCCGCCGAAGGTCAGCGTCTCATGGACACCACTGTCCAGGTGTTCCAAAGCCGTTTGCCCGCTCCCCTGCGCCCCTTGGCCAAACAGATCATCAGCACAATGCTCGACGACGACCACCTCACCGCGGCGCTCGGCCTCCCGAACTCCACCAGGGCTTCCCGGGCCGCCCTCAAAACGGGACTAGCAGTGCGGAATACAATAAGCCGTCGTCGGCCGCTCAAGAAGCATCCGCATTTCACGCCCGGCAAAGCCGGTTCGTCCCTATACCCGAACGGGTATTCACTGGACCAGATCGGTCCGGTCAATGTTCCCCACTCCCCCGCGGCCCGAAGCAATGAACTATCGTGAAGCCCGAAAGATAGCCCGGCGAGCGGAGCACGGCTTCGGTCTGCCCGACGACGCGACGCTTCTGTACATCCAGAACAAACTGGAAATGCAACGCGGCCGTCCCATCATCGTCGACGAACTCCCCGGCATGCGCGGATCAGAATTGTGCGGTGTCTGGCTTATCTGCGCCGACCACGACATAGTCCTGCACTCAACAGTGAAATCCAGCTGGCACCGGCAACAGATCATCCTGCACGAGTTCAGCCACATGATCCTTCAGCATGACCTCGAGGAACCGACCGAAGACTTGGTCACGGCATTCCTCCCGGACCTCGGCGTCGAGGTACTCCGCGCTCTCGGCCGCAGAAGCTACACAGATGACGCCGAATTCACAGCCGAGGCCCTCGCCGACCAGCTTGCAATGCGGATCATCAACAGCGAGGTCCCCAGCCTGCCCGAGCCGCTGGCCTTTCGCCAGGTGTTCGGCTGATGGAAGCCGTCCCCGCAGCCGCGCTGTGGGTGCTTACTGTCCTTCGGCTGCCCATCGCCCGAGATCCTGACCGCGGCAGCGTATTTCGCGCGACTATCCTGGCCGCAATTGCCTGCACACTGTATGTCCCCGCCGTCTACTACGGCATCGATCCGCTGCTCGGTGGCCAGAACCGCGTAGGGCTTGCCACCCTCCTGTCTCTACTTCTTGGGTTTTGGCAGTTCCGAACTGCCATCCTGCTGGCTGCGGTCGCGGACAAAGAAGTACGACGGCGGCAACTCACCTTGGGCCGTTGGGCTGCGGGTGCCGCCTGCGCGGCAGTTACTGCAGGATTTCTCACCAGCCGTGTAGATCTCACCGATCCCAACCTTCCCCTGACATACGGTGACCAGCCCGGGATGGCAGTTTTCCTCTGGACCGGCTCGGCCTTCATCATGTGGATCTGCGTCGACATAGCCCGGGTATGCAGGAGCAACATTCCTCACATGCGTACGCCGGCGTTTCGATCGGCGTTCACCCTCATCGCCGTCGGTTGCGTCTTGTTCGCTCTGGTCCTTCTCGACCGGCTGCTCTACGGGGCGGTCATCAAGGTTGAAGGCACCGCCAGCCCGACGGCTGCTGTGCTCACTAGCTTCTATTGGGTGGGCGAAACGTGCGCCGTGCTCCTAGTCAGCCTCGGGCTACTTCTCCCCCGGCTCGCGGGACGTCTCAAGCATGGCACGTTCGGGCTCCGCACCAGACTGTTGCTCTGGGAAATCAGTCCTATATGGAACCGCATAGCCTTTGGCCAGCACGAGTTAGTTTTGCAGGATAGACGCGCCAGCCGGCTGTCGTTCTTCTGTGGGCACGCTGAAACCCAGCTTCACCGGTGGTTGGTAGAAATACGTGACTGTGAAATGGCCAACCCCGAAGCTGCCCGGCGCCTGGACGCCCACGACCGGACCGTCGTCGAACGCGCCGAACATGCACTCGAAAGGCGATCCGGCGCGCAGCTGACCCAATAATCTTCCCCGTGAACTGCGGCCCCTTGGTCATGCCGCGGTGCCCGCACCTGCCCATGAATGAACAAAAGCAACTTCGCTGTTTGTCATTCTGATCCCGATCATCGCTGGGCAGGCCCTCTGGCACCTGTGGGCGGCGCGCCGTTCACGAACCAAGAGTTCATTCGGTGCTCCTCCGTCCCTTCGTCCGGACTCCAAGCCCAGCGGTGGCTCTCCTATCAGATTGACGCCGAAAACTGACGGGCGCATCCGCGGTCCGCCGGCCGATATAAAGGAGAAGGATCATGGAAGAGCTCACTATCCGCACCCCAGCCGACGTTCTCAGTTTCGTCGGCCACACGCTGGGGTTCTGGCCCCGCGAAAGCCTGGTCTGCATCACCTTGTCGGATAAGCATGTTGGCGCGACACTGCGCGTTGATCTGCCGAAGCCGGGCACTGAGATCAGCTACGCGCAGACGGTGGCGGGTTACCTTGCCCATGACACCAATGCCGAAAGTGTGCTATTTGCCGTGTACACCTCTCAGGAAGAGCAGGCCGGTCCGGTCAAGCCCCAGGCGGCAACCATCGCCGCGTTGACTGGTGCCCTCGCCGAACGGGGGATGTCCATCCGCGATGGACTCCTGGTCGGGAATGAAAGGGTCTCCCAATACGATGGAAACTCCGAGGACGGTCGGTCGCTCCCGCTCGCGGCAACACAGTCCAGCCAGATCAACGCGGAATTCGTCTACCGCGGCAGCACCATCGAACCGACAAATCGGATCACTCTGCCCGCATCAACGAAAGAAACCGAAACTACGGATGCTGTCCGCGACCGTGTAGCTGCACTCGGAGGCCTGAAAGTAGGGGAAGCGCTCGAGCAAGCCAGGGCACGCTGGATGGAAATGCTTGAGTCGCACAGCTACCCGGACCGGGATGAAATCGTGAACCTGATCGCGGATCTCCAGTTCCCCTTCATTCGCGACAGGCTGATGGCCGACATCCCAGGCATTGACGAACGCATGGATCGGATCCTCCTCGCCCAAACCCACGATAAGCCGCAGTGGTCCCGAGTCGAATGGGCGCAGCAGTTACTCCTCCATGCCTACACGCACAGCAGCACGAAGCACTCGGCCCCCATCCTCACCGCGGTGGCCTTCATCAATTGGTGGGAAGGCAGAGGCAGCAAGGCGCACCAGTTCCTTCAGCTCGCTCTCGAGGCTGACCCTAGTTATCACCTTGCTAGGGTCAGCGACATCATGATCGGCTCGGGAGTGGTCGCTGGCTGGAACATAGACAAGGGAACGGCGTACCGAGATCCGGGCTTGGGAGTCTGACGGCTGGCGGTGTCTCGACCATCTCGCGCAGAAGGTCTTTCGTTCTCCGGCCAGGATCCTACCCAGGCGCATGAAACGCGCCGCCAGCAGCAGCACACCAAGAATGAGGCCGCAGTTTTGCCGCCGGTGAATGTTTAAAGCAGAGGTGGGTTAGCACTACGAAGACCCTCAATAGCTGCCTAGGCAGGAATGCGCTTCCTGTGAGCGACTGGGCATCCGGGTTCCAGGGCCTCTGGCCGGGGAAGACCTGGGCTCAGGCCTCCCCGGTGCCCATCAGGGCAAGGAGCGTCAAAAATGGCCTTATTAGGCTGTGCCAACGCAGAGGGCTGTACTAAGTCCTTTTCTGTGGGCATGGTCTTCCCGGTTCCCGGGGGAGTGCACACCTAAGTGTGCATGCGCGCTGACATGGGACTATGTCCCGAAACGGACGTCCCGCCGTGGGAGCCTTGGAGGCTCAGCTCTCGTCGAACGGCAGGCGGACGACCTCATCCCCCGGGTCTTCCGGACTTGATGGTGGAGCTGCGTTTGGATGGTCCTGGTACAGCGCGTCGGAGGCGCTCTGGTCGTAGGCGTCGGAGAGGCCTGCACCCTTGGTCCCGAGGACCTGCTCCCAGTTGTTTCCCATACACACGACTTTATCGGCCGGCGTCGAACTCGCGAAGGATCACCTCGACGCGGGCGGTTAGTTCATCGGCGCGCTTGAGTATCCGCTCTTCCTCCTCGCGCGTCATCTGCCGCCGGGGACTGGCCTGCACCGCAGCCGCAGCTGGCCCCGGATCAGGTGCGGGCTCCGGACCGTCGAGCAGCAATGCCACGGCGCTGATGACTGCCGACAGCGAGGATCGATGCATGGAGCGGTAGGCGTCGATCCAACCCCAGCGGTCCACAGCTGGCAGCATGCCGATGCAAAGGTACCAGTCCGGATTGGGATCCGGCCGCAGGTGCCGGTGCGCGGGTCCTTATTCGTCGCGGCGGTGCCCCAGAGCCCGGACGGAACCGTGGGACCACCCGCTGTTGGTGCCGATCACATCGAGCCACGACCAGGTGGCGCACGCCGGGCAGGCGCTCGGGTCCTCGGCGATGCCAATCCCCTGGCGCAGCTCGCTCATCCTGTCCGGCCGCAACCCAAGCGCCCCCGCTCTGTCCAGCCCGAGGCCGCCGTGCGACGCAGGCGCGAGCAGCACCGCGGAGAACAGCATCCGGCGCAGCCGCAGCCTGAAGACCCAGTGGGTGTCCGGGCGCTGGATGATTGCCGTACCGCGCCGGATCAGCCGCTCTAGGGAACCGGGATCCTCACGGCGATCGCGCGGCCACGCGGGGGCTGCAGGACCTTTGGGAGCCATCCGCCGGCGTAGTTCTGCGAGCACAGCCCGGGATGGCTGTGCCTGCCGTGTAAAGCGAGAGAGTGAGGTCTCGTCGATCTTTCCGGCAGGCACGCCTGAGACCGAGCACCAGTCAGTCCAGAGGTCGGGCAGCGCCGTCGTCATCCTGCTGATTGTGCCGCTCCTCTGTGGAGGGCCTGGTAGGTTCATGGCAAGCGGCGCATCGATCAGGGTCTGATCAGATCTTAGAGTTCTCTTCGGTCGTTTCTTCGGCACTTGCAAGTAGGGCCTCAGGAATGACATCACCATGGTTGCGGCGGAGGTAGTCACGTGCATCGTCGAGCGACGGGTCGTGCTGGAGGCTCTTCTGGAAATAGTCGAGCCGACGCCGCGCATCGTCGATAATCTGACCCCAGTCTCGCACCCAGACGCGGACCTTGGCCCCGGGTGCCTCAGGCAGGTCCGGCTCGAACACGAGGCCGCGCTCTCGGCCTCGCTGGTTCGCTTCCTGCCGGACGTCTTCGTCGATCTCACCCGTCACGAGCCAGAAGTCCCACTCGGTCGTGCTGCTCGCGTACCGCGGGTCCTTGGCCATCGCCTTGGCGTATGCCTTGATCTGGGCGAGCTCCTTCGGGCCAGCGACGACCTTGGGGGCCTTAAGCTCAACCACGAGATGCCTGTTGCGGTCGTGCTCGGTGGCGGCGACCGAGAGAAGGAGGTCCAGGCGGCCGGACTTGCCGTCGAGCAGCTTTACGGGCGTCGAGTCGGTGCGCGGTTCGTCCAGGATTTGGCGGTGTCGATCCAGGGCGGCCGTCAGGCCCCGCTCGCTGATCATGAGGTTGTACTGCTCGCCGAACACCCACAGTTCGCTTTCCAGGATGCGGTGCAGATGCGCCCGTTCCCCGATCATCTTGCTGGCCTCCGGGTCGAAGACCATCAGCTCGAGCGCACGCAGAAACTCGAGTCGGTTCGTAACATTGCTCGAGGCTTGGATCACCCGCGACAGGCTGGTGCGCCTGAGGAGGTGCTCGAGCTGCTCGCGCTCGTCGGCGGGGAGGCCGACGTACTGATCCAACAGCACGGACACGTCACTCGGCCGATGCTGGATGGACTCACGCAGGAGTCCGAGCGTCAGCTTCTTCTGCTGCCTGCCGCTCGGGATGTGTCTGCGGATCGAGGTGGCGACCACGTCGAAGGTCGCGCGCTCGACCTTCTCTTCCTCCGTTGCTGGCTCGCCCTCGTAGGGGTAGACATTTCCTGCCTTCCATTCCTCCACGAGTTCGCGACGTCGTTGGGCGCGACGTGACTCGAAATGCTTTTCCAGCACTTCGTCTACTTCAGCCAGCAGTAGCCCGAGTATCGACGGCGTGGCTTCCAGGTGCGCCAACATCCACTCGTTGTGATGCTCAGGCATCTCATCCCAGAGAACGTACGCGGAGTAGCGGAAGTCGGGGGCCGGGGCCTTGTCGACAGCGTCGACCGGAACACCCGCGCCGTCGCACAGGTGGATCGCCCGTTCGTTGCCGACCTTCCACTCGATGATGCGAAGCTTGGCGTGCCGTGTGATACCCTCGTGCGCCCACTCCAGGTCGTACGTGGTATCGAGGTCAATGCTCTCTTCGGGCCGGACCCGCGATCCGTCGTAGGTGATCGAGACGTCCGGTCGAGCGATGAGGTAAGGAGCGAATGTTGCCGTGATTCGGTCGCTCGCTTTGTCGCTGCTAAGGCGGTCAAGTCCATCGCGCCCGGATGCCACGAACCGGGTGCCCGTACTCTCATCAGTGCTCACCGGATCTGATGTGTCGAAGTCGTTCCTGGCGTCTGCGGAGGCGCGGATGACCGACCTGAGACGCTTGCCATCCAGGCTGTCTGCGACTGTCTCCCAAACGACCTGGGTGCCGAGGGCGAATGCGCGCAGCCGGCCTTGGCCGAGGCGACCATGCAGTGGGCGCTCTTCACCCTTGCTGCGTCCCGCTGCCCACTTCCACGAGTTGCCCACCCATCGGAAGGCAGACGACAGTTCTTCGGGGGCCATCCCGTGGCCGTCGTCAGTGACCTCGGCACCGATCACGCCGTCTGCATCATTGCGATGAAGAGTCACCACGACGTCGTGGGCGTCGGCGTCCAGACTGTTCCAGACGAGCTCGATGACCGCCTTGATCGGGTCGTTCTCGTGTGCGAGCCTCTGGACGAGGTCGTTCCCAGCCTCCAGCTGTATGCGTGCCACTGTCACATTCTGCCAGCGAGGACCGACAGCCGACCGCATTTCCGTGCCCGCTTGTCATGAACAGCACTTTCGTAGGTGTGGACACGTCGTCGTGGATGGACCCACTTTGAGAGTCGGAATCCGGCATCGCTTCGGTGTTCGTCACCGTTCCGGTTCTGTAGGCTGTGCCCATGAAGACCAGATCCCAATGGGGGCGGGAAGCTGTTCTCGGTTTCGTGGCCTCAATGGCTGTAGGCGTGTGGGCGTTGTCGACCCCCAATTCCTTTTTGCTTGGCATAATCGCGATCTTTCTAATGTTCAGGACCGCGAATGCCGGATGGAACTGGCTTTTCGGGCCGCAAAGCCCGCCGCCCGAGACGTAGGACCCCTCGGGCCGCCAGGCCTCAACCAGGACCAGCCACCCGCGCTCTTGAGTGGAACACCGGCCGCCCATTTATGACCCGTTCCCTCCGAGCCAGAGGGTGCGTTCTGCGAGCTCATCGAGGCAGCTGCCTAGTCCGGAAGTTCTCGCGGTTTTCAACATAGGCCACGACTCCCCTACCGGCTGCCGGCGACCGATGCTGGACTGGATCCATGCTCAGTTACGAAGACATCATCCTGCTCGGCGAGGAGCGGGTCCTGGTCATCCAGGAGCACAAAGATGGCAGCTGCTGGTTTGGCGAGACCTGGGATTGAACCACGTCGGTAGAGGTCCCAATCCGTCGCGCTCAGCTTTCCGGCCAAAAGACCCTTTCGCCCATCAGCTTGAGGAACGCTGCATACATATTCCTCGACGGTCAGCTCTCCGCGGGCGGCGGCACCCATGCGGTTCAAGCAGTATCGCTGTTCTGCGGCCTTTTCGGCTCGTTCTTCGAGGGCGTAGGCGTTGGCGCTGCGGGCCGCGAAGAAGGCTGCTTAGCGCCGGAACACGAGCATGACCTGATGAAACGTTCGTCAGCACCTGCACCAGGCCCTGCGGTTGCTTTTTTTCATCACGCCCGCTCGCATTCTCCCCACTCCTCGTGCCCGAGCGGGGCTTCGTTCAGCTCGTCGCGACGTGCCCGCCAGTCGGGAAGGGCCTGGTCCATCAAGGCCACGAACTGCTCGCCGTGGCCACGTTCCAGAAGGTGCACGAGTTCATGGACGACGATGTACTCCAGGCACCGCCGGTCCTTCTTCGCCAGCTCCGGGTTGAGCCAGATCGTTCGTGACGTAGTGACGCAGGTGCCCCACTTGGTCTTCATCCGGCGCACGACGTATTTGTCAGCCTCGACCCCGAGGATCGGCTGCCACTTCTCCAGCAGCGCGGGCACGGCGGCCTTCAGCTCACGCCGGTACCACCGATCCAGTGCCCCGAACCGCCCGGCGGCGTCGGTTCCGGATGGAGTGATCACCCAGAGCGTATTGCCCTTGATCTCGACACCGTACGCACCGCTCGTCTTGGAGACGTCGAGGAGATACCGCTGCCCCCACACGAAGTGCGTCTCCCCCGAGACCATCCTGCGCTCAGTCTGCCTGTCTGCGTTTTGGAGCTGCTCCCGCTTACGCCTGATCCACGAGAGCCGCTGCACCACCGCGAGCCGGATAGCTTCTTCAGTAGTCCGCTGCGGTGCGGCGACCCGCACCCGGCCCACCGGCGGGTAGACCGAGATGTGCAGGTTCTTGATGTTTTTGTAGACGACGTCGACGCCAAGGCCGGCGACGGTGAGGTAGGCGTTAACGGTACTCATCGTTGTTCTTCAACAGTTCGATGAACTCCGCCAGTGATTCCTCTTCGACACCTGGGAGTTCCTTACGCAGCTCACGGGCGAGCGCGCGCTCCTTCATCCTGCCGGCACCGGCGTCGGCCCATCCGTGTTCCTTGCTCGATTGAATTCGGTGATGCAGTGCTTCGTGGTCGACGACCAGACCTTCGGGACGCCATCCGAAGTCCATGATCGCCCGACGCGCTGGTGTGCTCGCCCATTCCGGGTAGGCCTTGCCGTCTGCTGCCTCCCGGGTGCCGACCTTCTTCGTCAGCTCCATGAGTTTGCGGAGGTAGTCCGCGTAGTCCTCGGCGTCTTCCTTCTGCTTCTCGATGAGTGCGTCGAGGAGTTCGGACATGTGCTCGTAGTAGCGCGGGTTCATCGCGTGCTCGTCGACGATCGTCTTGCGGACGTTGTTGATGATCGTCTCCGCCGTGGCTGCGCTGCTGCCCCTAATTCCAGGTGGCAGCGTGTCGATGGCGTCGGGCCCGCGCTCGACGATCAGCTGGACCAGGGTTTTCTCCAGGTCGGCGACCTGTTCGACGGGTTTGGCATTGATGTAGTTGTCGAGCAGTTGGCGCATCCCTGCCTCATACTGCTTCATGTCGATGTTCTCGCCGGCTCCGGCCTCGACCTCGCTCTTGACGGCGGCGTAGTGGGCGACCTCGTCCTTGATCGACGCCATCTCAGCGGTCGTGTAGCCGGCGGCTTCCATGTCGCTGGCGACGGCACCGAAGGCGCGTACGAGGGTGGCAACGGACTTGTAGAGCAGGACGCGTTTGGGTTCGTTATCCTTGATCTGGTCGGCATCGCCGGGCGTGGACGCGACGAAATAGTGCTGGTATTCGAGCGTGCCTTTGGGTGGGGCGACCGGCTCGCACAGAGCCCGGACGGCGTCAAGAGCCTCCTCGAGATCTTTGCGGTCCTGCTCATTGCGGTCGCTGATCAGTCCGTCGACGTCATCGGCCTCGTACTCGCCGAACGCTTCGGAGGTGTAGTCGGTGACGGTCTTATCGAGCGACTTGAACAGGTCACGGTAGTCGACGATGTACCCGTAGGTCTTGTCGTCGCCGTCAAGACGGTTGACGCGGCAGATCGCCTGGAAGAGACCGTGGTCGCGCATTCTCTTGTCGATGTACAGGTACGTCGCACTCGGCGCGTCGAAACCGGTCAGGAGTTTGTCGACGACGATGAGCAGCCGCATCTGGCCGGGCTCGTTGACGAACTTCTTCTTGGCATCGGTCTCGAACTCTTCGACCCGGCTGATGGCCTTGTCGGGGTGCTCGCCGAAGTAGTCGGCGAGCATCTGCCGGTAAATCTCGTACTTGCGGAGCTCTTCTGTGTCGCCCTCACCCGCGTCTTCCTTGGAGATCGCGGTCGGGTTGGGCTTGTAGCTGGTGACGATCGCGACCTTGCCCCTGAAGCCGCTCTTCACGAAGGCCTCGTAGAACGTGCAGGCCTGATAGACCGAATCGCTCACCAACATGGCGTTGCCGCGGCCGCTGAGCAACCGCGGCTGGGTTTCCATGTCCATGAGAATGTCCTGGACAATCTGCGCCGAGCGGGGTGCAGAGGAGAATACTTTCTGGATCGTGCCCCACTTCTGCTTCAGCCGCGCCTTCGACAGGTCGGTGAGGTTGCGGGTCTTGGCGTCGAACCACTTGTCGACCGCCGTGGATCCCTGGAGCTCCTGCTCTACCTTGCGGGCCTCGTACTTCAGGTCGAGTACAACACCGTCGCGGACGGCCTCGTCGAACTTGTACGTGTGGATGAACGACCCGAAGGTTTCGATGCTGGTCTTTTTGTCGCTCTTCAGCAGCGGCGTGCCGGTGAAGCCGATGAACATCGCCCCCGGCAGCAGGTCTTTCATGATGCGGTGCATCTTGCCGCTTTGGGTGCGGTGGGCCTCGTCGACGAACACGAAGATGTTGCCCTTGGCCCTGAAACCGTCGGGGATCTTCGTCTTGAGGTCCTTCGCGAAGTCCTCGGCGTCCTTGTCGCGGGCCTCTTCGTCGGTGCCGCGGAACTTGTGTACCAGAGAGCACATGAGCCGCGGGTTCGAGGTGTTGAGCATCGCGAGCATGTCCGCGCCCGACTGAGTGCGGACGATCTTCTCCCCAACCCCGGAGAAGCCGCCCTCGATCTGGTCGTCCAGCTCAGTGCGGTCGGTGATCACTAGGACGCGGGCATCATGCTGGGTCTCCAGGATCCACTTGGCCAGCCATACCATCGTCAGGCTCTTGCCCGATCCCTGGGTGTGCCAGATGATGCCGCCCTCGCGCTTCGCGATGCGGGCCTGAGAGGCCTTGACGCCGAAGTACTGGTTGTGGCGCGGGGACTTCTTCACGCCCGCGTCGTAGACGATGAAGTCGTGGATGATCTCCAGGAAGCGCTCTTTGGAGCACATCTGGGTGATCGCCAGGTCAAGGTCAGCGTTCTCGCCTTCCTCCTTCCACCGCAACCAGTACTTTTCCGGGGTCTCGATCACTCCGTAGTGCAGCCCCTCGACATCATTGCCCGCGAACAGCAGCTGGACCGTTGTGAAGAACGGGCGGACGAAGTCGTGGCGCTGGTTGCCGATATTCTGACGGATACCGCTGGCGACGCTCACCGTCGAGCGCTTCAACTCCACCACACCGAGCGCGATCCCGTTTACATAGAGGACGAGGTCGGGTCGCTTCGTATGCTGGCCCTTGACTGTGACTTCTTCGGCCACTACAAAGTCGTTCATCGCCGGATTGGTCCAGTCGATCAGGTGGACCGACTGGGTGGTCTGGTCGACGTCGGTCTTGACCTTCGCGCCGAATCTGAGCAGCTCATAGACTTTGCGGTTCTGATCGTACAACGAAGAGCCGCCGCCGAACGCTGCAGCGGTCAAGAGCTCATGAACCGCCCGAGAGACCAGAGCCTCGTCGTATCCACGACGAAGCAGGTAAGCACGGAGCTTGGCTTCATCGACGTTGCGGTTGTCCTGATCCTTCAGGTTCCCGCCGTAGGTGTAGTCCAGCTTCTTTTGAAAGAGCTTGACCACCCGCTCCTGGGTCTCGCGCTCCTTCTGCCCGACCGTGCTCATGCTTCCTCCATCACCGGCATGCGGGTCCTGCCCGTCAACAGTTCCTGCATCATCCCGATCTTCACCGCACGCGCCGACTCCAAGCTACGCTCCAAGGCCACGATTTCAACGTCAGCATCTGTCAAGATTCGGGAAATCGCTGCTTGCTCTTCGAGCGTAGGCGGAACCAAAAGTTCGAGGGTAACCAGGTCTCGCTGGTAGAGGTGGGTGATGGTCGAGCCCGCGCTGAGACCAGCAACGAACTCTTCGAATACGCGAGACCGCAGCATCCAGTAAACAAATTCTGAATCGTACGCACCACGCTTCGGGCGGAGAACGAATACGCCGCTGTTCAGCGTTGACGGGCCCGGCATCGAATCAACAATTGCCACTTTCCCAATGGTGCCGTCCTTGGTTATGAGGACATCACCGTCCACAAGCTGAATATTTTTGTCCTGGTCGAAGCGCCACTGGTCCACGAACGCGGTGGATTCCCAATCGACGTGGCCGTTTTTGAAATCAGTGCCACCGACGAGTCGATACTCACCAGAAGTCAAATACTCGCCGGTAGTGAGACCCTGCCAGCCTATACGGGCTTTAAGATGCGAGTTGTCCGCCACCGGGAGTAGCTTCCACTCGCCCGTGAAGCCGGGGAGGCGAGAGCGGCCCGTGAGGAGTTCCTGCATCATGCCCTGTTGGACATCACGCTTCTTCGCGATGAGTCGGACGAGCTTCGTGATTAAGTCGTCTCCGTCAGCGAGAACTTCAGCGATCGCTTCCTGCTCGGGCTCAGGGGGAAAGGGAACCTCAATGTCCTTGATAAGCGATGTATTCAGATTTGGCTGTCCGTTTCCAGGTGCCACAACGTCGCGGAGGTACGCAGTTCGCGTGTTGAGGTACTGGCAGATGAATTCCCGGTTCCCAGCGTGTTGGTCGATCAATGCTGCAATACCGTCGTTTGCGCAGCATCGGAGATCCAATATCTTTGCGACTCCAAGGGTCGCGCCGCTGTTAGCAAGTACTAATGTGTTCGGTAGCAGCGTCCGACTTCGGTTCGCCCCCTCTTCCGTCAGGCACCCTGCTGTCTCGCTGACCCGGATCTGGCTGGCCGGGATAGATGTAAGGGAAGCGACCGTCAACCAAGGGATGAACGATCCATTGAAGTAGCGAGGGTCACCTGCTGGCCGAGGCGAGCCACCCCGAACGACACGACCCAAGTCGCCAAGCGGCCTTGTCTGCCATCCGATGGGCAGCTCGTACATGGCAGTTGTCATCCGTCGAACCCCATCACAGCCAGGTGCGCAGCGACCTTGGCGCTCAAAGCTTCTACCTCGGCCTCGAGTTCACCAACAGTCGACTCATAGCGATTGCCAAGGACACGGAGGCGAGCGATAAGCGCCTGCCCAAGCGCAGTCACCTCCGCCCCGATGTGGCGGCGGATCGTGCCGCCCCACTTGTCATCGATTACCAGCGACTGGATGTCGTCCGTCGTGAGCTTCTCGTACTGCGCAAGGGCCAGTTGCTCGATCTTCGCGCTAGCGTCCTTGACCGACTTCTTCGCAGCCGCCTCCGCCTCGTAGAGCTTGATCACATGCTGCAGTGCCTCGATCTCATCGGCCTCAGCACCCTCCCGTCTAGCCACGCGCAGGCGTCCTGCCACAAGCGCCTTGGTGATCTTGTTGTCCTCGACGGCCTCCCAGAGCAGGCCTTCTTCGACTGCATGTTCCCCTGTGTATTCCTCGGCCGCCTGGCTAGCGGCCTCTTGTTCGAGGATGAGACCATCGAGCTCCGCCTTCTCCTCTGGGAAGAACCGGGCGACGACGTACTCTGGCGGGATCAGGTCCATGACCCAGCGCCTCGCGGTGGCGCGAGCACCCGTAACGATGTGGGCTTCCTCGTACTTGGGCTTGTTGTTCTTGTCCTTCCAGGTGCGAGCCAGGCGCGGCCTCGCAGAGCCGTCCCAGCCGTCGCTGACGATGAGGGCGACGTCGTCGTGCATCGAGGCGTTCCAGTAGCTCATCAGCTGCTCGTACACGCCGTACTCGTCGATCAGCGGGCGTGGGCGGAAGGCCTCCAGCAACGCCTCGGAGACGTTCTGGATCAGATCGTTGGCGCGGGTCGTCGGTGAGATGTCCACGAGCAACTTGCGCTTGTCCGCCCACCAGGCGTCGACGGTGTCGGCGATGCCGTTCGCGAAGGTCCCGTACTCGGGTGACTGGGTGACCCTGACCTGGATGTCCGACTTGTCGACGGCGAGCGCCGAGTAGCCGTGGCGCAGCGGTGGGAAGAGTTCACTGCGGAGGTTCGGGAACGCATCCCAATAGGGCTGGAGCGCGTCGAGGTCGCGGTCCGGGATACCACCCTGCATGTGGGCGCGGAGGTCCTGGATGTCCTCGGGCTCGGAAGAGTCGATGTAGCGCGGGATGTTGAGGTTGTACTCGTTCTTCGGATCCGCGATCTCGCTGACCGGCACCATGCGGGAGTAGCGCGCAATCTCCTTGCCGCTGGTGTAGGCATCGACGATCTTGTGCATGTCGCGCGGGCGCAGCCGGTTCTTGGGGCCGTCCTTCTCAAAGCCTCTGGATGCGTCGATCATGAAGATGCCGGAGCGGGCCTGGGCGTCCTCCTTGTCGAGCACGATCAGGCAAGCGGGGATGCCGGTGCCGTAGAAGAGGTTCGCCGGCAGACCGATGATCGCCTTAATGTAGCCACGCTTGATCAGCTCGGTGCGGATCCTCGCCTCTGAGTTTCCGCGGAAAAGCACACCGTGCGGGAGGACGACAACGCCCTTGCCCCGCGACCGCAACGACTTGACCATGTGCAGGAGGAACGCGTAGTCGCCGTTCTTGTCGGGCGGGGTGTCGAATCCGTCGAATCGGCCGAAGGAGAAATCGAAGCCGTTGCGCCAGCTCTTGACAGAGAATGGCGGGTTGGCCACGAGGTAGTCGAATGTCTGGAGGTTGCCGTTGTAGGTGAACTTTGGGTTGGCCAGTGTGTTGCCCTGGCGCAGGTCGTGGGTCTCGTTGCCGTGCAGGATCATGTTCATCCGCGCGAGCGCCCAGGTGGCGTTGTCGTTCTCCTGGCCGTAGATGGTCAAGCCGTTCGGGGCGGCGTCGGCGACCTTAATCAGCAGCGACCCGGAGCCGCAGGTTGGGTCGTACACGGTGGTGGACTTCGGAGTGTTTACAGGGATCTGGAGCAGCTGCGCCATCACGCGGGAGACCTCGGCCGGGGTGTAGAACTGGCCTTTACTCTTACCCGACTGGGTGGCGAAGTGCCGCATCAAGTACTCATATGCATCACCCAGGAGATCATCCCCTTCGGCCTTGGAGCCGGTGAAGTCAATGTCCTGGAAGATGCCGATCAGGTTCGAGACCTTGTCCTGCAGTTCTTTGCCGGAGCCCAGCTTGGCCGGGTCATCGAAGTTTGCGTTGTTGATGACGCCCAGCAGGTCGTTCTCTTCAGCGAGACGCCTGATCGCGACGTTGACCTTCTCGCCGACGTCGGGCTTGCCCTTGAGCGAGATCAGGTAGTCGAAGGAGCCGTCGTCGGGGACGTAGATAAGCGCCGACTTGTCTGCCTTCGCCTTGTCGGAGACGTACTTCACGAACAGCAGCGTGAGGACGTAGTCCTTGTACTGGCTGGCGTCCATCGATCCGCGCAGCTCGTCGGCGCTGCTCCACAGTGAGGAGTAAAGGTCAGATTTTTTCAGCGCCACAGTTCAATCTTTCTACGTTCATGCATGTACCCAGGGCCGAGAGCAGGCCTCCCGGACCGCCAACTCTGCTCAGGGTCTTCCACTGCCATCGCCCTCGTCCGAGATCGCGGCCCCGCCGCTGCGGACCCAGGCGTCGACCTCGCTGGTCTGGAACTTCCAGAGCCTGCCGACCTTGTGGGCCGGCATGGATCGTTCGGCGATCCAGGTGTAGACAGTCTCCTTGGTTACGCCGAGGTGGGCTGCGATTGCGTCGGCGGCAAGCCACGGTTCGCTCACTACTGCACTCCTCGGGACTGCCGGCGGCCGCCTGGTAGCGGTCTGACCCGATCTTACAGGTGTCGACCCGGTCTGACTCGGTTTGAGCGGATTCACCCGGGCACGCATGCACCTTTGAGCCAGCGATGAACCATGGAGACCATCGTCAGCACCTCCAACACCAACGAACCATGGCAGGGGGGCCACACAGCCCTTCGTGATCTTATCCGGGACCTGACTGCGGTTGTTTCTCCCTCACCACGTCACGCGAAGGCAGTCCTTCTCCATGCCCCGATAAGCGCACTTATCAGGAACCCGCCAGCGAATGTCGCGTCTGTCCATCGACTGGTAGGAGACACTCGCGGCATGAGCGCCGTAAAGGGAATCGGGCATCCACGACGCGCAGAAAGTTCTGGGCTAACGCTTACCCACCCGAAAAGATAACTGTCACTCTGGAACAGCCGTCAGCTGCGTCAGGCAAGCGGTTTTCATGGCAGCCGGCAGTTCCTCGCCGAGCCCTCCTGTTCGCCGGTGACCACAGCGAGAAGCAGGCCGCGGGCATCAGGGGCAAGCCAGACAGAAGCCGCGGCAAGCCGCCTCTCTAGGCGTGGCCGTGGCCTGGGCAGTACAGCTAGTCCTGCGCTGCTGCCAGCCTGACGGCGTCTGCACCCCTTTCCGTGGCCGATCCGCCGAAGCCAATTTCTTCACCGCAGGGGTCCCCAGAGACCCGAACGCGGTCGTAATTCATCGCCGGCTACCAGCCGTGTCTGTTTGCCAGCGACTCGACTGCCTCACACCTCTGGCATCCAAGGCGGTGGCCGTGAGGCCGGCTCACGGCTGGTCATGTCGCGAGGCAACTCGCCGCCGATGAATCAACGTGGGCAAGAGATTTTGTGCTGACTGCCGGGAGGGCTTCGAACCGAGCCGCTCTTCTCAGCTCTATTGCTCTACTCGCTGCGCTAACAGACAGCGCGATCGTCGACGTCGGCAGCGCCTCTCGGGGTCAACACCGATGCCCTCCGCGGCATCACCAGACGGCTCCAAACCCGCCACGCCAACGCGACGTGACCGAGCAACAGCGGGACTGACTCGCGTCCGAGTGCCCAACGGCAGAGTCGTGGATTCGCTCCACGCCCAACTCCGACTTCAAGCCGTAGACATCGATCGCCTCGAAGCCGAGGTCGCGGAACAACGGGCCAGCGCCCATAATCTTCGCCGAGAGCTAGACAGGCTCCGGGCCATTCAGAAAAAGGACGCCCACGACTTCGTTCACCTGGCCGGCAAGCTACTGGCTCTCAGTCGTGCTTCCGGCGTCGAACTCGACCCCAAGTCCAAGGACTTGTTCCGCCGCAGGGGATGGAGCAGCGCCGCCAACCGGGGACACCAGCGATGACTATGTCCATCGCCCGACTTTCGGCCCAGTCCGGCCTGAAGTACCTGTTCAAGACCACAATGATGGACGACGTAAAGGTCGCTCCGGCGGATGCCACTAATTACTACATGAAGTCGGGAACACCGCCTGGACGCTGGATAGGCTCCGGCATGCAAGGAATAGGTCGGTCTACTGGGGACGTCGTCTCGGAAATTGACGCCAAAGCCATCTTCGACCATGCCGCTCATCCAGACACCGGCACCCCCCTCGGCCGACCTCACGGCCAGCCGACGCTCGTCCAAAAGGGCGGGGGACGAACCGAAACGCGCCACGCCGTCGTCGGATTCGACCTGACGTTCAGCGTGCCCAAATCCGTCTCGGTCCTTTGGGCGCTCAGCCCACGGAGCGTCCAGGACCAAATCCTCCAGACCCACCACCAAGCCGTCAACGCCACCCTGCAGTGGCTAGAAGCGTCAGTCATACACACAAGGGCCGGCCGCAACGGCGTCGCCCACATCGGCACCCGCGGGGCGATCGCCGCCGCCTTCGACCACTGGGAGTCACGTGCCGGGGATCCTCAGCTGCACACTCACGTGGTCATCGCCAACCGGATCCAGCGCATCACGGACAGCGCCTGGGTCACGTTGGACTCTCGAACGCTCTACAAGGCGGCAGTCGCGGCCAGCGAGCACTACAACGGCCTCCTCTTCGACGCCCTCAGCCGAAACCTCGGCACCGAGACCGACTTCCGCAAGCCCGCCGCGAACACAAACAATCCCAGCCAGCAACTTACCGGCGTCGACGATGTGCTGATTCGCGAGTTCTCCAACCGCTCCCGCCTTATCGATCTCGAAACCGACCGGCTCGTTGCCAAATGGACTGCCAGCCACGGCACTCCCCCATCCGCGACAACCGTCATCAAGCTCCGACAGCAGGCCACCCTTTCAACCCGTACAGCCAAATCGGAAACGGTCGCGCCGCTCCACGAACTCTCAGCTCATTGGCAGAAACGGGCAATCAGCAAGGGCTTCAGCCCGAGCCATGTTCTCGCCGCAACCGTTCGGCGCTCCCACAGAACCCCATTCTGCGCTCGTGACTTCGCACCGTCCTGGATCGACGCCGTCGGCTCACTGGCACGGGAGCGTGTGGCCATGAAGCGCGCCACCTGGAACCGGTGGAACCTCCTCGCGGAAGCCGAACGTGTCTGCGCCGAAATTCGCTGCAAGACAGGGGAGGATCGTAAGGCCATGATCGATGCCGTGGCCACGGCCGCGGAAAACCAGTCCGTGGCGCTCAACGAGCGCCGTTACACCGTCCCGGTCAATGCGCATTCTGACCTTCATTTCGCGGGACATTCGGTCTTCGATTTCCGAGGCTCCCGCCTATTCACGGATGCCGGGACTCTTGCCGCCGAGGATGCTGTTATGGATGCAAGGAACGACGACGGCGGTCCGGCCGTGTGCGCGGACGTCACCATGGAATCGCTCTCCATTTACAAGCACCAAGGCCGTCTGCAATTGCACTCCGATCAACGCGCGGCTGCAGCCACTGTCTTGCTCAGCGGCAACCAGCTCGATGCCATCGTAGGTCCCGCCGGTACGGGCAAGACCACCACACTCGGTGCGGTCAAGGCAGCTTGGGAAGCAGGATTCGGCACCGGTACCGTGGTTGGCCTGGCACCGGCAGCAGCAAGCGCCGCGGTTCTGGGGCGAGAGCTTGCAATGACCACTGAGAATGTCGCCAAATGGCTCTACGAGTCCGCTGGCCAGGGAGCCGGTAACCGGGCGGCCCAGTTCTTCGATGTGGAGCAGCGTCTTACTCGTCGCCAGGGCGACAGGAACCCACACACCGTCCGGCTGGCACAGAAGGCCGCATGGCTCGCTGCCGAACAGGACAGGTGGCGTTTTCATCGGAACCAGCTGATCGTCGTCGACGAGGCCTCAATGGTGTCCACTCTTCAGCTGGCCGCCTTGGTACAGCAGGCGCGAGACGCCGGGGCGAAGGTCCTGCTGGTGGGCGACCCGGGACAACTGGACGCCATTGATGCCGGCGGCATCCTTGGCTGGCTGGACCGTCAAGGCAAGACGTCCCGGCTGACAACTATTTGGCGGTTCGAGCAGGCCTGGGAGCAAGGTGCATCGCTGATGCTCCGGTCGGGAGATTTTTCCGCCGTTGCTGAGTACAACCGTCACGGTCGCCTTCGGCACGGTTCGTACCTGGACATGGTTGATCAGGCCTATCTCAATTGGCAGGCGGATATCAAAGCTGGCAAGTCGTCCATTCTCATTGCAGCCGAGAATGACACGGTGAGCATGCTCAATCAGCGCGCTCAGGCTGACCGGGTTATCCAAGGTGACGTAGATGCCGGGCAAGCCGTGCCGATCAGCGACGGGTCTCGTGCAGGCCGCGGTGACGCAATAATCGCCCGCCAGAATGACCGCACAATCATGGACAGCAACGGAGATTTCATCCGAAATGGAACCATGCTCAACGTCGTCCGCGCAGACAGGCGCAAAGGTTCCCTCACCGCGGTACGTCGGGACACCGGCGCAACCATATCCTTGACTCGCGACTACGTCGAAAGTTCAGTTGAGCTCGGATATGCGACAACTGCCCACCGTTCGCAGGGCCTGACCGTGGACACAGGACATACCGTCGTGACGCAGGGTCGTCTCACACGCGAGCTGCTGTATGTGAGCATGACCCGTGGACGCGTGGGAAACCATGCCTATGTCAGCGAGAGCGATCCGCTGGAGGACGAACCTCTGGATCCCGCCCTGCAAGCCACATGGCAGCAGATCCTAGGCGAAGCCCTTGCTGCCGAGGGCGCTGAACGGACGGCCCACGAAGTCCGCGACGCGGAAAGGACGAAAGCGGATAGCTTGCAGCGCCTCAGTGCTGAGTTCGACTATTTCGCGCAAATCGCCGCCGCCGAGGACCTGTCCGCATTCCTCGAGGCCTACTCCCCCGGCTCAGCGGGTGAGCTGCAGCAGTCTCCATCCTGGGGCGCGACTGTTGTGGCCTGGCGCCGCTCTGTTCAAGTCAGCCGTCCAAGCGCCCAGCGCGTGGTGAAGGCCGCCCTGGGAACCAGCGAATCGGCCAAAGACGTGGCAGCCGTGGTCCATTCCCGGCTCCGGCGCTTCCTGACTGAGATGCCCGCAGTTGCAGAAGATCCGCTAGCCCCAGTGCACTCCGCACGCCCTGACCTGACTAACCTGATCAGCCAAGTCCAGGAACGGACGCAACAAAGGATGGATCACATCATCACAGACGCCCTCACTCATGATGCGGTATGGAAACGGAACCTTGTGGAGAGTTTGGCCCCGGACGTTCGGTCAGATGGCGCACACGACGTCGTACGCCGAGTCGCGATTTTCAGGGATAGATGGGGCATTGAAGATTCACCGCTTCCTTTGGGACCCGTCCCGGCAGCGTACGAGTGGGAGCAAGGGGAGCAACGCGCGGGCATTGACCGGCTCATCGGCCAGCTGGCTCTCCCGCTTACCGAACAGCCTCCGGGGCACGTCTGGGTTGGAGAACCGGTTACTCAAGCAGACAGCCTTATCAATGTCGGCTGGCAGCTCTAAACTGGGCGCGGGGATAACCAGTGGATGTAAACCCAGTCCTGAAGCCCAAGCTTGCAACACCTGCGCTGATCCTCATCAGCGTGGTGACGGTGATCTGTGCCGCCGCTTTTCTAGCATCTACCGGCGCGACGTGGCCGTCTCAATGGCCATCAATGATGGCGGCTATTGCATTCCTTCTCGCTGCGCCCATGGTTGGTGCGATCTGGCTGGCCCGGGTACGTCGGAGGCGCACTTGGACGGCGGCAGCAAGGGAGAGGTGGAAGAACTTCGATGCGGCGAAGCGTCTACACGGCACGACGGCGGAGGTCACCGTGCTGAGCGTCGATGCCCTTGAGCCCACAGGATCTTGGATCATCATCAAGTGGAACCGCTTTGACCACGTTCAGCGAGCATGGGTCGAAGCTCTGCCAGAACCGATTTGGCCGGGAACAGTTCTACTAATCGCTCCAGATCCGGCTCAAGTTATGCCAGGCGCCCCTTGGCCGCCCGTATACTTCATCCATTCTGCTGAATACTTTTCATGGGCTCCGGCAGCTGGTCGGGCTTAGGCCTACCACTCGTTTGTGCCCAGCAGGCTATGTCGCCCGGCTCGGCCGTAGCAGACCAACCGGATCCGGCCAAGAATGAACCGTTACGTCCTTTGCTGACGCCCTGCGCAGCCTCCCGAAAATGTCACTGCCACGCGCATACAATTCTCGAAAGTACGTGCATGACAGATCAACTCTGCACGGCATTGGGGACCATCCCTGCGGCAGCAGGTGAGCAGATCGGCCAAAGTGGGAGCGCTCCAGTGCCCGCAGTTAGGGGAAAGTGGAAACGCTGGCCAGCAACGACAAGGCCCACATGGCTTGGAATGTCGTCTACAATCTGCGGGTACTGATGAACCAGCCAAATTCGTATTGAACGGATCCACACCTATTAGGATTCGCGGGTCGTTACTGCCGAGGCGCTAAACCTTGGTCGCCTCCGTTCTCGTCTGCCCTTCAGTTCCTGTGAGAAATAGATGTCCTATGAAAGATCAAAAATGATTAAGTCCTTACGACTCAAAATGTTCAAGGGTTTCAAGTCCTATACCGTCTCCTTTTCGGGAAGCGCGCTACTTCTCGGCCCCAATAATGCCGGAAAAAGCACCCTCATTGCCGCAATAAGGCTTTGCAATGAGGCAGCACGATTTGCTACGAGAAATCGCCCACAGGAGTACTTCTCAATTGATGGAAGGACGGTGGCCGGCTACTTTCTGGGGAAAATTAAAACCGACTCGTTTAACCTGGAGAACGTACGGCATGAGTTTAGCGATGATAGCGAATCCAGACTCGAGTTACGTTATACGTCTGGCGCTGTTCTTAGAATTGTTTGGCCTGAAGACGACCCGCCGTTCTTCTGGCTCGACCATAAAGGCAGCCACGTGCAGACAGCCGCCGCAGCCAAGGCCTTGGTACCAACAATTGGTATTGTCCCAACTTTGACACCCCTGGAACGTAATGAAAAACGATTGACCACGTTCCACCTGAAGGGACACCTGGAGACGCGCCTGTCCAGCCGCCACTTCAGGAATCACCTCGTCGCGTCACAGGCTAACGATCTTGCCGAGCATCGTGAACTGATTACGTTCCTGCTAACAAACACTCCCGAGATCACTTCATTGGAGCTCATGGCACGCCGCGTGGACGGAGAAGACTGGCTCGACGTCTTCTACATGGACGGCGTCAGTCGCACGGAAAAAGAAATTTTTTGGGCTGGTGATGGCATTCAGATCTGGCTTCAACTGCTCTTTCACCTGTGGCGCAGCCGGAAGTGCGCATCCATACTTCTAGATGAGCCTGACGTATTTCTTCACCCTGATTTGCAACGTCGATTGGTCCGTGTAGTTGAGGAGACCAACCAGCAGGTGATCATGTCGTCCCATGCAGCGGAAGTGGCTTCTGAGGCTCAGCCGTCATCACTCGTTTGGATCGAGCGCACGGCAGCAGCTGCGGTCCGCACATCGAGCCAAAATGGGTTGGGGGTGATTGCCGATGGATTGGGTAGTTCCTTCAACCTTTCAATGGCTCGGGCTCTCAAGGCAAGAAATGCTCTCTTCGTCGAGGGCCTGGACATGAAGATACTTCGAGTCATCGCCGAGCGCCTCGGGTGTACCGGACTGGCAATGGAGCGTACCCTGGCCATCATTCCCATCGGCGGCTTCAGTCGGTGGCCGAGCGTTGAGTCCTTTGCCTGGCTTTCCTCCCACTATATGGGTGGCAACATAAATATTCGCTTGATCCTCGATAGAGACTACCGTCAGCGCGCTGAATGCGAGAAGATCGAAAGCGATCTCCTCGCATCTGGCGTCAAAGCACACGTTTGGCGTAAGAAGGAGTTGGAGAGTTACCTCATCGCCCCACGGTTAATTTCTGCCCTAACCAAGCTGGGCCTAGCCGCCGTTACTGACGAGTTGGAAGCAATCACCGCGGGCTTTTTTGATGATGTGTTTGGGCAGTATTCATCAAGTGTTGCCAAGACCCTTCCGACACATCACGACGAATCAACAAAGATAACGACGGCACTTCGGGATTTCCGAACCCTGTGGGAGACCAACTTGGATCAACGTCTAAGCATGCTACCGCCGAAGGATCTAATCACGGCTTGGAATCGGCGTTCTCCGGTCACAAAGTTTCCAGTGTTGACTGCACGGAAGCTCGCTGCTGCCGTGACCTCTGAAAACTTGGACTGGGAGATGGTTCAGCTTCTTACGGACATCGAAGCCGAACTTGGGTAACAAACGAAGCGCCTTTGCGGACCCTCCGGCCGGGCTCGATTCGACAGGTCTTCTTGGTCTGGCATCACGCCCTTTGTTGCAGCGCTGCAAGCTAATGTCTTTGCGCAAAAGCTGAATCGGCAGGCAGTTGGGCTGCCCGCCGATTCATTCGTCCAACGATCACACGTATCTACGGGGCGGTTTAAGCGCTTTCCTCGACCTCCCCGCGATGTCCGTCCCGATCCGGGAAAACACCACCGAGAGCTAAGGGGACCTCGGCCACCTGCCTAGAAACTGATCTGATTCCCTGCCGCTTGGCTTTTATGAGGCAGAAACACCGGAGGCTTCAACGAGACGTTGTACGCTGGCGCCACAGATTCGACAGCTGCCGCCTCGACACCAGTTTGAACTTCCGGAGAGGCCACCACGCCCGCCGCATGCGACGTACGCTGGTACGCCGCGGTGCCGAATCGCAGATCTGGTCCGATGGTATCGGCGACGATACGGCGAGCCTCGCGGCGTTCGCCGTCCTTCTCGTACGAACGGAACTCCAACTCACCGGCGACGGTGACCGGGTCACCCTTCTTCAGCGAAGTCGCTGCATTCTCCGCCAGCGTTCGAAAGGCCGAGACGTTGTGGAAGACGGGCTCTCCGTCCTGCCATGTGCCGTCCGCCCCCTGGATTCGCTGATTGACAGCGACCCTCAGTTTGGCGTGCGCCACCCCGCTTTCACCAACGGTGAGCTCAGGGTCGGCAACGAGGTTGCCCGCGATATTGATTGGGATCTTGGTGCCCATTTACTTCTCCTTTCAGGAACCAGCAGGACTCTCCCGCCGGACAGATAAACGCAGTCGACGTCAGGGCCCAGCCATCACCGGCCCGTCGGTCGACGCCGGCCGACCCATCCCGACGTAAGTCGCCGTCGGGTCTAGCCGAGGGTCCGCCTCGACGGCCGTGATCTTGCCGCCGAATCCCGGCGGGTGCGTGATTTCGAGAATTCCCTTGCTGGCGGCAGTTACTCGGCCCAGTACCGACTTCGCGATGTCCGCACGGGATCCAGGAAGCTTGCTGGTCGCCTCTTGAGACACCGCATCCTTCTCCGCGTCGAGGACGGCATCAGCCCAGCCAGCCAGGTAGGTCGCCGATTGGGGGCCTCGGTCGATTCCATGGGCCTTCAGCACCGTGTACGCCACTGATTCGGCTTCAACCTCGGCCAGTCCACGGTGGTCGGCACTGCTCCCGTAGAGGCGTCCCAGCCTGTCATCGGGCCCATGAAGCAGCACGTGCCCGAGCTCATGTGCGAGGACCGCTGTCCGCTCCTCAGAGCTTAGCCAAGCACCAACCTGTACCCGGTGTTCGGCGAAATCCGTGAAGCCACTGGTCAGCCCATACTGCGCTTCCGTGACGTCGACCTTGAATCCATGACTTCTCGCCACAGCTTCCAGAGAACTCCATAGTTCAGCGGCATCAGCCCCGGAGCCGAGACCCCGCGGCACCAGCAGCGGAGTGCCCTGCGTCTGCGACACATCGAAGACTGCCTGGCCGCGCCAACCAGTGATGACCGTCTTCTTTCCTTCGTCGATGGCTCCGCGTGGCAGCTGCCCGTCCGTAGGGATGCGCTGCCGCGTACCGTCGGGAAGCGTCACCTGCTGCACTCGCGCCGTGCATGGAGCGATCACCCAGAGTGCGTGCTCGCCTCTCGTCACCATACGGCCGTGGCGGGCCCACTCCTTGTACCCAGCAACAAGGGTGGGTTCTTCGGTGCCGCGCTGGGCCATCTGCATCATGAGCAGTGCGACGTTGCCGCCCGAGTATCGCCACAAAGTTGACGAGGCGTTAAGGAGAACCTGCCAGTGCGAAGGGGACTCCACAGCTTTCTCCAGGATCCTGTGGAGCCCCTCGGTCAAAGTGGAGATGCGCTCTTCCGGTGTCATACGCGTAGTGCCGGCCTCATCGGTGCCGTGCGCGACATCGGCGGCAATGGCGCTCCATGCGTCTTCAGGTCTAGGGGCCACGACAGCCGCCTTCCTTGCTCCTTGGGAATCCGCCGGAACCTCTTTGCGGATACCAATTCATGTCCTCGGCTGCGCCAGCAGCATGACTTCAGAACTCGTCGACGAGCTGGTGGGCGGCCGCCTGCCACTCGATAAACTCCGGCGTGTCCGTCAGGAGGATTCTCGGCGCCGGGTCCTTATGAGCCTGCAGCCCGACACAACCGGCAGTCCTGGTATGAGTCCGCAGACGTTCGACGGCGTGGGGCAGCCTTTCGTGAAAGGCCAGGGGTCCGAAACCAGAATCGTCACTGGCGTATGAGGCCAGTTCCGCCCGATGGAGTGCATAGAGTTCGGCCACGATCTCGGAGTGTCGCCACCAGCAGTCCGGTACTACCGACGTCGTCAGGTGATAGGTGGCTACGAGCCATCGCACCCAGACCGCCAGAGCGGTCCACACGCTTCGGGCTTGCTCAGGGGTCAACTCACGCCAGCGATAGGTTACGCCGGCTGCCCGGCTAGGTGGGCGGAACGCAGAGCGGAAGAGCTCCGCGGTCAGCTCGTCGTCTTCCGCTCCGGCTGACGGAATCTCAAAGCGTTCGACGTCGTCACTACTGATCATCGTTCACCTCACCAGCACCTTGCTGTCGCAAAATATGACCGTCCGCCAGCGCCTGTTCGACCTCCCGTTTGGAGCGACCAAGCTCTGCGGCGTCCTTGCGCTTATGCCATTCCCTCAGATCCAAGAGGATCGGGCGGCTTCGTCGGCCGAGCATGAGCGCCGTGCCTGCCGGTAGGCGACGGATCTCATGGAGCGGCAGGACCGGGCTTTCTCGGATTTGTTCTCCGTCCTGACGCCCCTGCGCGGACCAGGATCGGGTGTTGAGAGTGATGCTCCGCTCCCCCAGCAGTCCAGCGAGGGACCGCAGGTCACGTTCGTCGGAGCCCCCTCCGAAAATCACCTTGATGATGGCGGAGTCCCAGATAGTGGCCGCCTCATCGACGGACCAGCCGGTCCGTGCCTGGGAGAGCGACTGCAGGACAACAAGAGTGGAGATTCCGATGCCACCGCCATCAGAAAGAACGATGGGCAGCCCAGGCCACGGAGCCAGGTTGGCGATCTCATCCAGAATTAGGGACAAAGGCGGGTCCAGCCTCCCTCCCGGGGCAACGAACGCCATCTCGCGGGCAGCGTTGTCGATGTCATCGATCAAGGCTGAAAGATATGGCCCCGCCGCTGCGGCTCCCGCCCGGGTGCCGATCAGATAGAGAGTGCCGCGGTCCCGAATGAACTCCTTGGGGTCGAATTCCTCAGATTTGTCCTGGGGATCCAGGGCGGCGAGCACTTTCGGCGAGGAAAGCGGGGCGACGGCGGCCGAGACACCGATCCACGAGTTGGAAGTGTTCCTCGGGTCGTCCTCGAGAATGCCCATCAAATCTGCCTGCCAGCCCAGTGCTGCTTCCTTGCGGCTGAGGATTTCGAGTGCTTCCCGTGCCAGCACCGGGCTGGACGACCAGCGGCGAAATGCCCGGACTCCTTCCCCAGACAAAGCGGCGGCATGCAGAAGGCACTGCAGGATGATCAGCGAGCGCTTCTGCCACGCGGCATTCTCGCCCTTCATCTCTGTGTCCGCGGTGATGACGAGGGCGCGGCGGGTAGCTATGTCAGGGTTTTCGCATCCGCGGACAGGCGACCAGCGGAGGGTTGACGGCAGACCCGACATGCTTTGCGGGTCGAAAACAGTAACCGGCCGCCCGCCGGTAGAACGGGCCCTCATGGTGACAGCCAGATTGTCCGCGCGTGTGGATGTCGTCACCACAGCCCCGGGCGCATCGAGGATTGCATTGATAATCACGTAGAGGCCCTTGCCTGAGCGGGGAGCTCCCTGGATGACCATCGACTCCTCGGTGGAGACATGGATCGTGACGCCGCGGGATCGGCCCAGCGTCCAGGCCACGTCCTGAGTCCGTGGTTTGGCCAGTCCCGGCCTTGTAACCTTTCCCCGTCGTCGAACAGCCCTGCTTCCGAAGTCCTGCTGAATTTCTGCTCGGCGGGCGATTCCTTCGCGGTTCAGGATGTCCAGACGCAGCCAAGCGCCTGATTGCTTCCACCTCCGCCACAGCACAACAGACCCCACGGCGAGCGCAGCCAAGGTGAGAAGCACTGGCCCAACGATCCACCAGATGGCTCCGGTCCCGACGTCGCACTGCCTCGGCTCAGGGATGATCCACTCGATCCGGCCGGCAAAGAGCCCGACGACGGCGGCAGGGTTGAACGGCGACGGCCGAACGCTGCCGCAGCGCCAAGTCGTAGCAAGATTTGCAGCGCCCTGGACCAGATAGCAGAGACAGATGTAGCCGGCCGCGGCAACAAGTCCGGCGGTAAGGAGAGGGTTTTCGGTACCTCGACGGGTAGTCATGGGATGGCCTCAGAGCATCCGGGCGTCGGTGCCGAATACTTTCAACTCATCGGTCGTGACCCGGTTAGCCACAATGAAGGACCGGTTACCAACCTTCCAGAGCCCAACGCCCTTGGGGAGGTTCTCGACGTGCTCGCATTCAGCCTCGGACAGCCCAAGGGCTTCCTTGGTCAAACGCATGGCATCGTGCTTTTGCCGGTAGATGATCCTGGTATCTGCTTCAGTCAGCAGGCCGAGGGCTTTCTGTCGGTGACCGCTGGTGCTGTCGCCGATTTCATTGAGGTCAGCCACCTTGTGCATGATGAGCAGATTCGCAATGCCGTACGTGCGTGCCAGGCGCCACTGTTCACTCATTTTGGCGAGCATGTAGGGGTCTGCCAGCATTCGCCAGCCTTCGTCGTAGACCACCAGGCGCTTCCCACCGTCGGGGTTGGTGACGGCCGCCTCGAGCCATGTGGCACCGCACGCGGCCGCGAGCGCCAGTGCTTGCTCCGAAGCGCCGATAAGTGCCGAAGTGTCCATCACCATCATGGGTGCGTCGGCGTCGAAGGCAACGGTGGAGGGAGCGTCAAACATTCCCTCTAAGTCGCCGGAGACGGTCCGCCGGAGAGAGTGAGCGACTGCCAGGCCTCCGTCCTTGCCAACCAGCCCGCTGGTTTCCTTGGACGGACTCAGCAGGTGGTCCAGCACCATCGGCAAAGTCGGATTCGAATTCTCGGCGACGGTCTCGGTCAGCGCCATGTCCAGGGCGGTGTGCTCCACGGGCCGCAGCGGCATACCCTGCCGCATCAGAGAGACCAGAGCCACCAGCAGGTAGCGGCGGCGTTGACGGACCACAGCCTGCCACTGTGCCTCGCTCAGGGCGCTGGACCGCGGGCCGGCGTCGAGGGGATTTACGCGGGCTGGCCGACCCGGGCCGACTGATATGACCTTGCCGCCGACCGCGTTGGCGACTGCAACCCATTCGCCCTTGGGGTCGGAGGCGACGGCGGCTTTCCGACCAAGGGTTATGGACCGGGCCACCAAGGACTTTCCGCACATGGACTTCCCCGTCCCCACCGTGCCGATGACGACAATCGAGGGGCCACTGATTACCCCCTTGTCGTAGAGGATCCATGGATCGTAGGAAAACGCACCCGAGCCGAAAACGTCTGTACCGATGTACGTTCCCTCGTGCCCGAGTCCTGATTCGGTGATAAACGGGTAGGCAGCTGCGAAAGTCATGGTGGATGCCCGGTGTGGAGCAGGGCGCAGGCGATGTGGACCGCGGAGGGACTTCGGTTCTCGGCTCCCCCAGTCGCCGCCGGGCTCCGTCCTGTCCAGCCGGGCGCCAAGCTTCTCGCTGAAGCTCTGGATGAGAGCTTTGGAGGCCGGGCTTGCGTTGGTGTCCCGTGGCCGCCGTTCCCTCTGCCGCTTCGCGCCCGATGGCATGTACTGAACAGCCTGCGTTGCGCGCTTCATCGTAGACCCCGCCCGAACGGGAGCGCCCCCGCCACGAACGCTGCCCACTGCTGGCCAGCGAGCAGCCGCAATTCAACGAAGGCTCCCGCGGCGGCCGACTCCAGTTCTTGCCTGTGCCGCGCGAGATCTTCCATCGTCGATCCGGTGATCGTCACGTACGCGGCTGGCCGCACATCTCCGTGGCCGGCCACAATCTCTTCTTCGCGCTGTGCGACTTCTTCCTCCTCTGCCGTCTGCTCGCGGGTAAGTGGTCTGTCGAAGCGCGTGTTGATCCGCCGTCGGGTCTCATGGGCTTCCTGGGCAGAACGAATGTCGCGGAGTGCTTCGGTTGTCGGCACAGTCCGAATCACTTCGGTCACCGTATGGCGGAATTCACCGACGTAGATAAGCGGGTGGAGAAAGCCCGGAAAGACTTTCTGTCGCGGCCATTCGGCTATCCAGAAGGTTTGGTGAAAGCCGGTGTCCGTCCGCACATAAGTCCAGTGCTCCTCCACCGCGATGGGCGCAGCGAGGACACTGGAAGCCGTGGGCTCCGGCTCGCTCTGACCCTCCGGTTCCGTTAGAGCGCCGGCTTGCTGCCTGTCCATGGTTGCTGCGGATGCTGGATCAAAGGCGGCTCGAACGATGTTGAGAAGGCCTGCCTCCGGCAGCCACTGGTCGACGCTGACGCTGTGTGTTCCCAAGGCGGTAGTCATAGCCTCAACTTCCAGCCGCAGTACCCGTTCGACGCCGAGGACTCCCCCGCCTGCCTCCCGTATCCGACGTCGGGCTTTGGCAGTGTCCACAACAATCGTTAGCAATAGCTCATGACTCATGGCGGAACCAGCCGCAGCGATCAAATCCTCGTAAGAGCGCTCGCCCCAGGTGCGTACGTCGGAGTGATCGGTTTGCCGTCTGACGGTGCCTTCGTAGAAGTCCCGAAGGGCCGTGGATGGATATGGGACCGTGTAGTCCTGGACGGCGATCCTTGCGACGCAGCCCCGTTGGGCCAGTCCTGCCTGTACCCGAGACCATGCCTGCACGGCCCAGGCTTTATCATCGCCGTCCATGAGTGCGAATGACTTGGTGCTGCAGCGCAGGACGGCTATCGCCTCCTTGCCGCGGGAGTCCACAATGAACGACTCACCGCGGGAAGCGCGGCGCAATTCCAGGTTCCCCAACCCGCCTGGAAGCGCCAGTCGCCCAGCAAGGACAGGCTGCTCCGGACGCATCAGGTAGCGGGTCTGTTTGGCGGCCAACCTGTAGAAGAACAGCACGGCATGGCTGATCCACACGGGGTAGGGAATCCGCGAGTACTGCAGTAATCCGAGAAGTATCAGAACCATCCACAGCGGCCCGGAGGTAAAGAGGCCAACAGGTCCACGCACTGCCGAAGCCACACTGCCCACGAGAACACCGGCCGCGAGCAGGAGCAGTTGGTACCACTTCAGACCCATGAACAGGCCTCGGCGCTCGTACCGGGGGAACTTGACGGGTTCAAGAGTTCGAGAGTTTTCAGACATGGGTATCACTGTCAATCGGAGGCTTGGCCGTGGTTTGGGGGCGGATGAGAGAAGGCGGCGCAGCCGCCTCTGGGGAGGCAGCGGCGGCGACAGGGGCCTTCGAAGCCGGGGACTGCCGAGATTCCCTTATGGCACTAGCCGGCGTTCCATTGCCGGACGGTTCCGGGCTCCAGCCCGGCTCAGTAACCCCGGTTCGCGCTCGCGGAAACGATGCACCGTGAGGCGACGTATCGCCGTCGAGCATCAAAGCCGAGGTGTTCCCGCCGGAAGTGCGGGACGGCGTAGCGCCCATCAGTTGTCGGGGCAGCGGCACTCTTGGCGGCAGCGCCCGGGTGGGAAACTGCGGCCGGCTCGACTGAACCGGCCGGGTTACGGCGGAGCGGCTCGCCAACGCAGCCAGGGTGAAGCGACCGCCTGTTTGGCGGCTGATCTGCCGGGCAGCAAAACCGGAGCTTCGGGAAAGGACGTGGCCGCCACCAGCAGTTTGCGCAGCAGCTGCCAACTCGCCACCAGCGAAACTCACGAGGCGCAGAGCCATTAGCGGTGCGCCGCAGGCCAAAGCCATGCCAACGACGCCGGCGGCAAGTCCGGCGAAAGACTTTGATTCGGCAAAAAGCTTGATGGCCACGGCTAGCACCGTCGCTGCGAGCGGCTTGGCAATCAGCAACGCCACCACAATCTCGCCCCACCGCCGCGCCCACGATTGCGTCTTCTCCCAGGGCATCAGCATGAGAGCCACGGGTGCGACGGCCGCGAGCAGGATGAGAGCGAAGGAGCGAAAGATCATCGAACACATCAGGATGAAGGCCAGAATCCAGACAACGATGACTGCCATCGCCGTCACGACCACGGCACCCCCAGCGCCCCCACTTGTCCCGGGGGCCAATGAGACAACGTTCCACTCTCTGCCCAAGTCTGCCGGAGCCTTCTCGAAGCCGAAGAGCCGCATGAACAGGACGTAGGGGTCGGTAGCCAAGGAGTCCAGGAGCGCGGTTGCGGCCAAATCTCCGACTTTCGCGAGCTCCCGGACCAGGTAAACAGCGCCCGCCACCATGGGAACCGCCGCGGCACCGCCAACCAAGGCCCGGATCAGACGGCGGGGCTGCTGGCTGATCAGTCCGGACAACAACTGGAGGATCATGGCAATGACGAGCGGTGTCATCATGACGACGACCCACCAGTTCGTCAGCCCCTTGACGGAGTCCCACTGGGAATCGTCAATGTCACAGGCCCCGAACGCACCAGTGATGAACGACCAGATCCAGGAAGCGACGTTCTCGAGAATGTCGGCGAAGAACGCCGTAATGGAACTCTGGACGCCGTCGTTCGCCTGAGAGACGAGACCGCAGCCGGGCGGCCACCATCCATTCAGATCACATTCAACCGGCATGACCAAGTGGGCCTAAAATCCGAGCGGGAACGCCGTCTGGGACCAGAGGATGTAGCCGTTGATGCCGCCCAAAATGGCAGCTACGGGTCCAGTCCAGAGCAGGATCATGCCGCCGCCTGAAGCCAACCGGGAGGACTGGCTCAGCTTGCCGGCGAGGAGCATGGCAGCTCCGATGATCGCCACGATCGCGATGACGACGAAGGCTCCAACCAGGATGCCGCCGCCGATCTGTTTGAGTGACTCAAGGAAGGGAAAATCAGCGTTTGGGGTGATGCCTGGATCCACCGCTGCGAGAAACATTGCACGCTCCGTCTGTCGACTTCCATGGGATGAGCAGATTGGCTCACAGGTTCATGGAGAAGTTGGGACGAGGCAGCATGACCAATCGGATCATGTCTACTGAGCAATTGAGTCTGTTGAGGGCCGACAGCGACGGCGGCACAAGGACCAGCTGGAGCCGTAGCGGCGCCTGAAGTTGTCGAATACCTAGTCACGGCCGTGACACAGCCTTGGCCCCCCAGCCCAGGCACATGCCTTCCGTGAACTGAACCGAGCGACCAAGGCTTCACTTGCCGAAATCGGACTGCGTCGGTGGCTCCGCGCGCCGGCGGGACAGACTCTGCCCTGCACGGGGTTACTTCAACGCTTCCAAACCCGACGTTCATATTTCGGTGTCGGCAAGAAAAGTGGTTTACATTCCACGCCTCTTGCACCATAACGCAGGGAAGAGAATACCCGTGCACATCAGGCGGGCCGCCATCTTGATCTTGTCCATCAGTTCAGCAACCTGGTCTGCCGCTTCCTGCTCGTGCCTGATGGTCGTCCGCGAGCTAAACCCATAATTCTCCGCATAGCATCGCCATCAAGGGCAGTCACAGCCTCCACGTCCATCTTTGCTGACGCTGGGACAGATAGAACCGGGCGAGTCCGCTGTGTCGCAGTGGATTATCACGCCAGATGTCGGGGGGAAACAAGATGACTACAGTCCCTATCGCCATAACTAGGGCACCATCGCATTCGAACGTATGTTCTATACTTGATGGTGTGATCAAGGGTGGAGCTCCGAAAGACATCGAGCGCATGATGGCGCGGATGGATGCCGACAAGACCCGTCCGATTGATGACCCGGCGCCCGTACGAGACTTCCCCAAGTACGGGCGCCCCTTGGTCTACGTCAGCGGCATCTACGGTAAGGCGGTTGCCTGGACGCACACTTATGGACTGATTGAGTGGCTTGATTCATCTGGCGGCTACCACTTGGGTTGGGCGCAGGCTTCAAACATCAAGCGAGTGACGCCGGAAGAGTGGAAGGGTAGTAGCAAGCTATGAAAGGGACGGCTCTCGGTAGCCGTCCCTTTGCGCGTTGTATCGAGGTCTCTAAGCCACAGCACCCATCTCTTTGATCGCCGCTATCAGTCCCTTCAGTTCCCGGTCACGGAATGCACACTCCGCGTATACGACACCCTTGGTGAAGTCGTGATCCTTCCGCCGTTTCACCGAAGATAGCCGCCCAACTGTCTATCTTCTTCTCGCTGAGGACATCCCTTATGTAGGCGTAGGTAGGTTCCTAATCGAGCGGAGGCCGGCTGCCCTCACTCACTACTGTTCCTCTGAGAACACCCCGGTGCACAGCGCATCTCGCCCCGGTGCTTGCTAAGGATGGCGATCGTCACCTGATCAGACTCATCAAACAAGCCATCGATGCACTTTTGCAGTTCGTGGTTGTCCGCAGGGTCGTGCTCTGACATTTCTGCCTTGCAGATTATCCTCGCGCGTCAGGGCGTCAATAGGAATGTCATCCTGCTGATGTAGTCTCAACCGGTGAGCGAAGAGGTGGAAGAACGGCACAAGTCCAAGCCGTGGCAATGGCCTGGCGCATGGATGCGGGATGAGAAGTTCTGGAAAGACGTCGCCAGCCGCACGGCATCGGGTCTCCTGGTCGTCATCATAGGTCTGCTTTATGCAGGAGCAGCCGGCTACATCACGCAGCCGGATGTACGAGGCTTCCTTATTGGCTTCGCCGTCGTCGCCCTTGGCTGGACCGTAGTTTTTCTGGTGATCGGTCGATGGATTGCGCCATACCTAAGCAAATCGATATCGGGTAAAGACAAGCAAGGCATCGCCTATGGCATAGGCGCAGCGGTCTTCCTTGTGGCCTTCTGTGTGTTCATGGTGTTCGTCGCCATAGTCATAGGTACGATCGCCGGACATTGAACAGCACGCCTTCTCCCGCGCCACTAGTAGGGCCGGACCATTCTTATGTGTCCGCCAACGCTCACGGCTCCTCAGCCGGCATGCCAGTAACGATCTGTTCCAACGAAGACTTCGCAATAGTTCAAGTGCTCGGTAAGTCGGGCCGGTCGAATATGTAGTCACGGTAGAGATGCAGGGATTCAATCTCGTCAGCTTCGTAAAAAAGTCCACCGATTGTAGTTCGGTTTCTTTGCGGGTGAAGAATAAACGAGCTCCTACTTCCATTGCTCGTCTATCGGCGCACAAGTAAGCTAGACCACGCCGAGATAGAGCCTACTTCTCATCCCGGAATACCTTGCGACCCGAGGCCTGGCGCCATATAACGTGATCCAGGCGATTAGCTGCCACCGGATACAACTCGGCTCCTGCCATAATCATATCGGCGGTCTGACTCGGTGTTGCATCCCGAGTAATGCCCGCCTGCTTCTTCACGAAGCGGATAACCATCCGGTCCGGCTTCACGGACGGATAGCCAGCGAGAATAAGTAGGTAGTTGAACGTAACGCCTGACTTTTGGCTGGGCAACTGCAACCAGACTCTTTTTAGCTCAGGTAGATGCCTGTCTTCTTCGTACTGTGCCCGCAAATCCTGCATGGTTCTGATGCCCATTCCATGGAGGGCAATAGCAGCTTGATGAACGACTTCCGCCTTCAAAAGGGCCCCTGGACGTGTATGAGCCTTGTTGTGGTTTTCCACCAACTTGGCGAACTCGTTGCTGCCCCCAGCCTTTTTGATGACATTCATGAGCTCAAACGTGCCATCTTGGGCGGCGTCGCCACCGTTCAGTTGACGATGTGAAGAGTAGCGCCTAACGACATTCTCGACGGCCTGATACCTAGGACCAGTGGACCAAAGAGAATCAATGACGCAAAGTGCCAGGCTGTCAGGGTAACCGTTAGCCGTTATCCAAGTAGATGGGTCGCCGAAGATAGCGCGACACGCCTTTGTTAGTCGCTCTACTTCAGCAGTGAAGTCCGTCATCATTTCCTAGGCCAGAGCACGTCACGCTCGCCATTGGGGCCTTGGTCACTGACGTATCCCTGCTGTTCCAAGAGCGTGAGCAGGTGCTCTACAGTTGCATAACTCACCCCCAACTCTTCGCGCAGTACTCGACGCGAAACCACTTGGTCGCGAACCACAATGTCGGATGCCTTGGTGAAGAGCGCAATATCTACCGGATCGGTAGGCTCTGTTGAGGCAGGGGTGGGGGTCACCCTTCCTGCTATCTTGTAGCCTTCCTCGTGGTTTTTGGCGATAAGGTCGGTCTGCTGCTGTGTAAGCGAGTTCTGACGCTTGAGCAGCGCGGTCTGGTATTGGGAATTCTTGGCCGTTACTTTGACGTCTCGGGCTACTTTTTCCGACCTCGATCGGAAACCAATGAGTCCCCCCGTAAGGCCGATACTGAGCGTCTTGCGAATGATCCCCACGTAGTTCTCCTTGGTCTCCGAGCGTAAAGGAAAGAATACATCCTGACCGTTCCCGCGCTGATGAACGCTATCTTTGTCGTCGTCATCCAGACTGCTCAGGGGGAGTACCAACAGAGGATGTCTACGGACCGCCGTTACTCGCCTTACCGCTGAGCCAGCTTGCGACGCTGTTTGGTCCTCTTCTTGAGCCACTTCTTGCGCTCAGCAGAAGCACCACGCAGAGGGGCAACAAAGTCCCTGTTAACGACGGGCCACGCTGCCGCTCCTCCCTCTAAATCGGGGACGCCAGCACCGTAACCATAAAATGTATTGATAGTCGTGGCCTTACGGACTTCGCTTAATTTTTCGGCATCTCCTGTCGGAAGTGCATGTCTCGCAAACGGGCCCGAAGCTACTACGCTTTGGCCACTTGGTTTATAGTCGCCAATGCCTTCCTGATTGTGCATAAAGACGAAAGTTTGGTACAGCGAAGGTCGTCCAAAATAGGCGCTCTCAGCATAGGCATAGGTGGCCGCGCCCTGTTCTTCGTACACACCGTTGGGACGCTCCACCGCGTCCGCAAAGGTTGAATGCCCTAGCGTTCCGTCTACCAGTCCAAACGTGAGGTCACGCAGTTTCATTTTGAACTTACGATCAGTCACCGTGATCGACCAAGAGAGGACTGCTCCGTTATCAACCAGAGCAACTATCCAGGCGTGATTAGTCATGAACATGTAATGGACACCATTTTCTATGGTGTACGACCTACTCTGCATGATCGGCACACCAAAGAGCGACCGTAGGTGATCATCCGTCACACCGATAGCCATCTTGGCCAACCGTCGCTTCAACTCTCTACGACTGCCGCCGCTACGGGCCCACCAAGCGCGTACTGCTGCTGCAAACGGAACAGCGGCAGCCACTCCAGCAAAAACAGTCGCCCACAGCCCCACGGCGTTCCAAAAGGATGCGTCAAGCATGCCAGCCTCTACTGACCCTCTACGCTGTTCTCTTTAGCGATTTCTGCCGCACGCCGCGCTCTCCATTGCCGGGCTGCTTCAAGCTTCTTGGCGTCCTTGGCATCACCGTCCCGTGAGAATACTTTGAGACCGCCTTGAATTTCACTCCACTGCTTTTGGTTCTTGCTGATGTCACGCAAAGCTCGGGCGGCATGGTGGACGCCCAGGATCTCGGTGTAGATACGAGACTTGTAGACGTTCAGGTCAATGATGACATCGCTACTCTGTGCTTCCCCATCGAGGCCTTCGTACCCCACCACCCCCTTGTACGTCGTTGGTAGGTCATCCCTATCAGCCCGGACGTTGGTAATGTCAAAAAGCGTGCGCCACTCCTGCCCTGGAGCCAGGAAGGAGATAACCTCAGGGATCTCAACCAGCTCGACGCCGCCGTTGTCGTCCGTACGGTTCAGTGCCGGCTCGAACGTGAGGCGAATATGGCGACCAGCCGTCTGCCCAAAGTTCTTCACTACGAGATCGAGGATGTGTGATCCTACGGCGTTCTCTTCCAGGAACGCAACAACGTATGGCTGGGACTTTTCTCGCTCCAGCCTCTTTGTTTGTTCACGCGCCGACTCCGCTTCCTTCAGTTGGCCCTTGGCAATCCACAGTGCGGCCGCAGCGATGAAGAACGTCAGGAGGGAGGCCAAAGCTCCAATCCAGTCAGTAACACTGGGACCGTTGTCTTGGATGGCTCGTACCAGCTCATCGAGTTGCTCATCAGTCATGCGAGGGAATGTCCCTGTCTTCAATTTCCTTCCCCACATCAGGGAAGGCGCCTAGGAATGAGTTCCAGCGGAGTGTACTTGGGCTGCGTTCGTTGATGGCGGAGTCGGCATCATGGGTGAACGTGCATGCCGGCTCGTCGTCCCATGACTCAACAAAAGTGGCCCCGTCAGCGGCGGGCCCGTGAATATCAGGCATGAACCCACCGCCCGGGATGATTGAAGCTCCACTGTCCCAGCAATAGCTCATACTTGTTGCCGGTGCTGTAAGTATCCGTGGCATCCTCGTTTCGCCTCAGGGAGGCCTCCACTCTCAGCGGTTTGAAAGCGTGCAACACGTCAAGCTCGATCTCGAAGGCGACAGTTTGAGCCGTTTCAAACCAAAGGGCGTCATCAGGATCGATTTGAACCTGGACATCCAGGGACACAGCCCCAGGACCACTGATCGATACTCCGTCATAGTTCGGAGCAACTGCTGTTAGGTCTCGCGAGCCCTGGAGCGAGGTTGCTTTTCTGCTTTGTCGTACTTTGAGAGGAAAGCTTTCTCCCTCTGCAATTACCCGGCCACGCATGCTGTAAGCCGGGAAGGTCACTAGATCTTTGCCGTCGTGCTCGACGTAAATACGCAGTGACCCAAATGAGAAGAGCTCTCTCGCACGCTCCCGAATGACGCTTCCGGTGACAGGGTTCACGCCTCCGGGAAGCGCGAGGTGATCTTCGACAGTTAGTCCCGCTTCTAGGACGACAGCGTGTGGCACTCTGACCGTCGGGATCAGAAGGCGAAGCAACTCGTCGCGACGAGCAGTCCTGGTTCGGGTACCTTCGCGCATCGGTACCTCAAGGTTGGGGCTCTGTTGGCCGGTTTTCACTACGTAAGGAGCACGATCCGACGCGAAGGCGACTGCTATTACCTGTGACCCGTCATCTCCCACGTGAATAGGCAGATGCCGAATCATTTCAGGCGGAGTCTGATCAAACTTAGGCATGATCTGGCTCCACCAGTCCGCAACTTCCGTAGCGCTCACGTCAAAGATCTCACCGGAGCTTTCATCGATGCCGATGATGTAGATAACCGGATCGCCGCCAGCGCGATTAAGGCTTCCTGCCAGCTGGCGAACCTTCTCTTCCTTCGGCCAATCGCGTTTGCACTCTACGAAATCATGTTCGACGGACTTCCCCGACCGGATCTGCTCTACGGCAGTAAGAACTCTTGCTTCAAGGTCGATGGCGCGCATGTAGCAACGCTATCTAACAGGCCTGACATTTTCCGTGCTGACGTTACTGACCGCAGACGTGGTGTGTCCTTGATTTGACGTCTCGTCTAGGAACAGATCATCCCAGTACGACGGTGATACCCCAGGCTACTGACAGTAACTGCGTTCCCATTAACCGCGGGATGTCGGAAGCATAGTCACGTCAGCAGATCGAAGTATGCCGTATCGGTGTTCCAGGAAACTGGATGGAGCAGAGTTCCCACGGCGGGATTGAGGGCGCTGTACATTTTGCCGTCGCCTGCGTAAATGCCCACGTGTCCCCAGTTGTTCGGCCCCTGCGCGTTCTGGACGACCAAATCACCCGGCTGTGGAGCTCGAGTCCTCACGCCCACCCTCCACTGCTCGACGCGCGGCAAATTGATTCCTGCCTGCCGGTAGATCCATTGCACGTAGCCGGAGCAGTCCCATGCTTTGAACGCCGTTCCGCCCCAAACGTACTTGCCCCCGAGACCTTCCTGAGTGAACCGCAGTATGTCCTTTCGGATCTGACTGAGATGCGCGTGCTGTAGGGCCTGCGTCGAGGCGTCGGGCGCCTCGACGCAGCTACTTGTGGCCACACCGTCGCTGAGCCAGTCGACAATGGCGGAGGCTTGACGCTCCCACCGGGCATACAGCTCAGGAAACGCTGAAACCTGGACCGCCTGTGCAGCCTGACCTTTACTCATAAACTGCCAGCCCGGAATGTCCAGCAACCCTTGAGGGCTGCCGTGATTCGGCCCATTCGGACCGCCATAGAACGCTCGGACGTTGTATGTCGGGTCCATTAGCTGCTCGACACTCCCCCAGCCGGCCGCTGGACGTTGCTGGGCGGTGCCAAGGGAATCGTGGTCGCTGCCAACGCCGTCATGCGGGAAGCGAAGCGATGCAGGAACGTTCGAGTTGGCCAAGACCCTAAGGCTCGACTCCTGCAGTGCCATCATGATCGCAACGATTTGGCCATCTCGGGACACCCCCAACTGTGTGCCGACGGATATGTACTTCCGTGCAACGGCGGCTTGGCGGGCGGACAGCCCGGCTGGCGCCTCACTGCCAGGAACGATGTTCACAGGGACTGGATCTTCGGTGGCCAAGCCGCCGCTCAGGCCTTCTGGCCTGCAAGCTGGCGCCGCACTCACACCATCTATGCCAAATACCGCCACGCACGCGGAAAACGCAAAAGCACCCACCATAACAAGGGCTGTAGCTGCGGCCACAAACGCCCGTAGAATCACACGGCGCTTGGCCAAGGACGCAAGCAAGGCTGGTGCCGGCATCAGTAGACGATCCTGCTCGCAGCAGCGTAGAAGCCCACCACAACGCAGTGATCAACGGGTGCTGTATCAGCGGGCGGACAGTTCATCATGACGCTGACCGGCGCTGTGTACGTATTGCGAGAAGAACTCGTCTGGTCCAGGACCCGCAGGGATACGGTGCACACGTGCAGTCCTGCCCACGGCGCCGGCCGCTCCCGCACCTTGGCCAGCTCGACGTCGCAGCGAAGATACTGCACGACCGCGCTCCGGCGCGCGTGTTGCCCAGCCAAAGCGGCGTAGCTTCCAGCATTGATCCCGGTCGCTTCGAACTCCTGCACAAAGACCGCAAGTGGGTTGGATCCGTCCGGCAGCACGTTCCACCAACTGCGGAGCCTGGAGTAGACCTCAGAGTATGATGCCGCCCGCGTATCCCATGTATAGATCGCCTTCGCGGTTGCCGAGGCTAGCTTGCGATAGTCGACAGTTCGGGGTTTTGCCGGCACTGTGCTGCTCGTGATGGAAGGCTCCGTCGCCGGCGCTTCTGCCTGCAGGGGTTTCGTCGGCGCTAGGGATGCCGGCACCGTCGGCGACGACGAGGCAGGCTGGGTTGCAGGCACCTCCACAGGACGTGAAAGAACGAATACGACTGCGGCCAGCGTCAGGAGGGCGATGACGATGAACCACCATCGACGCCTGCCGGATCCGGGGAGCGAGCTTATCCGCGATAACCACATTCCTGCCTCCTCACCTACTCATGGCAGGACGACTAACCAGGGACATGATCAGTCAACGCCTTGCATCCCAGCCCGGATAATCCTCCAGGCGGCCTGATACAGCCGGCGTGCGAAACCGATCTGAACTGCCACATAGCGCTCAGTCACGCCAAGCTCCGCGGCCAGTGCTGCCAAAGCCGTGGTTCGTGCTGGTCCACGCACCCCCGGGCGGACAATCGCGGCAGCGGTTCGGCGGAGCACCACTGTGGGCAGGCACGCTGCCGCCTGCTCGCACAGCTGGCCGATGTTGCAGACCGCCTCCGGCTCAACCTCGAGCGCCTTTTCAACGGTCCGGGCCGTCTGGCGCACGACTGTGGCCGCATGCCACCGTCGGCGATCTTGCGGCGACGGTGGACCGTATCGGCGTGGTCCACCAATGCTGCCGAGGGCGAGTTCCCAATCTTTCGCTGACACGCTAGTCCGGGTCAGTTCAATAATCGTTCGTGCCCACTCTTGGTCGACGATTTTCTCACAACTCCGGCCCCCCGCCCGGTCCATTCCAAGGAGCACGGCAGCGTCCAGAGACGCCGTTCCGTCGCAGGCCGCAGGATCACCGAGTAGTGGGTAGGTCTTATGGCTCATCTCCCAGCGGATGTGAGCGGCGCACATGTTCGTGCAGATCCCCTGGACCCACGCGCCGAACGGAACGCCGGGGAGCTGGCGATAGCGACCCCGAGCTACTCCGTCCCACACGGCGACTCTAATGTCTTGCAGTACGTCGTCCGCATCGAAGGCCCGGCCTATGCGGCCTAGGTGCGAAACGACATAGCCGCGCACGCTTTCAACGGCGACCATTATCTGATCCACCGGTACCGCAGCTGCAGCGGCTTCCGGGGCCCTGCGCAGGGAAACATCGACGTCAATCTTGATTTCATGATCTTGCCAGGCTTGATCTGCCCTGGTTTCGACTCGCATGGTCTTCACCGCTTTGCGTAGACGATCCAATAAGTTCCGGCGCCCAGCGAGTCCGGCGCCTCCGCTGTGGTGGCAAATGATCAGGGCCAACCACGACCACAAAGAGACTACGGAAACTATTGTCAAAGATATCTAAAGTAACGTCAAGACTGCGCGACTTACTTTTCTAGCGACCTTCGATAAGAATGGTCCTATGCCTAGGATTACGCAGCCTCACGACGACGCCTGGTCCGCCGACGTCGAGGCTGCCGTGGCCACGTTCGGCAACAGAGCACGGAACGAGATCCTGCGCTACCTTTCAGCGCATGGCCCGGCAACCAGGGGGGATATCGTGGCGGCGGTCAGCGCCGGCGAGCCAAGCGTCGCAAAGCACCTGCTTGCGCTTGAGGACACTGGCGCCGTTGTGGTTGACGTAGAACCCGGAAGACGACACGGCAGGTCACCCCGGTATTCAGCAAACCCAGCACGGATCAAGGAACTTCTGGCTGCCCACCTTGAGTATCTTCTGGAGGACTAGCGGCAGCTTGCTCGACTTCGGGATGCCGCCCAATGTCCTTGTTCAGATATTCAGAGATAGCCCTCAACGTCTCAGGCGATACGTCGCCCAGGGTTCGGGCGGCGAAGGACTTCACACGGGCCGCCCGCAGGGACTTAACGAATTCAAGCTGCGAATCAATGCGCTCGGGCAGCTCGGTGTCGTTCCCGAGCAGATACGAGGGGTCGACCTTGAAGATGCTGCACAACCCCGCGAGCAAAGCCGGGTCCCTGACCAGGCGGCCGGTTCCCTCTTTCATATAGAACCATCGTGCACGGGACAACTTGATGCCCCTATCCGCGAGTTCGGCCTGGACTTCCCTGAACGTCAAGGGCTTGCCCCGTTCGGCAACCGCAGCATCGAGCAGCAGATTCAGCCGACGTGCCAGCTGGGCCTGCGGGGACGGCGCATCACCACGCCCAGGCTCGGCACCCCACATTGGCCCCTCCTCGATCAGCAACCGGGGACCGCGGTGACTGTCAGTACCCGCGGCTCCCCTCCGCCCCAGTATTCCCTGAGTCATTCGAGTCGGCAATCAACTGGTCGATCCGGGCATCCAGGTAAGACACCAGCACGAAACCGGCCGACGGCGCGGCTGGTACGTCGCGGATTCCCGGACCAGCCAGATCCTGGCAAATCTGTAGAACAGCCTGCGGCAGCACGCGGTGAACATCCAGCTGAAAGCAAACTTCCGTAAGGACGTCCCTCAGCGCCCGCAGCAGCTCCACCTGCTCTCCAAGTGAACCGCACTGCCAGTAGCGATCAGCGTGGAGGATTCTGGCCGCCTCCAAAAAGGCTGTGATCTGCGGATGGTCCTGCATGTCGTACCCCTCACCCGTCGGGAGGCATGCCGCCGCCCGACTATTCGATTCTGCTGAGGATCATTTCCACGGCGCGCCTCTTCCAACATGATTGCGTCGAGAGTAACCTGCTGCTGTAGACCCGCCTACAGCAGCAGGTTCCCGCAAATTCTTGGGTTGTGGTCTCTCCATGTCGAACATCCTGATGAACCGGACGCGAAGCCAAATCATCCGTTTCCTCCTGCGGAACGGCCCATCAACCTGCGGTCAGATTGGTACTGGGCTTCGCGCGTCACCATCCACAATTCGCCGACAACTGTTGCTCCTGCGGCGAGCCGGCTTGGTGCAGCACTCGGCCAGTCAGTTCGACGCTTTGCCCGAGCAAGTCCAGCGGCAGGTTGAAGCCCTCGCAGAAAGCTTCACCGGCACCGTCATGCCGCCCGCTGGTTCTTCCCCCATGAACTAGGAACCGAGCTGGCCATCGTGCTGGCAAGCACGACGGAGACACTTATGACCTCACTTCCAGAACGCAGTCACAACACCGAAGCCGCGGATGAAACATGGCTGACTCCCAAGGAAATCTGCGCGCAGCTACAGATCCCTGAGCAGACCTTCTACCAGTGGCGCGCCAAGCACGTCGGGCCACGAGCGTATCGAATCGGCCGGCACCTTCGAATCAACCGCAGCGACTTTGTCGCCTGGCTCGCCCTGCACGCCGAGGAATAGATCTCGAACCCTGGACGATGAACAGCGGGCCCAAGGCCCGAGGAACATGGTCGCACCTCACGGCGCCCCCGGGACCGCAAGCAAACCCTCCCTTCGACAATCCGGTCATGCAGCCGGCGATTACTTGCTCTATGAGCTAGTGCTGAACATACAGGGGGCAACGCCGCCATCGACGAAGGGACCGAAGCAGCATGAAACTCGAATTCTTCGAACCTGCCGAGGCTGCTTCAGTCCTCAAGTGTTCCGAGGCGTGGCTCCGCGACGGGGCCACCAAGGGCGAGTTCCCCCATTCAGTCTGGGGCAAGGGGAAGATCGTGTTTACCTCGGTCCACCTGAAAGAGATTGCCCAGTTGCGCGAAGTCCGACGCACCGCTCAGACGCCATCATCCGTCCGGGTCATTGGCAGCCGAGCGCAGGCACGCCAGAAATCCTCGTAACTGCGCGGGCGAGCCAAGTTAGCTGCGCCAGATCACGGCGGATCTCTCTACAGCGTCAGCGGCATCCTGGAGAGCTTGCGGCATCAGGTGGCCGTAGACCTGCTCCGTGGTACGGGTGGATGCGTGCCCCAGACGCCTGGACACGGTGAACAGGGAGACGCCGTCCTGGATCAGCCAGGACGCATGTGTGTGGCGCAGATCGTGAATACGCGGAGACTTGGTCAGTCCGCGGGCTTGCGCAGCATCCACTGCAGGGACCCAATAGTGATGCCAATAGAGCTTGTGAATGATCCTCTCGCCCTTGGGGGTCGTGAAGAGCAGATCCGTCCCGGGGCGGCTGGCCACCATTGGGACGAGGATGTCCACCAGCTGAGGATTGAGCGAAACCGTCCGCTTCCCTGCACCCGTCTTGGTCGCGCCGATGTAGTACTCCGAATTCGTGCCGCGTTTCCATGCTTTATTGATCCGGATCGTCGCCGGCTTGGACAGGAGGTCGACGTCCGCCACAGTTACGGCAGTTGCCTCTCCAAAGCGGAGTCCCGTCATCACCAGGAATTCTGTAAATGCCTTGTACCGTTCCCCCATGCACTCAAGGATGAGCCCGAATTCCGCATGCGTCAGGAACCGGGCCTCGTCCTCCGCCTTCTCGCTAGACGGAAGCTGAACACGCTGGCATGGGTTGTCCTTCCGGTAGCGCAGCATCACAGCCGTCTCCATGGCCCCATAGATCAGGGCATGGTTGTTCTTGATCGTCTTAGGCGACCTGCCCTTGGCCTGCATCGACTTGATCCAATGAGTTACGTGCCGATAGTCAAGCTTGTCGACTGGGATGTGCCCTATGACGTCGGCGATATGCAGCTTGAGCATCGTTTGATACGTGTGGACCGTCCCTACGGACGGTCGCACCAGCAAATCGATGTGTTCTTGAATGACGGCCGCGACAGTTGGGGCTTTGGTCTGGTTCTTGACCATCGCATGCTGCGCGATTTCGAAGGATTGCTCGTTCGCGTCCAGAAGCCGCTTCAGGGTTTGGGCTTCAGCGGCGGTCGAGAAGGTGATTCCTTCTTGCTTCTTCGTTTTCGGGTTGCGCCAACGGACTGTGAACGAGGTCGATCCGTCTGCTTTTTTGCGCTCCCAAATGCTGGCCATGGGCAAAATTTTAGGCCCGGTGTGCACAGAAAACGAGCTTTTGTGCACACCCTCCGCCGGAAACATGCCCTGACCTGCGCAAATACTGTGCCCGAGGTGGGACTCGAACCCACACACCTTTCGATACCGCATTTTGAGTGCGGCGCGTCTGCCAATTCCGCCACTCGGGCGCGGAGTACATGGAGTAACAATCGTAGGCTCACAGCGAAGTGTGATCAACGCAGCCACTACCAGTGCGCGGAATTACTCTACATGCAGATAGGCTAAAACCCAGAATCGCGCCACCGCCGTCGCAACAAGCCATGCCGATCCAAGTACAAGCGCGGGGCCCAACTAAGATGGTCATAGTCCCGCCGTACCTTTTCAAGGAGATCCCGTGTCAGAACCGACGGAGTCAAACAAAACGTCCCAGCCGGCGCGCCGCGTCGTCGTGGCCGAAGACGAAACCCTCATCCGCCTGGACATCATCGAAATCCTGCGCGGCGAAGGCTATGACGTCATCGGCGAGGCCGACAACGGCGAGAAGGCCGTGCAGCTGGCCGAGGAGCTCAAGCCGGACCTGGTCCTCATGGACGTCAAGATGCCCGTCATGGACGGCATCTCCGCAGCCGAGAAGATCGTCAAGGCACGCATCGCCCCCGTGGTCCTGCTGACGGCCTTCAGCCAGAAGGAACTCGTGGAGCGCGCCCGCGACGCCGGCGCGATGGCCTACGTGGTGAAGCCGTTCACCCCGGCCGACCTGATCCCCGCCCTGGAGATCGCGCTGTCCCGCCACGAGGAGATCAAAGCCCTCGAATCCGAGGTCACCGACCTGCAGGAGCAGTTCGCCACCCGCAAGCTCGTGGAACGCGCCAAGAGCCTGCTGACCACCAAGATGGGCCTGACGGAGCCGGAAGCCTTCCGCTGGATCCAGAAGACCTCGATGGACCGCCGCCTCAGCATGCGCGAAGTGGCCGAGACCATCATCAACCAGGTCAACTAGCGCCGAAAAAGCAGCAGAACAAAGAAGGACCCCGGCAGCGCGCCGGGGTCCTTCTTTCCGTGCAACGAAGGACAAGACAAGAAAAAAGACCCCCGCCACCAACGGTGACGGGGGTCCTCCCTTCAGGCCAACCTACTCAACAGGAGCGGCCGGAGCCTTGTTCTTCTTCTTCTTTTCCGGCCACGGGCCGAGCTTTTCCTTCTTCTCGGCGGCTTCGCCGACGCGCGGGGTGTCGGCGAGGTCGCCCACCTTGTGGACCTTGAGCGAGTTGGTCGAACCCGCCTTTCCGGGAGGGGAACCGGCAGCGATGACCACGAGGTCGCCGTCTTCCACCAGTCCCATGTCCAGCAGGCTCTGGTCCACCTGTGCGGTCATTTCATCCGTGTGGCCCACCATGGCGACCAGCTGCGGCTGGATGCCCCAGGTCAGCGCCAGCTGGTTCCACACGTGCTCCACCGGCGTGAACGCGAAGACCGGCTTGATCGGGCGGAGGCGGGACAGGCGGCGTGCCGAGTCACCGGACTGCGTGAACGTACAGATGTACTTGGCGTCCAGCTGGTCGGCAATTTCGACGGCGGCACGCGTGATCGCGCCACCACGGGTCTTGGGCTTGGTCCCCAGCGGGGGGACGCGCTCCAGGCCATGTTCCTCGGTGGACTCGATGATCCGGGCCATGGTCTTGACTGTCTCGATCGGGTACTTGCCCACGCTGGTCTCACCGGACAGCATGACCGCGTCGGCGCCGTCGAGCACTGCGTTGGCACAGTCGGAGGCCTCTGCACGGGTCGGGCGCGGGTTGTCGATCATCGACTCCAGCACCTGGGTGGCCACGATGACCGGCTTCGCCCAGCGGCGTGCCAGTTCGATGGCGCGCTTCTGCACGATCGGCACTTCCTCCAGCGGAAGCTCCACGCCCAGGTCGCCACGGGCCACCATGATCGCATCGAACGCGTCGATGATCTCGTGGAGCTGCTCCACTGCCTGCGGCTTCTCAATCTTGGCGATCACCGGAACCCGGCGGCCTTCCTCGTCCATGATCTCGTGGACGCGCTTGATGTCGGCAGCGTCACGGACGAAGGACAGGGCAACGAGGTCCACGCCGCGGCGGATCGCCCAGCGCAGGTCGTCCTCGTCCTTTTCGCTCAGTGCGGGGACGTTGACGGCAACACCGGGGAGGTTGATGCCCTTGTTGTTGGACACGAACCCGCCCACGGTCACCTTGGCGACCACCTTGACGTCGTCCACCTCGATGGCGCGCAGCGCCACCTTGCCGTCGTCGATCAGCAGGGCGTCGCCCGGGTTGACGTCCTCGGTGAGGCTCTTCAGGGTGGTGGAGCAGATGTCCTTGGTGCCGGGCACATCTTCAGTGGTGATCGTGAAGATGTCCCCCACAGCCAACTGGTGCGGACCGTCCACGAAGCGGCCCAGACGGATCTTGGGGCCCTGCAGGTCGGCCATGATCGCCACGGCCTTGCCCAGGTCGGACGCGGCCTTTCGGACGTTCTCATAGGTGTTGTCATGCACGGAGTAATCGCCGTGGCTCATGTTCATGCGGGCTACATCAACGCCGGCTTCCAGCACCGCGAGGGTGTTTTCGTAGCTGGCAATGGCCGGTCCGAAGGTGGCCACAATCTTTGCGCGTCTCATATACCTACCCTATTTGTCACTTGCATTGGTTAAGTTGTCGCGGAGATGAATTCCCCGGGTCGGCCGCCACGAAGGATGGCGCGTTACAGGACGGCGATGGCGCGGTCCGTCGGAGCCACAGGTGCAGGAAGGATGGTGCTGCCCATCAGGTACTTGTCCACGGCAGCAGCGGCGGCGCGGCCTTCGGCGATGGCCCACACGATCAGGGACTGTCCGCGGCCGGCGTCGCCGGCCACGAAGACACCCTCGGTGCTAGTCATGTAGTAGCCGTCACGGGCCACGTTGCCGCGGCCGTCGAACTCGGCGTTGACCTGTTCGGTGATGCCGGCCGGTTCCGCGCCGGTGAAGCCCAGGGACAGGAACACCAGGTCGGCCGGGATGATGCGCTCGGTGCCTGCCTTGGGGAGGCGCTTGCCGTCAACGAATTCGGTCTCCGCAACCTTGACGCCGGTCAGTTTGCCGTCCTCGCCAACGAACTCAACGGTGGAGGCGAGGTACGTGCGCTCACCGCCTTCCTCGTGGGCGCTGGCCACCTCGAAGAGGGTGGGGAACGTCGGCCACGGCTGGTGGCCGGCACGCTCCAGCGGCGGCTGCTTGCCGATCGCAAGGGTGGTCACCGAGGCTGCCTGGTGGCGGTGCGCCGTGCCGATGCAGTCCGCACCGGTGTCGCCGCCGCCGAGGATCACGACGTGCTTGCCGCGGGCGTCGATGTGGTTCTCCGGGGACTCCCCCGCCACCACGCGGTTGGACGGCACCAGGTAATCCATGGCGAAGTGCACGCCCTCAAGGTCGCGGCCCGGGATGGGCAGGTCGCGCGGCACGGTGGCGCCGGTGGCGATGACCACGGCGTCGTAGCGGCGGCGCAGCTGCTCCCAGGTGACATCCGTACCGACGGCGACGCCGGTGCGGAAGCGGGTGCCCTCGGCCTTCATCTGCTCGAGCCGGCGGTCCACCTGCTCTTTTTCCATCTTGAAGTCGGGGATGCCGTACCGCAGCAGGCCGCCGATCTTGTCGTCCCGTTCGTACACGGCCACGGTGTGGCCGACGCGGGTCAGCTGCTGTGCGGCCGCCAGCCCTGCAGGGCCGGAACCGACGACGGCGACCGTCTTGCCGGTGAGGCGGTGCGGCGGCAGCGGGTTGACCCAGCCGTTGTCGAAGGCCTCATCGATGATGGACACCTCGACCTGCTTGATGGTCACGGCTGGCTGGTTGATGCCCAGCACACACGACGCCTCGCACGGGGCGGGGCACAGCCGGCCGGTCCATTCGGGGAAGTTGTTGGTGGCGTGCAGCCGCTCAATCGCTTCCTCACCCTTGTCCCGCCACACGAGGTCGTTCCACTCGGGAATCAGGTTCCCCAGCGGGCAGCCCTGGTGGCAGAACGGCACGCCGCAGTCCATGCAGCGGCCGGCCTGGCTCTTCAGGACACCCTTCTCCTGGGCCTCGTAAACTTCCTTCCAGTCCATGATGCGGACGGGAACGGGACGGCGCGGCTGGGTTTCACGCTGACGTACTTTCAGAAATCCGCGTGGATCAGCCACCGGTCACCTCCAGGATTCGAGACCAAACTTCTTCGCCGTCGGGGTCAAGGCCCTCTTCGATGGCGTCAAGACGGGTTTGCAGCACTGCAGCGTAGTCCCGCGGCAGCACCTTGGTAATGCGGGCAGCGGTGTCGTCGAAGTTGTCGAGCAGACGCGCCGCCAGCTGGGATTCGGTTTCCTCCACGTGCTTGACCAGCAGGCCGTGGACGATGTCGCGGTCCTCGGCGTCCAGCTCAAGGAGCTGGAGTTCGCCGGACTCGAGGGCCTGCTTGTTGACGCGTTCCGTCCGCAGGTCCAGCACGTAGGCCGTGCCGCCGGACATGCCGGCGCCAAAGTTGCGGCCGGTGCGGCCGATGATCAGCGTCTGGCCACCGGTCATGTACTCGCAGCCGTGGTCGCCGATGCCTTCAACAACGGCGGTGGCGCCAGAGTTGCGGACCAGGAAGCGTTCGCCCACCTGGCCGCGCAGGAACAGCTCGCCGCTCGTCGCGCCGTAGCCGATCACGTTGCCTGCAACCACGTTGCGCTCAGCCTGGAACACGTTGGAGCGGTCCGGGCGGACGATGATCCGGCCGCCCGACAGACCCTTGCCGACGTAGTCGTTGGAGTCGCCGTACAGGCGCAGCGTGATGCCTGCAGGCAGGAAGGCGCCCAGCGACTGACCGGCGGTGCCGTTCAGCGTGATGTCGATGGTGTCCGTGGCCAGCACGTCCGTGCCGAACGTCTTGGTCACGACGTGGCCCAGCATGGTGCCCACCGAACGGTCCGTGTTGATGACGTCCACCGTGATCTTCACCGGGGCACGGTCGGTCAGCGCCTCGGCGGCCATGGTGATGAGCCGCTGGTCGAAGTGCTTATCCAGCTCGTGGTTCTGGCCGGTCAGGTTCCGCAGCGGGGCGTCGTCGTCGAACTCAAGGCCGTGCAGGATCGGATCCAGGTCCAGGCCCTCGGCCTTCCAGTGGCTGATGGCCTCCTGGGTGTCCAGCATCTCGGCGTGGCCGATCGCTTCCTCGATGCTCCGGAAACCGAGCTCCGCGAGGATCTCGCGGACTTCCTCGGCCAGGAACTCGAAGAAGTTCACCACGAACTCCGGCTTGCCGCTGAAGCGGGCGCGCAGCTCGGGGTTCTGGGTGGCGACGCCCACCGGGCAGGTGTCCAAGTGGCAGACGCGCATCATGATGCAGCCCTCAACCACCAGAGGTGCCGTGGCGAAACCGAATTCCTCGCCGCCGAGGAGCGCGGCAATAACGACGTCGCGTCCCGTCTTGAGCTGGCCGTCCACCTGTACCACCACGCGGTCGCGAAGGCCATTGAGCATGAGGGTCTGCTGGGTCTCTGCGAGACCCAGCTCCCAGGGCACGCCGGCGTGCTTGAGCGAGTTCAGCGGCGAGGCGCCGGTACCGCCGTCGTGCCCGGACACCAGCACGACGTCGGCCTTGGCCTTGGTCACACCGGCGGCAACTGTGCCGATGCCCACCTCGGAGACGAGCTTGACGTGCACCCGGGCGGAGGGGTTCGCGCGCTTGGCATCGTAGATGAGCTGCGCGAGGTCCTCGATCGAGTAGATGTCGTGGTGCGGGGGCGGGGAAATGAGTCCGACGCCGGGGGTCGAGTGCCGCGTCCGGGCTACCCAGGGGTAGACCTTCTGGGCCATCAGCTGGCCGCCTTCGCCGGGCTTGGCGCCCTGGGCCATCTTGATCTGTATGTCGTCCGCGTTGCTCAGGTAGAGGCTCGTGACGCCGAAGCGGCCCGAGGCAATCTGCTTGACGGCGGAACGGCGCTCCGGATCCAACAGGCGGTCCACGTCCTCGCCGCCCTCACCGGTGTTGGACTTGCCGCCCAGCCGGTTCATGGCGATCGCGAGTGTCTCGTGGGCTTCCTTCGAGATGGAGCCGTAGCTCATGGCACCCGTGGAGAAGCGCTTGACGATGCTGGAGACCGGCTCTACTTCCTCGAGCGGCACGGCGGGGCGCACGCCGTCCTTGAACTTGAGCAGACCGCGCAGGGTCATCAGGTTCTCGGACTGGTCGTCCACGCCCTTGGTGTAGGCCTTGAAGATGTCGTAGCGGCGCTCACGCGTGGCGTGCTGCAGCCGGAACACCGTCTCCGGGTTGAAGAGGTGCGGCTCGCCGTCGCGGCGCCACTGGTACTCGCCGCCGCCCAGCAGGGGCCGGTGCGGCTGCTCGATGCCGCCCTCCGGGTAGGCCATCTGGTGCCGCGCGGAAACCTCGGCCGCGATGACGTCCAGGCCCACGCCGCCCAGCTGGGAGTGCGTGCCGGCGAAGAATTCGTCCACGAGCTCCTGGCCCAGGCCCAGCGCTTCGAACGTCTGGGCGCCGGTGTAGGATGCCACGGTGGAGATGCCCATCTTGGACATGATCTTCAGGACGCCCTTGCCCAGGCCCTTGATCAGGTTGTAGACCCCGTCCTGCGGGGTCACGCCCACCACGTCGCCGGCAGCGATGAGCTGCTCGACGGATTCCATGGCGAGGTACGGGTTCACCGCAGACGCGCCGTAGCCCACGAGGACTGCCACGTGGTGCGTCTCGCGGACGTCGCCGGCCTCGACCACCAGGGCGGTCTTGGTGCGGTTGGCGCTGCGCAGCAGGTGGTGGTGCACGGCGCTGACCAGCAGCAGCGAAGGGATCGGGGCCCACTGGGCGTTGGAGTCGCGGTCCGAGAGGACCACGTATTGCACGCCGCGGTTGATGGCACCGGACACCTGCTCGCAGATTTCGGTGAGCCGGGCACGCAGCGCGTTCTCGCCGCCCTCGGGGCGGTAGAGGCCACGGACCTTCATGGCCACGCGGTTGCCCTCGGCGTCTTCGATGTTGGCGATCTTGGCGAGCTGGTCGTTGTTGATCACCGGGAACGGCAGGGAGACTTGCGGCTGGCGCACCTGCTTGGTGTCCAGGAGGTTGCCGTTGGGGCCGATGGCGCAGGTCAGGGACGTGACCAGCTCTTCACGGATGGCGTCCAGCGGCGGGTTGGTGACCTGCGCGAAGGACTGCACAAAGTAGTCGAACAGCAGCCGGGGGCGCTTGGACAGCACGGCCACCGGGGTGTCGGAGCCCATGGCGCCCAGCGGCTCGGCGCCGGTGCGGGCCATCGGGCCGAGCAGGATCTTCAGCTCTTCGGTGGTGTACCCGAAGGTGCGCTGGCGGATGTTCACGGACGCGGCCGTGTGCACCACGTGCTCGCGTTCCGGCAGCTCGTTGAGGTCGATCAGGTTGTCCTTGACCCACTCGGCCCAGGGGTTCGCGGCGGCGACCTCGGCCTTGACCTCGTCGTCGCCGATGATGCGGCCGGCCTCGGTGTCCACCAGGAACATCTTGCCGGGCGAGACGCGGCCCTTCTTGACCACCTTGGAGGGTTCGACGTCGATGACGCCCACCTCGGAGGCGAAGACGACCAGGCCGTCCTCGGTGATCCAGTACCGGCCGGGGCGCAGTCCGTTGCGGTCCAGGGTGGCGCCCACGAGGGCGCCGTCGGTGAACGACACGGCGGCGGGGCCGTCCCAGGGTTCCATCAGGAGCGAGTGGTACTCATAGAACGCACGGCGTGCCGGATCCATCGTGGCGTGATTTTCCCAGGCCTCGGGGATCATCATCATGATGGCGTGCGTGATGGGGCGGCCGGACAGCCAGAGCAGTTCGGCGACCTCGTCGAAGGACGCGGAGTCGGACGCGCCCGGCGTGCAGATCGGGAACAGCTCTTCCGGTGAGTCGCCGAGCAGCGGGTTGGCCAGCTGCGACTGGCGGGCACGCATCCAGTTCCGGTTGCCCTTGACGGTGTTGATCTCACCGTTGTGGGCGATGGTGCGGAACGGCTGGGCCAGCGGCCAGGACGGGAAGGTATTGGTGGAGAATCGCGAGTGAACGATCGCCAGCTTGGTCTTGAACCGCTTGTCCGACAGGTCCGGGTAGAACGGCTCCAGCTGCGCGGTGGTCAGCATGCCCTTGTAGACGATGGTCCGGGAGGACAGCGACGGGAAGTACACACCGAACTTGTTCTGGGCGCGCTTGCGGATCCGCCAGGCGCGGCCGTCCAGGTCGTTGCGGTCCAGCTGCTCGCCGGTGGCCGAGGCGAAGAACGGCTGCGAGAAGTACGGCATGCAGGCGCGGGCCATGGCACCGACCAGGTCGGCGACGACGGGAACCTCGCGCCAGCCCAGGACGGTAAGACCCTCGTCGGCGGCCAGGCCCTCGATGCCGGCCTTGGCGGCATCGGCCTCGCGCTGCTCGGCAGGCAGGAAGGCCGTGCCCACCACATACTGGCCGGGGGCAGGCAGTTCGAACTCGGTAACGGCACGGAAGAACTCGTCCGGCACCTGCATCAGGAGGCCGGCACCGTCACCCGTTCCCTCATCAGCGCCGACGGCACCGCGGTGCTCGAGGTTGCGCAGGGCGGTAAGGGCGGCGTCGACAATGTCGTAGCCGGGTTCGCCGCGCAGGGTGGCGATAATCGCAAGACCGCAGGCGTCCTTCTCCTGCTCCGGGTTGTAGAGCCCGGATGCCTCGGGGAGCGCCGCAAACCGCTTGAACGGCGACATGGCGGCGTCCGGCTGGTTCGGTTCGGACCAGCTGGGGCTTGAAAGAGTTTGGGTCATGGGAGACGTCCTTCCTCCTGATCGTGCGTATGGAAGGGACAACGTTGGCCCCACTCAGAGCGCCACTGTGATGGGCACAACAAAGTGTTACTACTTACTGGAAATTGTAGGGCAGGCATACGTGCTGAACTAACAGTTACGCAGCTTCCCGCCCCAGGCTTGACCGGCCAGCAGCTCTATGCTGACCGGAGTCGCCTCTGCCACGACGCTGTGGTGGTGGGCGCTCCGAGCGGTAACTCTCTGCTGCCCTGGGTACCGGCGCCTTCTAGCGTGAGCTGTCGGCCTCCGGCGCGGTCCCGGTGTCTGTGCCACCGGACTTTCCGGCGTTCCGCGACTCCGCGGCGGTTGTGGTTCCGCCGGTGGATGCCGGGACTGCTTCCGTTTGGGCAGAAGCTAGTCCGGAACCGTTTTGGTTATCAGGGAGATTATCACGCGATTCACTATCTGAGACAACAGGGTCCGTATCACGGACCGGATTGCCGGTCACAATTGAAGCGGAACCGGAGCCCTTCGTCGACTCCGGGCCCGACGCCGAAACTGCCGTTCCAGCGGCAGCCGGCTTCCCGCCGTCGGCCTTTACGGACGCCGGAACCCCGGCCTCCGCGGAAACAGCGGGGGCCGGCTCCCGGCCCGGCAGGTAGACGCTGTCCGGGTTGCCGTCCTTGCGCCGGCCCAGCCAGATGAACAGCGCCAGCGCGGCGATGAACACGAAGATGCTGGTCCAGACGTTCAGGCGGGTGGTGATGCCGAACAGGTTGATCTGCTCGGCGTCGTCGATCCGCATGGCCTCGATCCAGACCCGGCCCAGCGTGTAGTACATGGCGTACAGCCAGAACAGCCGGCCGCGGCGGAAGTGGAACCGGCGGTCAAGGGCCAGCAGGATAAGCACCCCCGCAATGTTCCACAGCGATTCATAGAGGAACGTGGGGTGGAACAGGGTGTCCGCCGGGTAGCCCGCCGGGAAGTTGGCGTTGTCCGCGTCCACCTGGAGTCCCCAGGGAAGCGTGGTGGGGCCGCCGAAGAGTTCCTGGTTGAAGTAGTTTCCCCACCGGCCGAGGGCCTGCGCCAGCAGCAGCCCGGGGGCCGCGGCGTCGATGAACGCGGTGAGCTTGACCCCGGCCCGGCGGCAGCCGATCCAGGCGCCGAACGCACCCAGCACCACGGCACCCCAGATGCCGAGGCCGCCGCGCTGGATCTGCGGGATCAGCGACAGGTCCCCGGTGCCGTCGAAGCCGGGACCGAAGTACGCGTCCGGGGACGAGAACACGTGGTACAGCCGGCCGCCGATGATGCCGAACGGGATGGCCCAGATGGCGATGTCCCAGACGCTGCCCTCGGGCGCCCCGCGCCTGGCCCAGCGGACGGACGTCAGCCACAGGCCCACCACGATGCCCGCCAGGATGCACAGGGCGTAGGCGTGGATGCGGAGCGATCCCCACGGCAGCGGAATATCGAACCCGGACCAGTCCGGGCTCGGGATGCTTGCGGGCACCATACCGGCTGAAAGCGGGCCAGTCTGTACCAGAGCGGCTGCGGTGAGGAACGTCTGCATGGTTGCGTTACTTCCTGGTCAGTCCGGTACTGAGGTCTTTGGTGAGCTGCGCGACGGCGTCCACGCCGCCGTTGCGGACGGCCGCCACGAGTGCCGAACCGACGATCACGCCGTCCGCGTAGGCCGCGATCTCTGCGACCTGCTCCGCGGTGGACACGCCGAGGCCCACGCACACGCGTTCCGCGCCTGCGGCCTTGGCCGCGGCCACGACGTCCTCGGCCGCCGAACTCACCGACGAACGGGCGCCCGTGACGCCCATGATGGAGACGGCGTACACGAAGCCGCGGCTCGCGTCCACGGTCCGGCGCATGCGCTCAGGCGTGGACGAGGGCGCCACCAGGAAGACCCGGTCCAGTCCGTACTTCTCGGACGCGTCCATCCACTCGGCTGCCTCGTCCGGGATCAGGTCGGGCGTGATGAGCCCTGCTCCCCCGGCCTCGGCCAGGCGGCGCGAGAACTCGTCGACGCCCATGCGGACCACGGGGTTCCAGTACGTCATGACCAGGACAGCGGCGTCGGTCTGGCTGGTGATGCCGGCGACCACGTCAAAAACCTGGCGGACAGAGAAGCCCTTGGCCAGGGCCTCGGTGGTGGCGGCCTGGATGACCGGGCCGTCCATGACCGGGTCCGAGTACGGGATGCCGACCTCGATCAGGTCCGCGCCGTTGCGCGCCAGGGCGATGCCGGCGGCAATGGTTTCCTCAACGCTGGGGTACCCGGCGGGCAGGTAGCCGATCAGGGCAGCACGGCCCTCCGCGCGGGCCTTGTCAATCGCGATGGCCGACTTGCTGGTGGCCGTCTTACCGCTGGTTTGGGCCGTGGTCACAGCTGTTCCCCTTCCTTGCCGATGGTTGCCTCGGCCGAGTCCTTCTCCAGCAAGTCGAACCACTCCGCTGCGGTGGCCACGTCCTTGTCACCCCTGCCGGACAGGTTCACGATGACGATCTTGTCGGCGGCCCCGGCGGAGCCTGCCTCCGCGGCCATCCGCTGGCCCACCTTGATGGCACCGGCGAGGGCGTGGGAGGACTCGATCGCGGGGATGATGCCCTCGGTGCGGCACAGCAGCCGGAAGGCTTCCATGGCTTCGCTGTCCGTGATGGGCTCGTAGCTGACACGCCCGATGTCGGCCAGGTAGGAGTGCTCCGGTCCGACGCCGGGGTAGTCCAGGCCTGCGGAAATGGAGTGCGACTCGATGGTCTGGCCGTCGTCATCCTGCATCAGGTAGGACCGGGCGCCGTGCAGCACCCCGGGCCGGCCGAGCGTGATGGTGGCAGCGTGGCGGCCGGTTTCGACGCCGTCGCCGCCGGCCTCGAAGCCGTAGATCTTCACGGACGGGTCATCGAGGAAGCCGTGGAAGATGCCGATGGCGTTGGAGCCGCCGCCGATGCAGGCGCAGACGGCATCCGGCAGCCGGCCTGCCTGCTCGAGGATCTGGGCGCGGGCCTCCTCGCCAATGACTTCATGGAAGTAGCGGACCAGGGCCGGGAAGGGGTGGGCGCCGGCCGCCGTGCCGAGGAGGTAGTGGGTGTTGCCGACGTTGGCCACCCAGTCCCGCAGGGCTTCGTTGATGGCGTCCTTGAGAGTCTGCGATCCGTTGGTGACGGGGATGACCGTGGCTCCCAGGAGTTCCATCCGGGCCACGTTCAGGGCCTGCCGGCGGCAGTCCTCGGCGCCCATGTAGACGACGCATTCCAGGCCCAGCAGGGCCGCTGCGGTGGCGCTTGCCACGCCGTGCTGGCCGGCGCCGGTTTCGGCGATGACGCGGGTCTTGCCCATCCGCTTGGCAAGCAGTGCCTGGCCCAGCACGTTGTTGATCTTGTGCGAGCCGGTGTGGTTCAGGTCCTCGCGCTTGAGGAAGACCCGGACGCCGCCGGCGTGCTCGGCGAAGCGCTTGGCTTCGGTCAGGAGCGAGGGCCGGCCGGAGTAGTTCCTGTTCAGGTCCGCGATCTGGGCGGTGAACTCGGGATCGGCCTTGGCCTTCTCGAAGGTGTCCTCGAGCTCGTCCAGGGCGGCGATCAGTGACTCAGGCATCCAGCGCCCGCCGTACGCACCGAAGTAGGGTCCCGGGGCGTGGCGCAGCGAGGTGCCTCCCTGCAGGAATGCATCCACCGAGCCTTGGTCAGAGCCGGCTGTTGGCGCGTCGGCCATCAGTCTCACCATCCTGTTCACTTTTTCTTATTGTTGTCAGGCGCCATCTGTCCGCACGTCGTGCGGACGGACGGTGCCACGGTTGGGGGGGAGCTCAGGCCCGGGCGGCGATGGCCGCGGCCCCGGCCGCTGTGAACTCCGCGATGCGCTCACGCGGGGTGGCGTCGCTGACGAGTGCCTCCCCCACGAGGATGGCGTTGGCGCCGTGCGCCGCGTAGTGCGCGACGTCGTCGGCGTTCCTGACGCCCGACTCCGCCACCACCACGGCGCCGGCGGGAATGCTGCCGGCGAGCGAGGCGAAAACGGAACGGTCGACGTCGAGCGTCTTGAGGTTGCGGACGTTGACGCCGATGATCCGGGCGTCGGCGGCCACGGCACGCTCGACTTCCTCCGGCGTGTGCGTTTCCACCAGCACGTTCATGCCAAGCTCAAGGCTCAGGGCGCCGAATTCGCGCAGCTGCTGGTCGGACAGCGCGGCAACGATCAACAGGATGAGGTCCGCACCGTGGGCGCGGGCTTCCCAGATCTGGTATTCGTCCAGCGTGAAGTCCTTGCGCAGCAGCGGCACGTCCACCCGGGCGCGGACGGCGTCCAGGTCGGCCAGCGAACCGTTGAAACGGCGCTGCTCGGTGAGCACACTGATCACCGCGGCTCCGCCGTCGGCGTACTGCACGGCCAGCGATGCAGGGTCCGCGATGCTGGCGAGGTCGCCCTTGGAGGGGCTGCGGCGCTTGATCTCGGCGATGACCTTGAGCTCGCCGCGGTCCTGGGACAGCCCGCCCAGGGCAGCCCAGGCGTCACGGGCCGGAGCCGCCGCCAGGGCGCGGTCCTTCAGTTCCGCGAGGGACACGAGGCGCTTCCGGTCCTCCATGTCCTCCCTGACACCGGCGTTGATGTCGTCGAGAACAGTCACGATTAGTGGCCGGTGTTCTTGATCTTGCTGCCGCCCACGCCGTAGCCTGCCTTGCGCATGATGAAGCCGGCCAGCAGGCCAACGAACATGACGGCGATGCCGGCCCAGAAGATCGGGCTGTTGGCGATGACGAACGCGATGGAGGCGATGAGGGCGCCGATGAGCATGACGATCACGCAGGTCCAGGCGGCCGGGCTGTTGCCGTGGCCCAGGTCGATGCTGTGGTCGATGCCGTGGTGCTCCTTGGGGGCCGCGGGCTTTGTACCGGAAACAGTGGCTTTGCTCATGTGAATCTCCTCAGGATCAATACTGCTTACATTCTGCCATTTTTTGCCGCGGCCTTCGGCATCGAGGCCGGGGTGCGCGGCCGCATGACCCGCGGTTCAGGTGGGGTCGTCGCCCCGGGACAGCCTGTCCCAGCTGTCGATCTCATCCACCGGGCCGGCCTGTTCGCTTGCGGAACCCGCCGCCGGGGCGTCGTATTTGGTCCGGGACTTCCAGTAGCGCCCCGCCGGAACCACCAGCAGGCCGCCGGCGGCCAGCAGGGAACCGGCGACGACGGCGAGCACCGGGAAGGCGCTGACACTTACGTCTGCGGTGCCTCCCGACACCCCGGTGGCGGCAGCGATGGAGCCTTGGGCTGCGGCAAGCGGATCAGCGAGGACGGTGGCGGCGGCGGCGATGATGCCGGCTGCGGCCAGCACGATGATGGCCGTGATGACCCACCGTGCGATCTTCCCGGCGATGGAGGCCGCCAGGCCGCCCGCCAGCGCCACGAGGGCAAGGGCCGTGACCGTGGTGGCCGCTTTGCTGCCCTGGACCTGGAGGCCGTCGCCCCCGGCGGCCTGGCCCAGCTGCTGGGGGTCCAGGTGGACCGTCAGCCAGGTCTGGGTGGTGGTGCCGAAGGCCGCCAGCGCCAGCGCAGCGACCAGCAGCACCACCCTGGACTTGCGGGCCCAGCCCGGCACCGTGCGGCGCGTTTTGCCGGGCACGGCGGATCCTGCGGGAACCGCCATCAGGAGTTTGCCTCGGTTACGGAGTCGGGGCTGATGTTGTGCAGCGAGCCGGCCGTGTGGACAGCGCGCAGCGGGGCCGCCGCCTTGTTGACCGTTTCCTGTGCCTCGGCCGGGTTGCTCGAGTCCGCCACGATGCCGCCGCCGGCCTGGACGTAGGCACGCCCTTCGCGGAGCAGGGCGGAGCGGATGGCGATGGCCATGTCCATGTCGCCGGCGAAGTCCAGATACCCCACCACGCCGCCGTAGATGCCGCGCCGGTGCGGCTCGAGCTCATCCAGGAGTCGCAGGGCGCGTGGCTTCGGGGCGCCGGAAAGCGTGCCGGCCGGGAAGGTGGCCTTGAGGACGTCGTAGGCCTTCGCCGTCGGTGCAAGGCGTCCGACGACGGTGGAGACCAGGTGCATGATGTGGCTGAAACGCTCCACCTCCATGAACTGGGTGACGTCCACGGAGCCCGCTACGCAGACTTTCGACAGGTCGTTCCGGGACAGGTCCACCAGCATGAGGTGCTCCGCCCGTTCCTTCTGGTCGGCGAGGAGTTCCTCAGCCATGGCCTTGTCCGCGTCAACGGTCTTGCCGCGCGGCCGGGAGCCGGCGATGGGGTGGGTGATGACGTCATCGCCGGTGACGGTCACCAGTGCCTCCGGCGACGACCCCACGATGGAGTACTGCCGGCCCGCGGCGTCCTCGAGGCTGAAGATGTACATGTAGGGGCTCGGGTTGGTGTTGCGCAGCACCCGGTAGACATCCAGCGGCGAAGCCCCGCACTCCATCTCGAAGCGGCGGGAGATGACCACCTGGAAGACTTCGCCGTCCACGATCGCCTCCTTGCCCCGGTCTAGGGCCGCCAGGTACTCGGGCTCGTGCCACCGCTCCTGGACGCTGGCGGCGAAATCCAGCGCCGCCGGTTCCAGCACGGACACCGGCTGCACCACCGGGGTGCTGATCCGCGCCAGCAGTTCCCTGACGCGGGCGACGGCGTCGTGCCAGGCCTCATCGACACGCTCGGAGCTGTTGTCGAAATTGATGGCGTTGGCGATGAGCAGCACCGTGCCGTCCATGTTGTCGTGGACGGCCATGTCCGTGACGAGGTTCAGGGCCAGTTCGGGCAGCTGCAGGTCGTCCTCGGGCGGGCTGGTCAGCTTCTCCCAGTGGCGGACGGTTTCCCAGCCCAGGAAGCCCACCAGGCCGGAGGTGAACGGCGGGAGCCCGTCGAACCGGTCGGTGCGGAGCGCCTCAATGGTGTCGCGGATGGCATCGACCGGATTTCCATCCACGGGCACACCGGCCGGCGGTTCGCCCAGCCAGTGGGCCTGTCCGTCCTTGGTGGTCAGTGTGGCGCGGGACCGGGAACCGATGAAGGAGTAGCGTGACCAGGCACCGCCGACGGCCGCCGACTCCATCAGGAACGTGCCCGGCTGCCCCTGCGCCAGCTTCCGGTACAGCCCGATCGGGGTTTCGGCGTCCGCCAGCACCTTGAGCCGGACAGGGATGACGCGGCTGTGGGCGGCGAGTTCCCGGAATTCCTCCAGGCCAGGGCTGATGATTCCGAGGTCCTGCATGGCTATTGGTTCTCCGTCTGTTCTTGGTATGAAGCCTGTTGGGTGGGCCTGCAGCCTTGAGCCGGCGTGGAGGCCTGTTGGGTGGGGGCGGCGGCGCTAGTTGGCCGGGCCTGCCACAACGTCGAAGGCCCGGCCGTCAAAGCAGGTCCGGGTACCGGTGTGGCATGCTGCCCCCACCTGGTCCACGCGCACGAGGAGGGCGTCGCCGTCGCAGTCCAGGGCCACCGACTTCACCCACTGCACGTGGCCGGAAGTATCACCCTTGCGCCAATACTCCTGGCGGGAGCGCGAATAGAACGTCACGCGGCCAGTGGTCATGGTCCGGTTCAGGGCCTCATCGTCCATCCAGCCCAGCATGAGTACCTCGTTGGTGTCGAATTGCTGCACGATGGCAGCCACGAGCCCGGCACCGTCCCGCTTCAGGGCCGAGGCGATCTCGGCCGGAAGGGGGCTCCCCGCCAACAGGCTTTCACCGGCAACGGAGGAGGAGGCATCGGAAGAAGGTGCGCCGGCGGTTGAGGCGGGGGCGGGGCTGGGGGCGGGCTGCTCAGACATCACGTCAAGTCTAGTGCCCATCCCGGTGGTACTGGATCAGCTTCCCCCGGCACACCCACGGCCCGCAGGGGCAATGAGCCGCCTACGGGCCGCGTGGCCGCCGGATGTCAGGTGGCGGAACGCTTCACAACGACGTCGTCAACATAGCTGTCGCCCATCTGTCGCGGGTGCTCGGCGCCGAACTGGACCCTGCTGAGGGTAGCGGAGGGAAGACCCACTGTCCTGTTGAACACCTGGACGGTTCCGAACCAAATCTGGATGTTGGACCTGGCAGTATCCGCGCGCACCTGCATCCGGATATGCTGCCAGGTGTTCAGCGGAACGGCGGCGGCCCGGAGCCTGGTGTAGCTGAGCGTGCCGTTCGGGTTGGCAAGCCGCAGCCACAGCTGCCCGTTGGCGTTGTTGCGGAAGACGTCGGCCACGCGCGTCGACCCCGAGAAGAACCGGACGTACGGCACATTATTGCCGGCAAGGCCGCCAGTTGTGATGTTAACCCAGGCATCCGCGCTGGCCCGCTTGGTCCCGGCGGCGAGCCCCACCCGCAGGTTTGCCACCGAGCCCAAGGTGTCCGTGGCACGGATCCTGGCAGAGCATGTTCCCGAGTGCGCCTTGGGGCTTGTCACTGCCACCGTTCCGGTTCCGGCAGTGCTCCGGGTGAACGGCGACAGGGTGTTGCCCTCAAAGTTGGTGGCGGTCACGAGGGTCCCCGTGAAGGTGGTGCTGGTGGGGGCTGCCAGCCCCGTCCTGCACGTCGCCGCCATGACGGCGTTGGCGCCGCCGAAAATCAGACTGCCCGATACAAGCAGCCCCAGGCTGCCGAGTGTGCCCATTTTCTTTAGAGTGCTCATTGTTTGTCCTCACGCCACAGATGGAGTTTTGTTGTTCGCCCCACTGCAGCCTTCCGGCTCACCCCCGGAAGCAGACAACACTTGTCTGATGATGCGCTGGAGCCAGTTGCGTGCACTCCCCCTGCAAATACTTGGTGCCTCAGCTTGGAAAAAGCTTGGAGTTTCTTGAAGCGTCTCCCGTTCCGGAAAGGGCGCGGCCGCATGGCGAAGAACGGAACAAATTCACCGTTACCAACAGACTGCGCAACTCCACCGGGGACGTGCTAGTTTTCCAAGTGATGCATTTCGTCGATCCGTCCCGAGAAGTCCTGGCCGAGACCCTGCTGGCGGCCGGTCCTGACTCCCCCACGCTCTGCAAGGGCTGGAAGACCAGAGACCTCGCAGCCCACCTGTACCTGCGTGAACGGAAAGCTGCCGTCGGGCTGGGCCTGATCATCAAGAGCCTGTCCAAAGCTTCGGACAAGGCAACCGCGCGTCTGGCCGGAAAGCTCAGGACCGCCGACGACTACGCCAAGCTCGTGAACTCGTTCCGCGCGGGACCGCCGGCCCTCTCGCCCATGAAGATCAAGGCACTGGATGAGAGCTCGAACCTGATCGAATATTTCGTCCACACGGAGGACGTCCGGCGCGCCGTTGACCGCTGGGCACCCCGCGCCCTCGATGAGGAGTATTCGGACGCTCTGTGGGATGAGCTCGTCAAGCGGGCAGCCATCCTCTACCGCGGCGTGGACCTGGGCATCGTCCTGGTCAGCCCCTCCGGCCCCCGGCACGTGGCCAAGCGCGCGCCGGTCTCGGTGGCGATCGTGGGTGAACCCGGCGAGCTGCTCATGCACGCCCACGGACGCACGCGCCATGCGCTGGTCACCTTCGAAGGCCAGCCGGACGCCGTCGCCCTCCTCCAGTCAGCAGAAGTAGGGCTGTAACAAGCAACGGGGGTGGGGACTAGCGGACCTCGAAGCCGGCGTCACGGATGGCCGTCTTGACCTGGGCCATCATGTCGTCCGGGCCCCAGTGGAAGATCGATGCCGCGAGCACTGCATCCGCCCCGGCCTGGACCGCAGGCGGGAAGTGCGCGGGTTCGCCGGCGCCGCCGGAGGCGATGATGGGAACCTTGACCGCGGACCGCACCAGCCGGATGAGCTCGAGGTCGAAGCCGTCCTTGGTGCCGTCGGCGTCGATGGAGTTCAGCAGGATCTCGCCGACCCCGCGGTCCGCCGCTTCCCTGGCCCAGGCGACCGCATCGATTCCGGTGCCCTGGCGGCCACCGTGGGTGGTCACTTCAAAGCCCGACGGCGTGGGCTGGGATCCGGGGCGGACGCGCCGTGCGTCCACGGACAGCACCAGCACCTGGGAACCGAAGTGCCGGGTGATTTCGTCGATGACGTCGGGGCGTGCCACGGCGGCGGTGTTGATGGAGGCCTTGTCGGCCCCGAAGCGCAGCAGCTTGTCCACCTCGGCCACGCCGCGGACGCCGCCGCCTACGGTGAGCGGGATGAACACTTCCTCGGCGGTCCGGCGGACGACGTCGAACGTCGTTTCCCGGTTGCCGGAGGACGCGGTCACGTCCAGGAAGGTCAGTTCGTCGGCGCCGGCGTTGTCGTAACGGTGGGCCAATTCCACGGGGTCTCCGGCGTCGCGGAGGCCTTCGAAGTTGATGCCTTTGACCACGCGGCCGGCATCAACGTCCAGGCAGGGAATAACGCGGACGGCTACAGCCATGACTTCTCCTGTTGTGCTGCTGGGGTGGGCTGTCGGAAGGAAACCGGGTCAGATCCGGCAGGCGTGGATGCTGCTGACCAGGATGGCGCGGGCGCCGAGGTCGTACAGTTCATCCATGATCCGGTTGGTTTCCTTCTTGGGCACCATGGAGCGGACGGCCACCCAGTCGGAGTCGCGCAGCGGCGAAACGGTGGGCGATTCCAGGCCGGGCGTGAGGCCGGCGGCCTGCTCCACGAGCTCCTTGCGGATGTCGTAGTCCATGAGCACATACTGGCGCGCCACCAGGACGCCCTGCAGGCGGCGGATCAGGACGTCAATTTCCTTCGCCGTGCCGTTGGCCGCACCGCCCTCGCCGGTGCGGCGGATGAGCACAGCCTCGGACTTGAGGATCGGATCACCGAAGATCTCCATGCCGGCGGCCTTGAGGGTGTTGCCCGTTTCGACGACGTCGGCAATGGCGTCCGCGACGCCGAGGCGCACGGAGGATTCCACCGCACCGTCCAGCCGGACCACCTTCGCCTTGATGCCCCGCTCGGCAAGGTAATCGCGCAGGAGGCCGTCGTAGCTGGTGGCAAGGCGCTTGCCCTCGAGTTCATCCACGGTGCTGAAGTCGCCGATCGGTCCGGCGAAGCGGAACGTCGAGGCGGCAAAACCGAGCGGAAGCAGTTCCTCTGCCTCCACCTGCGCGTCCAGCAGCAGGTCGCGGCCGGTGATTCCGACGTCGAGCGTTCCCTGCCCGACGTAAACGGCGATGTCGCGGGGGCGGAGGAAGAAGAACTCGATGTCGTTGTCGGGGTCCACCATGACCAGCTCGCGGCTGTCCCGGCGCTGGCGGTAGCCCGCCTCGGACAGCATGGCGGAGGCGGCTTCGGACAGGGATCCCTTGTTGGGTACGGCTACACGCAGCATTAGGAGGTCTTTCTGGTTTGGAAGTTTGGGTCAGGCAAGCGGGGCCACGCAGAGGCGGCTAGAGATGCTTGTAGACGTCTTCCAGGCTGAGTCCTTTGGCGAGCATCAGGACCTGCAGGTGGTACAGGAGCTGCGAGATCTCCTCGGCGGCGGCTTCGTCGGATTCGTACTCGGCTGCCATCCAGACTTCAGCTGCTTCCTCCACGACCTTCTTGCCGATGCCGTGGATTCCCGACTCCAGTTCGGCGACGGTGCGGGAGCCCTCGGGGCGGGTCGCTGCCTTCTCGCTCAGTTCTGCGAACAGCGTCTCGAAATTCTTCACGCCCTCCAGCCTACTTGCTTGGGGCGCGGGCCCGCCTGTCGGGCAGTTCCATGACGGCGGGGATGTGAGCGATTACACACGCTGTGTGCTTGCGCCCGCACCCCCGCACCGCCCCGGAACTGGGGAAATGTTCCTAGTAGTTCTTGAGCAACAGCGCCGTGGAAAGTGCTGCTGTGACGGCCTCGTGCCCTTTGTCCTCCGAGGATCCGGGCAGTCCGGCCCGGTCCAGGCCCTGCTCTTCGGTGTCGCAGGTGAGCACGCCGAACCCGACCGGCACGCCGGTGCTGACGCTCACGTCGGTGAGTCCCGACGTCGCGGCCTGGCAAACATACTCAAAGTGCGGCGTTCCGCCGCGGATGACGACGCCGAGGGCAACGACGGCGTCAAAGTGCGGTGCCAGCCGCGCGGCAGCGACAGGAAGCTCAAAGCTGCCCGGGACGCGCAGCACCGTCGGCTCGTTGATGCCGGCGTCCTTGGCTGCGCGCAGGGCGCCGTCCAGGAGCCCGTCCATGATCTGGGTGTGCCAGCTGGCCGCCACGATCGCCAGCTTCAGCTGCGACGTTTCCGCGGGGTCGAGGGTGGTGAGGTCAATCTGGGGTGCGCCGTGTCCGCTCATAAAGTCTTCGTGGTCCGTTCAGTCTTGTTCGAGGTCAAAAGTGTCAGTGCCGGTGCGGGGCATTCCCGCGGTCTCGGTGTCGAGGGTCAGCAGGTGGTCCATCCGGTCCTTCTTGGTCTGCAGGTACCTGAGGTTCTGCTCCCGCGACGGCACCTCGGTGGGCACCATCTCGACGACCTTGACGCCGGCCGTGGCCAGGCGGTTCTGCTTGTCCGGGTTGTTGCTCAGCAGGCGGATCTCGTGCAGGCCCATTTCGGCCAGGATCTGCGCCGCGGCCTTGTAGCAGCGGGCGTCCACTGGCAGGCCCAGCTGCTCGTTGGCCTCGACGGTGTCGAACCCGGCCTCCTGCAGGGCGTAGGCCTTGATCTTGTTGGCCAGCCCGATGCCCCGGCCTTCCTGGCCGCGGAGGTACAGCAGCGTACCGCCGTTCTCGGCAATCATCTCCAGGGCGTAGGCGAGCTGCTCGCCGCAGTCGCAGCGGTAGGAGCCAAAAACGTCCCCGGTGAGGCATTCCGAATGCAGCCGCACCAGCGGCGCCTTGCCGTCCTTGGGTGCATTCGGGGAGCTGACTGCCAGGTGTTCAGCCCCGGTCACCAGATCGGTCCAGGCCTGCGTCACGAAATCACCGAACGCCGTGGGCAGCTGGACCACGGGGCCGCTGCTCACCGGATGCGGCTGCCGGCCGTTGCTGCTCGGTTCCGCTGTTTGAGATGCCGTCATCGTGTTTCCCCTTCTCCGGCCGGACTGACTTCCAAAGTGCTCTCCTGTGAAGATACACGGTTGTCAGCTCCCAGATAGGCAACCAGGTCCTCAATCGAGATCAAGGGGCAGCCGTGCTCGGCAGCGAAAACCCGGAGTCCGTCCAGCCGCATCATCTCACCGTCGTCGTACACCACTTCGGCGATCACGCCCACCGGCTCCAGGCCGGCGAGCCGGCAGAGGTCGACGGCCGCTTCGGTGTGGCCTGGGCGTTCACGCACTCCCCCATTAACGGCCCGCAGCGGGAAAATATGCCCTGGACGGGTCAGCAGATCCGGCCCGCTGGCCGGATCTGCGATGACACGGGCGGTCAGTGCCCGGTCGGTGGCCGAGATGCCGGTGCTCACACCGGTGGCGGCATCGCAGGAAACGGTGTACGCCGTGCCCTTCGAATCCTGGTTGACCTCCACCATGGGCGGCAGTTCCAGCACGTCGGCACGGGCACCGTCGAGCGGCACGCAGATGACGCCGGAGCTGTACCGGATGGTCCAGCCCATGAGTGCCGGGGTGGCGTGCTGGGCGGCGAAGATGATGTCGCCTTCGTTTTCCCGGTCCTCGTTGTCCACCACCAGCACCGGCCGGCCGGCCGCCATGGCGCGGACAGCGTCCTCGATCGAGTCCAGGGTGACGTTGCCGGGATTCAGGTCGGCCGGATCCGCGCCGGAAACCGCCGCGTCAAGCTTTACCGTGCCGCTCACAGCTGTACCTCCGAACCTGCAGCGACTTCCGAGCCAGCGCGGAACGCGAGCAGCCGCTCGGTGTACTTGGCCAGCACGTCCACTTCAAGGTTGACCCTGCTGCCGGCCGGCTTGGCGCCGAGCCCGGTATCGGCCAGGGTGGTGGGGATGAGCCCCACCTCGAACCACGGCGCCGTTTCGGCTGCCGGGCTGACCGCGGTGACGGTGAGGGAGACGCCGTCGATCGCGATGGAACCCTTTTCCGCGATGTAGCGTGCAAGCCGCTGGGGCACGCCGAAGCGGAGCCGTTCCCAGTTTCCCTGCGGCTCGCGTTCGAGCAGTTCGCCGACGCCGTCCACGTGGCCCTGGACGACGTGGCCGTCAAGGCGCCCGCCGGCGGGGACGCAGCGTTCCAGGTTGACGGGGTCGCCCGCGGCGAGTTCGCCGATGGTGCTGCGGACGAGGGTTTCGCCCATGACGTCGACGCTGAAGTCCTTGCCGTCGATGGCCGTGGCCGTCAGGCACACGCCGTTGACCGCGATGGAGCCGCCCAGCGGCAGCCCTTCAGCGGTTCCGGGGGCGTGCAGGCGCAGCGTTGCGCTTGTGTCCCCGTTCCGGTCCACGGACAGGACCTTTCCCTGTTCGGCGATAATTCCGGTGAACATCAGTAGCCTCCCATGGCTGTGTCCGCTCCTGTGCGGACAGATAGTGAATCGGTTGACGTTGATTGTGTTGCTGTTGGCTGGGCCCCGCTGGCTTCCTCCGGCAGGAGGTGAAGGCGAAGGTCCCTGCCGAGGTACCGGACCGCGCCGCCGGACGCGGCATCCCATTCCCAGCGTTGCGCCGCCGCGAGCGTTCCGATGCCCAGGCCGTTGAGGGCCGGCGTTCCGGAGCCCAGCAGCGTGGGCGCCAGGTAGACGATGAGCTCGTCCACGAGGCCCTCGGCCAGGAAGGCGCTGAGGATCCGCGATCCGCCCTCCACCATGACGTGCCGGGTCCCGGCCGCGAACAGCATGGCCAAAGCCTCGTGCGGGTCCCGGGTGGGAAGGTGCATGACCTTGCCGTCGTCGCCGCGTACGGCGGCGTCCGCCGGCACGTCGCGGAGTCCCATGACCGCGCGCAGCGGCTGCTTTCCGGTGGTTTCGCCGTTGGCGTCGCGGGCTGTCAGGCGGGGGTTGTCCACCAGGACGGTCTGCGTCCCCACGAGGATGGCGTCGATCCTGTTCCGGATGCCGTGGTTGTCCGCCAGCGATTCCGGGCTGGAAATCCACTGGCTGGTTCCGTCCTCGGCCGCGATCCGGCTGTCCAGCGTCTGGGCGATGTGCAGGGTGACGAACGGGCGCTTGGCGTCGACGGCCTGGAACCAGCGCCGGTTCAGCTCCAGCGCACGCTCCGCTGCAAGTCCGCTGCGCACGCTGACTCCCGCAGCCCGCAGGGTGGCAGCGCCCCCCGCGGCGGGATCGTGGGGGTCGTCGACGGCGTAGACGACGTTCGCTATCCCGGCGTCGACGATGGCCCGGGCGCACGGTCCCGTGCGGCCCACGTGGTTGCAGGGCTCGAGGGTGACCACCATGGTGGTCCCGTGAAGGTCGACGCCGGAGCTGACCGCCGCCGCTATCGCGTCGGCTTCGGCGTGCGCGGTGCCGGCTCCGCGGTGGTAGCCCGTGGCCAGCTGCCGTCCGTCAGGTCCGACGACGACGGCGCCCACCAGCGGATTGGCGCCCCGGGGCCCCTGCAGGGCGGCTTCCAGGGCCGTGTCCATGGCGGCTGTTTCAGCGGCGCTGAAGGCCGTTACCGGCGTCTGGGCGGCAGTCACTTGGACACCGCCGGGTCCGGGAAGGCTGTCTCAACCTTGACGGTCGAGGGCTCAGCGACAGTCGAGAGGTCAGCGACGGTCGAGGGGTCAGCCTGGGCCAGGGTCCGGGATGCCCGCCACCAGACAATGAAGCCGGCCAGGGTGAAGAAGCCGTAGAAGAGGTACATGAAGGCGCTGGCGAAGTACCCGGCGCTGAAGAGCAGCGGAACCCCCACCACGTCCACGGCCACCCAGACCAGCCAGAACTCGGTCCAGCCGCGGGCCATGCCGTAGGTGGCCAGGAGCGAGCCCATGAAGGTCCAGGCATCGGCCCACACCGGCGGGTAGGAGCCCAGGGAGTCGAAGAGCGGGGTGAGGGCGGCCGTTCCGGCCACCAGCGCGAGCACCAGCGCCACGCGGGTCCTGGCGCTGGCCCAGGCGGGCGTGATCGCCGTAGAGGATCCTGCCGCCCGGCGGCTCTGCTGCCAGCGCTTCCAGCCGTAGACGGCCACCATGATGAACATGACCTGCCGGCCGGCCTGTCCCCACAGCGTGGCGGGCGTGGCGGAGCCGAAGACGTTGCCCAGAAAGACTGTCAGGAGGAGCAGGTTGCCGGCGATGCCCACCGGCCATGCCCAGACCTTGCGCCGCATGCCGCCGAGGGCACTGGCCAGGCCAAAGATGTTTCCCAGCACTTCACGGAGAATAAGCACCGATCCCCCCACAGGGATCTGGGCCTCGAAGAGCCAACGCAGGATGTCCATGCGTACGTGTCGTTCCTTCCCTCAAGAGCCGAGACTGCTCCGGGGTATACGACAGCGAAACGCAGCGGCGTTGTGGAACGCCACAAGTACAGCTGTACGTGCTTCTCTCATCCAGACTATAACTGTCGGTACCGGAATTTCACCGGTTCAACCGTCCGCCGGGCTTCCAAAAGGGAAACGCCGGCTCGCGGGTCGCGGACTATCACCGCCGGTTCGGACTTACACCGACCCCGGAGCACGTATTGTGTGTTGCTATTCTGACACAACTTGGCGGGTGCCCAGGCTATTCCCGCTACAAACCGTCATGGGGCCGTCACGGAGACCGGTTGCGGCCTCCATGACGGTGCCCCGGATGGCAGGAACCTGTTCCTGTGGCTAGAGGCTGCCGGCCTTGCGCAGCCGGTCGATGGCGCCGGACGGATCCGCAGCCCCGTAAACGGCCGAGCCGGCGACAAAGACATTCGCGCCGGCTTCCGCGGCACGGACGATCGTTTCCTCGGTGATTCCGCCGTCCACCTGGATGGCCACGTTCACGCCTGCTCCTTCGATCGCCGCGCGGGCGCGGCGGATCTTGGGCAGCGTCAGGTCAAGGAATGCCTGCCCGCCAAAGCCGGGCTCCACGGTCATGATCAGCAGCATGTCCAGCTCCGGAAGCATGTCCAGGTACGGATCCACCGCCGTAGCGGGACGCAGCGCCATCCCGGCCTTCGAACCCCGGGCCCGCAGCTCACGGGCGAGCTTGACCGGCGCGATCGACGCCTCGGCATGGAACGTCACGGAAGCAATGCCGGCATCCGCGTAACCGGGTGCCCAGCGGTCGGCGTCGGAAATCATGAGGTGGGCGTCCAGCGGAACCGGGCTGACCGCCTGGATCCGCTGGACCACGGGAAGCCCCAGGGTGAGGTTGGGGACAAAGTGGTTGTCCATCACATCCACATGCACGGAATCGGCGTTGCTGATTTTCTGCAGCTCGGCTTCGAGGTTCACGAAGTCGGCGGAGAGGATGCTCGGGTTGATGCAGCACTGCGTCATGCGGGGTCCTTTCGCGGGACGGAAGTCCGGGATATGGGGTCAGTCAGTGGGAACTCAGCGCCTGCGGGAACGTCAGCGCGCGCGGCGGAACTCAGCTCTTGCGGCGGATCAGGGCGAGGAACATGGCATCCGTGCTGTGGACGTGCGGCCACAGCTGCGCGGTCTTCCCGTGACCAGCACCCAGGCCGCCGCCGAGGCTGACGGAGTCCAGGACGCTGCCGGCGTCCAGGAGTTCCAGGTCGTCCCGCTTGCGCAGCGCGTCGCTGACCACCGCGGTGGTTTCGGCCGGGTGCGGCGAACAGGTCACGTAGGCCACCACGCCGCCGGGCCGGACGGCCGCCAGGGCAGAGTTCAGCAGTTCGCGCTGCAGCGGTCCCAGGTCGGAAAGGTCCTTGGGGGTGCGGCGCCAGCGGGACTCGGGCCGGCGGCGCAAGGCGCCGAGTCCGCTGCAGGGCACGTCGACGAGCACACGGTCAAAGGCCGCCGGCTGCTCGGACCCGACCTCGCGGCCGTCGCCGGTCCGAACGGTCCAGACGTCCGACGGAACCGCGGACAGTGCCTGGCTGACCAGTTTGGCCCGGTGCGGGGCGGGCTCGTTGGCCAGCAGCGTGGCTCCGCGTTCGTTCGCCAGCGCGCCCAGCAGGGCTGCCTTGCCGCCCGGTCCGGCGCAGAGATCGAGCCAGGTTTCCCCGGTGTTTTCTTCGGTGCCGCTGCCAATTCCTGCCTCGAGGCTTGCGGCCGCCAGGGCCCGGGCCACCAGCTGGGAACCAACGTCCTGCACCCGCGTGGTCCCGGACCGGACGGACTCCAGCCGGCCGAGGTCGCCGCCGCTGGACAGCGCGGATCCTTCCACCAGTTCGCCGGGGACAGCGCCGTTCTCAAGTGCCTCGTCCAGGCTTCCCAGCCCGGGGAGCGCCACCAGGTTGACGACGGGGGCTGCGTTGTCCGCTTCCAGGAGGTCGTTGATCTCGCCGACCGGCCGGCCGTGGGCCACGAGCGACTGCCGGAGTGCACGGACAATCCACTCGGGATGGGCATAGCGGACGGAAGCAACCTTGGTCTCATCCTGCTCGCCGGCGACCAGCTCGTCCAGCCACTCGTCGAGGCCGCGGGCAGTTACCTTGCGGAGCACGGCGTTGATCAATGTGGACGGTCCGGCGCCGATGACCGCACGGGCGAGGCCGACGGTCTGGTCAAGGGCCGCGTGTGCGGGGACGCGCATTGCCAGCAGCTGGTGAACGCCGATGCGCAGGGCATCCAGGACCGCCGGATCCAGCTTGTCCAGGGGCCGGTCCACGCAGCGGGCAAGGATGGCGTCGTAGGTGCCCTGGTTGCGCAGCGCGCCGTAGCTGAGTTCGGTGGCGAAACCTGCGTCCCGCCTGTCGAGGCCGTGCTGCCGGATGCGCGCCGGGAGCACGAGGTTTGCATAGGCGTCCTCGGCAGCAACTGCACGCAGCACTTCAAAGGCCACCAGCCTGGCGGGGTCTGCCCTGCGGGTGCGCTGCGACGGTGCGTTCTCGGTGAAGTTGCGCTGCGGGCCGCGGTTGCGCTCCCTGCCCTGGGCGTTGCGGCGGCTGGCGCCGCCCCCGCCGCGGCGCTGGTCGGAGCCGCCCGTACCGGAACCGCCGGCACCCGAACCGCGCTGGTCTCCTGAACCGCGCTGGTCTCCTGAACCGCGCTGGCCGCCGCGGCTTGACCGCCCCTGCCCGGATCCGCTTCTGCCCGAGTCACTCATTGGAATACCACGCTTTCGAGGGAGGACTGGCCGCGCGCCCAGTCGGCTGCGGCCATCATTTTCTTGCCGGCAGGCTGCACCTTGGTGAGTTCGACGGCGTGCGAACCGGTGCCCACCACCACGCTCTTGCCGGCCAGGGCCAGTTGTCCTGGCCGAATGTCTGTCACATCTGGACGGAGCCGCACCGGTTCAAGCTTCAGCCGCTGGCCGTCAAGGATGGTCCAGGCCCCCGGTTCGGGTGTTACACCGCGTGCGCGGCGGCCTACGGACAGGGCCGGCTCCGACCAGTCGATGCGGCCGTCGTCGATGGTCAGCTTGGGCGCCAGGCTCACTTCTCCCTGTTGGGGAACCGGCGACGCGGCGCCGGATCCGACGGCGGACAGGGTCTGCGCAAGCAGGACGGCGCCGCTGTGGGACAGCCGTTCAAGCAGCGCCCCGGAGGTGTCGTCCGGACCCACGGCTTCTGTCAGGGTGCCGATGACGGGACCGGTGTCGAGCCCCTCCTCCAGCTGGAAAGTCACGGCACCGGTGATGTCGTCACCGGCGATGACGGACCGCTGCACCGGCGCCGCCCCGCGCCAGGCCGGCAGCAGTGAGAAGTGCAGGTTGATCCAGCCGTGCCGCGGAATGTCCAGTGCCGCCCGGGGCACAAGCCCGCCGTAGGCGACGATCGCCGCCACATCGGGACGGGCTTCGGCGATGCGTTCGGTCACGGCTGCGTCCACCCGGGACGCGTGGATGATGTCGATGCCGAGCTCGGCGGCCCGGGCGGCAACGGGCGACGGCGTGAGGACACGTTTGCGTCCCACCGGCGCGTCCGGCCTGGTCAGCACCGCGACGATTTCGAAACCGGCGGCCACCAGCGCATCCAGGGAGGGGACAGCTACGGACGGTGTTCCAGCAAAGAGGACCCTCATCCGGGAGCGCCGAAGCTGCCGGATCCGGACGTTGCCGCCCCAAAGCTGCCGCCGCCAAAGCTGGAGCCGACGGTCTTGGCGCGCTTGGCGGTGGTCTGTTCGGTGATGGAGTCGTAGTTCGCATTGCGGATGGAACGCAGGGCGGCCTTGCGGTCCTCGCCTTCGAGCCGGTCGGTAAACAGGATGCCGTCAAGATGGTCGGTTTCGTGCTGGAAGCAGCGGGCAAGCATGCCCTCCGCCTCCACCGAGACAGGGTTGCCGTTCATGTCGAGGCCGGTCACCCGGGTGCTGCGGTAGCGGCGGACCGGGAAGCCCAGGCCCGGAATCGAGAGGCACCCCTCCACCTCATCCGGCTGGAAGTCCTCGCTGTTTTCCAGCACCGGGTTGACAATGTGGCCCTCGACGCCGCCGATCCGGTAGGTAAAAACCCGGAGGCTGACCCCGATCTGGGGTGCGGCCAGGCCTGCACCCTCCACGTCCTCCATCGTTTCGGTCATGTCGGCAACGAGCCTGGCCAGCTCCGGCCCGAAATCCGTGACAGGGTCGGCAACCGTGCGCAGCACGGGGTCGCCGATGATACGGATATTCAGAATTGCCATGTGCAGTCATTTCCTCACGGTGAACGGGTACAGGATCCAGTCCAGTTTAGTTGCTCTCAGGAATAGACCGGCGGCGCCAACGGCAGCAGCGCGGGTCCGGCGCTGACGGTGTCCGCGGACATTTCCCATACCCGGCGCAGGGCGCAGAACTTCCACCAGTGGTGCTTCAGGACTTCGGGATTGGCACGGACTGGCCGGACTTCGGTTTCACCGATCGCGACGGCGAGCAGCACCGGGCCATCGCCGTGCTGCCACGGCTCCCACTCCCCTGCCACCGGATCCACCAGGCTTTCCTCCGCCTTCATCCCGGCAACAAGCTGCATGACCACCTTGTCGTCGAGGGGCTTGACCTGGCCGTCGCGCGTCGTTCCCTTGGTCTTGTAGTCGATGAGGCAGGTGCGTCCGTTGATCTTTGCGACCAGGTCCAGTGTTCCTGCGTATCCCACGGTCTTGTTCCACACAGTGATCTCCGGAGCGATCGGCTCCACCCGGAACAGCTCCCACCACTCGTCGAAGCGGGCGGCGAAGGCTTCCTCGCCGTTGGAGGCCAGCGCTTCGCGGGCCTCCTTCATCTGGTGCGGCCGGCCGAGCGCCCGCAGTGCCACCTGCTCGCAGTAATAATGCACCCGGTCCCCGCGCTGCGCTGCCTCGTCCCGGTAGGTTTCGGCCGCCTTGGCCGCACGGTTCACCGCCTGCCGCACCCGCGCGGGGCTGCCCAGGATCTCGGGCAGGGAGGGATCCTTGGCCAGGCTGCTGGCGCCCATGTAGCCGAACCAGCCGTCCAGCCCGTGGGCCTGTTGCCCGATCACGGTGGTAATGGAGGGAACCGTGAACTGCTCCGTGGTGGAGCGGGCATACATGCGGCCATATTCCGTGGCGTGGGCAAGGAGTGGAGCGGTCATGGTGAGACTCTTTCACGGGGGTCAGACATTGATGCGGAAACAGAAAAGCCCGCCCCTCCCAGTTTTATCTCCTGGGCTGAACGGACTTTCCATCGGTGGGCGATACTGGGTTCGAACCAGTGACCTCTTCGGTGTGAACGAAGCGCGCTACCACTGCGCCAATCGCCCCGATGCATTTGAATGCTAGCGGACGTTTGGGGGTAAACGGAAATCGGCGCATGGACCCCCGGAAAAGGTCAGCCAAGTGAGGTGCCCGGGGAACGTCCAAGGCCGGGACGCCAGCAGAACCAGCCGGCCCTGGCCGCGGAAACTACACCACTGTAATTCGAAAATTTCCCTAGAATTCAAGGAAGTACGGCTTCCCCGGCCATGTCCCCGGCACTCGATTTGGAGTTTCCCGGAACCTCCTATAGAGTTCTTACTCGTTGGAACGCGACGAACTGCCGAATACGGCAAGGAATCACGGCTCCGAAATGCGGACGTAGCTCAGCTGGTAGAGCACCACCTTGCCAAGGTGGATGTCGCGAGTTCGAATCTCGTCGTCCGCTCGCAGGACACTGTCATGGCTCTGATCCCGGGAAGTTGATTCCGGGAGTCGAGGCCTACACGGTGGGTTGGCCGAGAGGCGAGGCAGCGGCCTGCAAAGCCGTATACACGGGTTCGAATCCCGTACCCACCTCGGTGAAAACCATGGTTTCCGGTGTTTCCGGATGCAATGGGCGATTGGCGCAGCGGTAGCGCGCTTCCCTGACACGGAAGAGGTCACTGGTTCGATCCCAGTATCGCCCACCAGAGCAAGGCAACTTGCTTGTAGCTGAACGTTTAGCCACGCGGCCAGACTTCAAAATGCGGACGTAGCTCAGCTGGTAGAGCACCACCTTGCCAAGGTGGATGTCGCGAGTTCGAATCTCGTCGTCCGCTCTCTTGATCCTTACGGATCCGAACCCAGGATACCGCCGGTTTGACCGGCTCCGGGCGATTGGCGCAGCGGTAGCGCGCTTCCCTGACACGGAAGAGGTCACTGGTTCGATCCCAGTATCGCCCACGAAATACAGCAGCTCCCCGGAGCTGCTTTTTTCTTGCCCTCATACCGTTTGACAAGATTTGTCAAGAACTCCTTGGCAGGCTCCGACTTCAAGGCTAGGATCGAATGCGGAGGAGCGAACTGGCTCCGCGATTGAAGGGAGGTGCTCGTGGGTTTACTTGACGATCTGAAGGGCAAGGCTCAGGGTCTGATCCGCGGCAACGAGCAGGCCATCAAGGACGGCATCAACAAGGCAGGTGATTTTGTCGACTCCAAGACGGGCGGCAAATACACCGGCCAGGTAGATCAGGTCCAGGCTGGCGCTTCCACTCTCGTTGACAAAGCCGATGAGAGGCCGACCCAGGGACCGGCGGACAACGTGCCGCCGGCTGAGAAGGCTCCGTAGCCAGGACTTACCGGGCTTGCCCCAAAACGTCAAAAGGTGCCGGTCCCGCCGAGAGGCGGTGCCGGCACCTTTCGTTTCTCCGCAGAAATTACGAGGGCTCGTGGTTCTGGCCTTCGCGGGCCAGTGCGGTGAGCCGGGAAACCGCCCTGAAGTACTTCTTCATGTAGCCGCCGGTCATCATGTCCTCCGTGAACAGCTTGTCGAAGGGAACGCCGCTGGCAAGGATCGGAACATCCTTGTCGTAGAGGCGGTCGGCGAGGACCACGAACCTCAGCGCCACGGCCTGCTCGGTGATGGTTTCCACATCCCGCCAGACAACGCCGTCCACACCGTCAATCAGTTTCCGGTAGCGGCTCGGGTGAACGCCCGCGAGATGTGAGATGAGCGTTCCGAAGTCATCCTCGGCAACGGTCTTGCCGTCGAACTCCGCCTTCATGTGGGCGTGCAGTTCGCTGTTCCGCAGCGGCGCGGGCGCGGCCGGCAGGCCGCGGTGGCGGAAGTCCTCGCCGTCGATCCTGATGACGTCGAACTGGTCCGCCAGGACCTGGATTTCACGCTGGAAGTCCACGGCGGCAAAGCGGCCGTCGCCCAGCGAGCCCGGCAGGGTGTTGGAGGTGGCTGCGAGCTTCACGCCGGCGTCGGCCAGTTCACGCATGAGGCGGGACATCAGGACAGTGTCGCCCGGGTCGTCCAGTTCGAACTCGTCAATGCAGACAAGCTTGTAGGAGCTCAGCGCCTCAACTGTTTTCCGGAAGGACAGGGCGCCCACCAGGTTGGTGTACTCCACAAAGGTGCCGAAGGCCTTGGGCCCGGGGGCAGCGTGCCAGAGCGAGGCCAGCAAGTGGGTTTTTCCGACGCCGAATCCGCCGTCAAGGTAAATGCCGGCGCGGGTCGCGTCCTTCTTGCCGAACAGCTTCTTGAACAGTCCCCCGCCGTCCCCGGCGCCTACGCCTCCGGCGAAAGACTGCAGCGCGGTGACCGCTGCCGCCTGGCTGGGCTGCTTGGGATCGGGCCGGTAGCTTGCAAAGGACACCTGCCCAAACCTGGGCGATGGGTAGAAACCTTTGAGGAGCTCATCCACCGACACCGCCGGCGTCCGGGTGGCGAGCTTTTCGATCTGTACCAAGGTGGTCCATTCTGCTGGTGATTTGTCCCCAGCAAGAATACCGGCATTGGCAGCCCGCCCCGCGGCCTGCCCCCTACTACCGGCGGCGCCGTGAGCAAGCACACATTTCGTCCTGTTAACACACAGGAGCATTCCGACCGGCCCGTGGCTAGTGTTGGAGCAGTGACCCGCCGTCCCCCGGCGGTCTGACCTGACCGTTTCAGTGAAAGGCCATACGCATGTCCTACCCCGTTGAACAGAACGAGAAGTTCGCCGCCTACGCGCACCCGGAGCGGCTTGTTTCCACCGAGTGGCTGGCTGCGGCCATCGATGCCGGCGCCCTTAACGACGGCAAGCTCGTCGTCGTCGAGTCCGATGAGGACGTCCTGCTCTACGAAACCGGACACATTCCCGGCGCGCTCAAGATCGACTGGCATACGGACCTGAACGACGAAGTAACCCGCGACTACGTGGAGGGCGAGGCGTTTGCCGCCCTGGCCGCCGCCAAGGGCATTTCCCGCGACGCCACCGTTGTCATCTACGGCGACAAGTCCAACTGGTGGGCCGCCTACGCCCTCTGGGTCTTCAGCCTGTTCGGCCACGAGGATGTCCGCCTGCTGGACGGCGGCCGCGACAAGTGGATCGCCGAAGGCCGTGCGCTGACCACCGACGTCCCCACGCCGGCCGTCGCGGACTACCCCGTAGTGGAGCGCGACGACGCCCCGATCCGCGCCTTCAAGGAAGACGTCCTGGCCCACCTGGGCAAGCCGCTGATCGACGTCCGCTCCCCCGAGGAATACACCGGCCAGCGCACCCACATGCCCGCCTACCCCGAAGAAGGTGCGCTGCGCGGCGGCCACATTCCCACCGCGGCGTCGATCCCGTGGGCACGGGCGGCAGCAGAGGACGGCACCTACCGCAGCCGCGCCGAGCTTGAGGCACTGTACCTCGGCGAGGCCGGACTCACCGAGGGCGACGACGTCGTTGCCTACTGCCGCATTGGCGAACGCTCCAGCCACACGTGGTTCGCGCTGAAGTTCCTCCTGGGCTTCGAAACCGTCCGCAACTACGACGGCTCCTGGACCGAATGGGGCAACGCTGTCCGCGTCCCGATTGCCAAGGGCGCGGAACGCGGCTCAGTGCCGGCAGTTGCCGCACGGTAAATCCGCCGTAAAAAAGCGGCGAACGGGGACAATCTGCGTAAGCTGGAAGTGATGAGTACACAAGCACTTCCCACCGCCCTTGCGGAGATTGTCGACGACTTCCAGGCACTGAGCGAGCCCGAGCGGCTGCAGCTCCTGCTGGAGTTTTCCCGCGGCCTGCCGGAGCTTCCGGAGCGCCTGAACAACCACCCTGAGCTGCTGGAGCAGGTGGTGGAATGCCAGTCACCTCTTTTCCTCACCATAGAGACGGAAAAGAACGACGGCGGGTCCCCCGCCTTCCGGCTGTTCTTCAAGGCGCCGCCGGAGGCCCCCACCACCCGTGGCTTCGCCGGAGTGCTGCACGAGGGACTGGACGGCCTCACCGCCGAGGAGATCCTGGCTGTGCCCGATGACATGCCGGAACTGCTCGGCCTGACCCGCGCCATCACGCCGCTCCGCATGCGCGGCATGACCGCGATGCTCGGGCGCATCAAGCGCAAGGTGGCCGCCGCGGCCCGGCTCTACGCCTAGGAGCCGGACCGGATGGCGCGCAAGAACACGTCGCAGGGAACGCCTGCCACAGCCGTACTGGCTGCGGCAGGCGTTTCCTTTACCCTCCACCCCTACAGCCACGATCCGGCCGCGGCCAGTTACGGCATGGAGGCGGCCGAGGTCCTGGGCATCGACCCGGCAAGGGTCTTCAAGACGCTCATGGTGGAGGTCGAGGGCAAGCTGGCGGTCGGCGTCGTACCTGTCAGCGGAAGCCTGGACCTGAAGGCGATGGCCGCTGCGCTGGGCAGCAAGAAGGCCGCCATGGCGGACCCCGCGGCGGCCGAACGGCGCACCGGCTACGTGCTGGGCGGAATTTCGCCCCTGGGGCAGCGGCAGGCCTCCCCCACCGTCATCGACGAAAGTGCCCTCGCCCTGGACACCATCCTGGTGTCCGGCGGCCGGCGCGGCCTGGACATCGAACTGGATCCCCGCGACCTGCTGCGCCTCACCAAGGCCGTCACAGCCACGATCGGAACAGGCTCCCAGCCGGGCTGAACGGGACCAGGCTAAACCCGGGGAAGGCTAAACAGGGGCAGGCTGACCCGGTTCCGGCTGGCCTGGGTTCCGGCGCGGCGCCAGCTGCTGCTGCAGCCACGCCCGGACAAGGCCTTCCCAGCGCGCCGGATCGGCGTTCCACTCCTTGGCATGCCTAGCCCCTTCGAACGGCTCGAATGTGACCATCTCCGGGTTCTTTTCAGCGAGCTGGGCCGACGGCTGGTAGGGCACGTATTCGTCGTCCACGCTGTGGATGATGAGCGTCGGCGTCCGGAGCTCAACGGCCCGTGACACCCAGTCCATGGATTTCAGGTCCACGGGTGCAGCCAGTCCGGTAAGCCGGCGGCCCACCTTATGCCCCATCATCAGCTGGCCGTACCTGCCAACGGCCGACGGGATCCGGTTCAGCTCCGCGTGGTGGGCCAGCACATTCACCCAGTCGATCACGGGGGCATCAAGCACCATGGCCCGGATGACGTGCCTGTGCTCCGACAGGTCCGCGGTCTGCAGGCAGATGGCCCCTCCCATGGACCAGCCAAAAAGCACAACCTCGCGGGCGCCGCGGTCCAGGGCAAAGGCGATGGCAGCGTCGATGTCCCGCCACTCCGTGGAGCCCAGCCCGTACCGGCCGTCAAATGCTGCCGGCGCCAGGCCGTCGTTCCGATAGGAAACCAGGAGATTGGGCAGTCCGAGCTCGTGGGCCACGCGTGCTCCACGGAGACACTCCTGCCGGGTGGCCCCGCGCCCATGGACCATGATGGCCCAGGTTTCAGCGCCGGCATCGCCCGGGATCAGCCAGGCGGGGGCTGTCCCGCCCTCGACCTGGATGGCTACGTCCTCGGACGCCAGCCCGACGTCGGAGGGATGCTGGTACGTGGCGCCGCCCCACCAGCCGCGCCCCGCGGATTCAAGGTCGCCGCTGTAGACGGCCTCCACCTCGCGCAGCACGGTGCGCTCGGCCGGGGAATAGGACAGGATCCTGCCGATCCGGGCGTGCCCGGCACCTGCGTCGAAGAAGAGGCTGTACACGCCGTTATGTGTCGTCTCCGGTGTGGCCGCGAGGATGACCTGCAGATCCCGGCCTTCCCTGATGACCGCCAGGATTTCCTGGTCTGCCGCCCGCACGCGGGCGGGGGTGAGGACGCGGCGGGCAAAGTAGAGCGCGAGGGCGGATGATCCGGCACCGAGCAGGGCAGCCGCGCTGCCGCCGGCGATGATTCCCCCGAGTGTCCACTTCGCCCTCAGGGTCATCGCATTGCCCTGGGAAGCGGGCTGGGTTGTCAAAGCGGCCTGCGCGGAATCCATGCCTCCCATCTTGACGGATCCGGCCCGTTACGGCACATTCGCCCGACGGCGGGCGGAGCAAATGCGTGCGCGTCAAATGCATGCGGGCCGTAGCGGGCGGGACTAGGCTGATGCCATGAGCGATCCAATCGTCATTTTGACTGAAGAGCCGCTGGGTGCGGATGACCGCGTGAACATCGAACGACTGGTGGACGGGGGTGACGCGCCCCTGGTTGTGCTGGTGCCGGCCAACACGGAACGGCATCTGCTCGTGGACTTCCTCGAGAACCTGTCGATGCTGGATATTGCCAAGGCTTTCCGCGAGTTGACCTCCCATGCCCCGGACCCTGCGGAGGAACGGGCAGCGGCGGACGCCACGCTCGCCACCTCGGTCAGCGCACTGGAAGGCCTCGGCGGCGGAGTTGCCGGTGAGGTGGTGGCCGGCGGCGCCGTGAACGGGCTCGTGGCCAAGGTCAAGGAGCTTGGGGCCGCACAGGCAGTCGTCATCACCAGGCCGCATGCCGTGTCGGACACCTTCCACACCGACTGGGCCAACCGGGCGCAGGACAAGCTGGGGCTCCCGGTACTGCACCTATACGCCGGCTCGGGATTTATCGGGGACTCCTGAGCGTTAGTCCGACTATGAGCACCCCTGAGAAATCCGACCTCACCAACTCCGCGGCAGCCCCCGCCACCAGCCGGTCCGACGAAGACTGGCGGCAGGAACTGACGCCGGAGGAGTACCACGTGCTGCGCCAGGCCGGCACGGAACGCCCGTACACGGGCGAATACTGGGACACCCACACCGCCGGCGTCTACAACTGCCGCGCGTGCGGGACCGAACTGTTCACCAGCAAGGAAAAGTTCGATTCGCACTGCGGCTGGCCGTCCTTCTGGGCCCCGCTGGCCGAAGGACGCGTGCGGTATATCCATGACCGCACCCTCGGCATGGACCGCATCGAGGTGCGGTGTGCCAACTGCGACTCCCACCTCGGGCACGTGTTCGAGGGCGAGGGGTACGGGACCCCGACTGACCAGCGGTATTGCATCAACTCCATCTCACTGAAGTTGGTTCCCGCCGCCGAGGACGCCCGGCCCTGAGGTCTGCCCCTGAGGTTGCCGGGCGCTGCGCCTAGGGGTTATTTCGGCAGCCTCGAGCACTATAGTTTCTTATGCTCGCGCCTATGACCGATTAGGAAGCCTGTCTGCTTGCTACGCTCGCCGTAGAAGCTCAGATAACCGAAAGGCGAGGCCAGCGATGACCGTAACCGTACACACAGCACCAGCCCGAATCTCCGCAGAACACCCGGAATGGCAGCGTCTGAAGGCCGCGGCCATTGCCCTGCGGCAACTCCAGGTGCAGGACGGTTCGATCCCCGACCAGGCCGCGCACGCGGCAGCAGAGGGCCACGTCGAAGCCCTTGTCAGCGCCACCCGGGCGCTGGCACCGGCATTCCCCCACGATTCCCTATACCTGGATCTCGTGTGCCGCGACTTTGGCCGCTGGGCCGAGGCCGGGTTCGGCGTGCCGGACTTCCTGGACTCCCTGCTGGCCTTCCAGCCGCAGGCGGACCGCGAGAACGGCCTGCAGCACCTGGTGGTCTTCCCCATGTACACGCAGAACGGCAGCAGCAGCAGGCTCGTGGAAGCGGTCCTCATCGACGTCGTCTGGCCTGACTTCATTGCAGGCCTGGAACAGGGCGACTACTCGAACCGGCTGTTCGTGCCGATCCGGTTCATAGACTTCACCCCCGGGTACGACACCAACTCCGCAGTGCTGTTCCCCGAAACCGTGGGCGTGCGGGCCACGCCGCGGTTCACCTGGGGCGCCATCTTCGCGGACCGGGAAGCCGCACGCTTCCGCCGCGTCCTGCGGGCCGCCGCCGAGATCACCTCGCTCGAACTGCCAGCCGCGGCTGCGGAACTCCTCGAGGACCAGGAGCTCACCGAAAAGACGTTCGTCATGTGGGACCTGATCCACGACCGCACGCACATGCGCGGGGACCTGCCGTTCGATCCCTTTATGATCAAGCAGCGGATGCCGTTTTTCCTGTACTCCCTCGAGGAGCTGCGCTGCGACCTGACGGCCTTCCGGGAATCCGTGAAGATCGAAAAGGACGAGGCCGCGGATCCGGAAGCCCGCCGGCACGCCAAGCTCGTGCAGTACGCCGTCATTTTCGACCGCATCTTCCGGTTCGCCATTACCGGCAGCAGGGTGCGCAACTACGACGGGCTCGGCGGCCAGCTGCTGTTCGCGTGGCTGCACCAGCACCGTGTCCTCCACTGGACCGACAGCCGCCTGACCATCGACTGGGAGCACGTCGCCGGCGTCGTGGTGGAGCTGGGTGCCCGGATCGAGGAACTCTATTGGCGCTCCATCGACCGGCCCAAGACCGCCCACTGGCTGGCAGCGTATGAGCTGATCTCCGGCACCGTCACGCCGAACCCGGCTTCGGTCTGGGCCAAGGGGCCAGGCGCCCTCCCCCTCGACGGGCCGCCGCGCGGGCTCACCGACCAGGTCCTGGACGACGAATTCCCGCTGTCCATGTTCTACGAGGCCCTCGAAAAGAAGATGCGCCCTGTCATCGAATCCACCGCGGGCATTACCGGTTGCACGGATTCTGCGCTGCCGGCAGACGGTCCGGCGGCGACGGCGGCATGACAGGCCCCAGCATGTCCGGCGCCGGCCTGACTGATGACCGCCCACTGCGCGTGCTGGTTACGGGCGGCAGCGGACCATCGGGAATCGCGGCCGCCCGTGCCCTGCTGCGGGCCGGCTTTGCCGTATACAGCGTCGGTTCGGACAAGGCACGCATCGAGGCTGCTGCGGAAACGGCGGGCGGCGCCATCCCGCTCGTTTGCGATCTCGGCGACCTGGCCGCCGTGCGCGAGCTGCAGCAGGAGCTCGCGCGCACGGCCGGAAGGATCGACGGCGTCATCCACCTGGTGGGCGGATGGCGCGGCGCGCAGGGCATCACGGACCAGACCGACGAGGACTGGGATTTCCTGGAGCGCAGTGCCGTAACGACGCTCCGGAACGTGACCCGGGTCTTCTACGACGACCTCGCCGCCTCGCCCTGCGGGCGGTTTGCCATGGTGTCCTCGACGGCGGTGGACAGCCCCGCCGCCGGCGTCGCCAGCTATGTGGCGGCCAAGGCCGCCGCGGAGGCGTGGACCGTGGCTGTGGCGGACGGTTTCCGCAAGGACAGCCAAGCCCCACCCAGCCAAGCCCCCGCCGGCCGGGCCGACGGCGCCCAGCACAGTGCCGCCGTCGTCCTCGTAGTGAAGGCGCTCGTGGACGCAGGCATGCGCACCAAAGAGCCGGAACGGAAGTTCCCCGGCTACACCGACGTCGAGCAGCTGGCGGCGGCCGCCGTCGGACTCTTTAGCCAGCCGGCTGCGGAGCTGAACGGGCAGCGGCTGCTGCTGGCCCCGGTTCCCGCCAGCGCAGCAACTGCACAAAGTGCTGCAAGTACACAGAGCGCACCAACTACCTAGACTGAAAGCGTGACCAACGAGATGACTACAACGGTTGAATCTGCCGGCAGCGGCACCATGTCCAGGCTGCACGACGCCTCGGTGCGGGGCTTTGCCTCGGACAACTACTCGGGGGTGCATCCCGAGGTGCTGGCCGCGCTGGCCGCTGCCAACGAGGGGCACCAGGTTTCCTACGGCGAAGATGCCTACACGGCCCGCCTGCAGGAGCTGATGGAGGAACACTTCGGGCCGGGCATCGAGTGCTTCCCCGTGTTCAACGGCACTGGCGCCAACGTGCTGTCCCTGCAGTCGCTGCTCCCGCGCTGGGGTGCGGTGGTCTGCGCGTCGACGGCGCACATCAACATGGACGAGAACGGCGCGCCGGAACGCGTGGGCGGCATCAAGCTGCTGCAGGTGCACACCCCGGACGGAAAACTCACGCCGGAGCTCATCGACCGCGAGGCGTGGGGATGGGGTGACGAGCACCGCGCCCAGCCGCTGGCCGTCTCCATCACCCAGACCACCGAACTGGGCACCTGCTACACGGCGGATGAAGTCCGGGCGATCGCCGAGCACGTCCACGCCAAGGGCATGAAGCTGCATATGGACGGGGCGCGGCTGGCCAACGCGGCGGCGCACCTGGGTGTACCCCTCCGGGCCTTCACGCGCGACGCCGGCGTGGACATCCTGTCCTTCGGCGGGACCAAGAACGGGCTGCTGTTCGGCGAGGTAGTGGTGGCGCTGAACCCGGAGGCCGCCCAGGGGCTGCTTTTCCTGCGCAAAATGAACATGCAGCTCGCCTCCAAGATGCGGTTCATGTCCGCCCAGTTCATCGCCCTGCTCGAGGGTGACCTGTGGCTCCGGTCAGCCGAGCACGCCAACGCCATGGCCACAAGGCTGCGGGCCGCGGTGGACGGGATTGAGGGAGTGGAACCCACGCAGAAGACGGAATCCAACGGCGTCTTTGCGGTTTTGCCTATGGGGGTGGCGGACAGGCTCCGGGAGTCCTTCCGCTTCTACGACTGGAACGAGGCCACCCGCGAGGTCCGCTGGATGTGCTCCTTCGACACCAGCGAGGAGGACGTCGATGCCTTCGTGGCGGCCATCAAGGCCGAAGTCGCCCGGCACGGGTCCGCCCAGGCGGCAGGCCAGTAACATGCGCGGGATTGCGTGAGCAGGCGGCGAGCCTGCCGGAATCGGCGGTTTTCAATGCGTACCCTGCCATTGTGAACGCACTTGCCCAGGTTCCCGCGAATTTCCTGTATGCGCTGGGAACGCTCCGCAAAGCACGCTGCCGCAGCGAGCTGCGCCTCGACGAGATCCCGGCGCCCGCCCGGCTGGCGCCCTTCGCCGTGGCCCTCGGTGCGGAAGTCATAATTCCCAGCGGCGGCAAGGCCGGCGCCGGGGACCGTTCACCGGTCCACGGCCCGGCGGCCATGGCGCTGGCCAGGTCGGCCGCCGCCGGAACCTCCTCGGGAACCTCCACGGGAGACGATGACGACGACGGCGAGGAACTCGCCACCGGGCGCTTCATCCTGCTGCACGACCCCGACGGCTCGGCCGTGTGGGACGGCGAATTCCGGATCGTCACCTACATCCGGGCACAGCTCGACGCCGAGATGGGCAACGATGAAATGCTCGGCTCGGTAGCCTGGACCTGGCTCGTGGAAGCACTGGAAACCCACAACGCCCCGTACCGCGCGGCCGGCGGCACGGCCACCCGCATCCTGTCGGAAAGCTTCGGAACCCTGGCGGACCGGCCCGCCTCGATCGACATTGAACTCCGTGCCTCATGGACTCCGGCCAGCGCCGACGTCCAGGCGCACCTCGAGGCGTGGTCGGACATGGTGTGCACCTTCGCCGGCCTTCCACCGCTGCCCGACGGCGTCTCCGCACTTCCGCGCAGGCGCCGCAACTAGGCGCAGCCCCAATAGCGCTGCAGCCCGAACAGCGCTGCAGCTGAGCATAGCCCTGCCCCGCCCCGCCCTGAGTTGCACTGCCCAACCCTGCCCTCTCCTGCCCAAAACCGTGCTGGCCCAACCGGTGGAGTAATTTCCGCCGTAATTACGGCACGGTTCTTTTGCCTAATCGCCTTGGCCGTGTAAAGTCCCGTGCTTAGGTGAGCCTAAGAAGGGGCTCCTCCGGCAGAAGGTGCTTCACATGACAGCCAACTTCCTCATCGGCCTCCGGGAGGGCCTCGAGGCGACGCTCATCGTCGTCCTGCTGATGGCCTACCTGACCAAGAGCGGCCGGCGTGGGCTGCTCCCCCGGTTGTGGGCCGGAGTGGGAATCGCTGTGGCCGTGTCGGTAGGTTTCGGTGCGCTGCTGACCTTCGGCCCGCGTGGCCTCACCTTCGAAGCGCAGGAGGCGATCGGCGGTGGCCTGTCCATCGTCGCCGTCGGGATGGTCACCTGGATGGTCTTCTGGATGGCGCGCACCGCCCGCACGCTCGGCAGCGAACTGCGCTCCCGCGTTGACGGCGTGGCAGACGGCGCCGCCTGGGGCCTGGTGCTTGTCGCGGCTCTGGCTGTCGGTCGGGAGGGCCTGGAGACGGCACTCTTCCTGTGGGCCGCAGCCCAGGCCAGCGGCGAATCCGGAACCCCGCTGTTCGGCGCCCTCCTGGGCCTCGCTGTGGCGGCGGGGCTCGGGTACCTGCTGCACCGGGGTGTCCTGAAGGTCAACCTTTCCCGCTTCTTCACCTGGACGGGCGTGGCCCTGGTGGTCATCGCCGGCGGGGTCCTGGCCTACGGCATCCATGACCTGCAGGAGGCCCGCATCCTGCCGGGGCTGCACAGCCTTGCCTTCGATGTGTCAGCCGCCATCCCGCCGTCGTCCTGGTACGGCACCCTGCTGAAGGGAACCCTGAACTTCTCCCCCGCCACCACGTGGCTGGAGGCATCCGCCTGGGTCCTGTACGCCTTTCCCGCCATGTTCTTCTACCTCCGAGCCAACTTCCGTCCCCGGCCCCGGCCAGCGGCGGAAGCCCCTGCCGCAACTGCCGCCATCGCTTCCTAACACCGCTCCCAAACCCCGCTGCGTCCCGACAGCCCAAAACCTCCAAGGAATCCCCATGCCAGGCTTGACCTCGCCCAAAACCCGCCGGACTGCAGGTGCCCGCCTCGCCGTAGTGGCAGCCACCGTAGTCCTCCCGCTGGCCCTCGCATCCTGCACCGACAACGCCAGCGCCAACGCGACCGGCGCCACCGACGGGCCCATCCAGGTGACCAGCACTGATACCGAGTGCAAGGTGTCCGCCGCCGAAGCGCCGAGCGGTAACCTGACCTTCGCCGTCAAGAACAACGGCGCCGAGGTCACCGAGTTCTACGTGCTCGCCGAAGATGGCCTGCGGATTGTGGCCGAGGTGGAGAACATCGGCCCCGGGATCACCCGCAACCTGGTGCTCACCGCGCCGGCCGGCAAGTACACCACCGCCTGCAAGCCGGGGATGAAAGGCGACGGCATTCGCGCCGACTTCACCGTCAAGGACTCCGGCAGGGAGACCACCGCTGGCGCCGGCCACCAGAAGCTGGTGGACACCGGAGTCACCCAGTACACGGCCTACGTCAAGGACCAGACCGAGCAGCTGGTGGCCGGCACCAAGGAATTTGCCGCCGCCTACGCCGCGGGCGACGCCGCCAGGGCCAAGAGCCTGTACGCCGCCACGCGCATGCACTGGGAACGGATCGAACCCGTGGCCGAGTCCTTCGGGGATCTCGATCCCAAGCTTGATGCCCGTGAGGCTGACCTGGAACCGGGACAGAAGTGGACCGGATGGCACCGTGCCGAGAAGGACCTGTTCCCGCCGGCGGGCTACAAGGCGCTGACCGCCGCCGAGCGCTCGGCAATCTCCAAGCAGCTGGTGGCCGACACCGAGGAACTCAGCACCCGCACCCGCACCGTCGAGCTCAGCGCGGACAAACTGGGCAACGGTGCCAAGGAACTGCTGGATGAGGTGGCCCGCGGCAAGGTCACCGGCGAGGAGGAAATCTGGTCGCACACCGATCTCTGGGACTTCCAGGCCAACGTGGACGGCGCCCGGATCGCGTTCGAGAACCTCAAGCCCGCACTTGAGCAGAAGGACGCCACGCTGGCCAAGGACCTCGAGGCCAAATTCAGTGCCCTGCAGACTGAGCTGAAGAAGCATGCCAAGGGCGACGGCTTCGCCTACTACAGCGAGCTGAGCAAGGACGAGGTCCAGCAGCTCAGCGCCCTGGTGGATGCCCTCGGCGAGCCGCTGTCCAAGCTCACCGCGGCAGTGGTGCTGTGAGCGCCTGCCCCTTCGGCGGCGACCGGCAGCCGCCGGCCGATGCGCACTCGGACGATGCCGTAGTGTCACCGGAGGCGTCCGACGGCGGCAATCGCCGCCTGTCCCGGCGCGGACTTCTCGGACTGGCCGGCGCGGGAGGCGCGGGAGCGGTGGCGGGCATCGCCGCCGGCCTGCTCGGCCACGACGCCATCGCGGCCGCGGCGGCGCCGGCCGCCAACGAGTCCGTCATCCCCTTCTTCGGCGACCGGCAGGCCGGGATCACCACCGCCGCGCAGGACCGCCTCCACATGGCGGCCTTCGACGTCACCACTGAAGACCGTGCGGCGCTGATCGGACTGCTCAAGGACTGGACCGCCGCCGCTGAGGCCATGACCGCCGGCCGGACCACCGGAGCCACCGGCGCCGTCGACGGCCCGTATGACGCCCCGCCGGAGGACACCGGGGAGGCACTGGACCTGGACGCCGGCCGACTCACGCTGACGATTGGCTTCGGCGCCTCGCTGTTCGAAAAGGACGGCAAGGCCCGCTTCGGCCTCGGCGGAAAGCGCCCCGGCGCCCTGATCGATCTGCCGCATTTCCCCGGCGACGCGCTGGAGCCGGCCCGGACGGGCGGCGACATCGTGGTGCAGGCCTGCGCCGACGATCCCCAGGTGGCCGTGCACGCCATCCGCAACCTGGCCCGCATCGGATTCGGTAAAGCCCGGGTCCGCTGGTCCCAGCTGGGCTTCGGCCGCACGTCGTCGACGTCGCGCGCGCAGCAGACCCCGCGCAACCTCTTCGGCTTCAAGGACGGGACCAACAATCTCAAGGCCGAGGACTCGGCCCTGCTCGACGAGCACGTGTGGGCCGGCGCCGGATCCGGAGCAGGCGAGGCCTGGATGGCCGGTGGCAGCTACCTGGTGGCGCGGCGCATCCGGATGCACATCGAGATCTGGGACCGTACCTCACTCCGCGAACAGGAAGGCCTGATCGGCCGAACCAAGGGAGAAGGTGCACCGCTGTCCGGCGGCAAGGAGTTCACCGCGCCCGACTTCGCCATCAAGGGCAACGACGGCGAGCCGCTCATCGGGATGGACTCCCACATCCGTTTGGCCCACGCCGACCAGAACGACGGCGTGCGGATGCTGCGCCGCGGGTACAACTATACCGACGGCTCGGACGGGCTGGGCCACCTCGACGCCGGGCTGTTCTTCATTGCCTTCGTCAAGGACCCGCGGACGCACTACGTGCCGATGCAGATGACCATGGCAAAGCAGGACATCCTGGCCCTCGAATATCTCAAACACACGGGTTCCGGCCTCTTCGCCGTGCCGCCGGGCGTCAAACAGGGCGGCTTCATCGGGGAGGGCCTCTTCGCCTGAGCTGAGTTCACCTGGGCTGCGTTCGCACGGGCCTGTTTCATCCATTCGCAGCGGCATTGGCCACCCGCCGCCGTCGGTTCCGACGGCGGCGCGTGGCATTCCGGACGGCCCTTGGGCCTGCTGCCGGTAAACTAGGGTCATCATGACCCCTCAAAAACCGGATAACACCACAGCCGGCGCTCCGGCTGCTGAAAATACGCCCCATATAACGGTGGAAGGCTTTGACAGCCGGGTCCCCGTTGTCATCGATCTCGATTCCCCCCGCGACGGGGTGCCCCTGGTCATCGAAACCCAGGCCGGGCTGGAACGCTGCGCCGCCGCAATTGCAGCGGGCACGGGGCCCGCCGGTGTCGACGCGGAGCGCGCCTCGGGTTTCCGCTACGGGCAGCGCGCCTTCCTGGTGCAGATCCGCCGGGAAGGTTCCGGCACCTGGCTGATCGACCCCGAGCCGTTCGAGGACCTGCGGATCATCAACGATGCCCTGCAGGGCGTCGAATGGATCCTGCATGCCGCCAGCCAGGACCTCCCCTGCCTGTCGGAACTGGGTATGTGGCCCGATAAGCTTTTCGACACCGAACTGGCGGCCCGCCTCGCCGGCCTTCCCCGTGTCGGCCTCGCCGCCGTGATTGAGCAGCTGCTCGGTTTCGGTTTAGCCAAGGAGCACTCGGCAGCCGACTGGTCCACCCGTCCCCTGCCGGAACCTTGGCTCCGGTACGCAGCGCTCGACGTCGAAGTCCTGACGGAGCTGCGCGAGGAACTCATAGAACTGCTCGAAGCGGATGGAAAACTCGAATACGCCGAGCAGGAGTTCGCCGCGATCCTGTCCGCCGGGCTCGCAGCGCCCAGAGTGGACCCCTGGCGCAAGACGTCCGGACTGCACCAGATCCGGGACCGCCGCCAGCTGGCCGCGGTGCGCGAGCTGTGGCTCGAACGCGATGCCCTGGCCCAGAAGCGCGACGTGGCTCCCGGCCGGCTCATTCCCGACTCCGCCCTCGTCGCCGCAGCCAAGGCGATGCCCGCGACCGTGCCGCAACTGCTCGGCACCAAAGGCTTCCACGGCCGGGCTGCCCAGCGGGAGGCCCCGCGCTGGCTGCGGTGCATTGCCGCCGCCAGGGCGCTCGAAGACCTGCCCCCGCTCCACCTGCCCACCAACGCCCCGCCGCCACCGCGGGTGTGGGCCGATCGCGACCTTGCCGCCGCCGAGCGGCTGCAGACCGCCAGGCCGCTGTTGCAGGAGAAGGCGGACGAGCTCAAGCTTCCGCTCGAAAACCTGCTGACCCCGGACTTCCTTCGCCGCGTCGCGTGGCGGCCCCCGGCGGACGTCAGTGAAGCCGCCATCGCCGAGGAGCTTCGCGAGCTCGGTGCCCGACCGTGGCAGGTGGGGCTGGTGGCGCCGCTGATCACCGGGGCGTTCCTCAACCCACAGCCGCTTCCGCCCAAGGAAGCCAGGGAGCCGAAGGAATCCTCCGCGTAGGAGACCGCCTGAGCAACGCTGTGATGCTCGTGAGGCATGAGTGGGCGGGCGGAACGCCACCAAGGGCCGTCAAGCGGCGTGTTCAGGTCAGCACCAAAAAGCGCGACAACGGGGTCGGTCCGCCCGCTTGATTCATCCTGCCTCAGATCCGGTACATCATCCAGTGGTCTGATCGGCCGGGCCGCGATTGCTCCCACCGCCACGATCCCGGGACCCAGTATCCCAATCGATAAAGCAGGGACGTTTGGGCGGCGCACGACGGGCGGTGCTGGCCGCCTTGGTTTTTCATTTCGCTCCCCCAACCCGCCGATTGGATCGCAGCTTAGGGCCTTGTGGGCGCTGGGAGCGCCCTGAGCGGTCACCTGGTTCTCGTTCCCGGGTGACTCAAAAGAATATTTTTCGAGCGGGCCCGCAGCAGGCCCACGCCACCCTTAATTGTCGTAGCCCCCTGTCATGCTGTGGGTGTGGATGCGACGGCAGCGGTGCAGACGGTGGAGGGCGTGGAGTCCTCTGTTGTTGTGCTGGCTGGTTTTGTCCGTGAGGCTGCCGGCGCCGGGGCCGGTTCCGTTGGTGGTGTGGGTCCTGGGGCGGGTGGTGATCCGTTGCGGGATGAGGCGGATGCGTGGCTGGATGTGCTGGCCGGGACGGCCAGGCTGGAGGCCCGGGT